>DATJGL010000172.1:0-27159 GCA_035495075.1 Gemmatimonadales bacterium
GGCGCGACGGTGCTTTCGTCGGAACCGGCGGAGCTCGACCTCGCGCTGGAGGAGCCCGTCCGCGCCATCAGCCCAGGGCAGTCCGGCGTGCTCTACGGCCCCGATCAACAGGTGTTGGGCGGCGGGGTCATCGCATGAAGATCAGCGGGGCCATCGCCCTGCTGGTTTTCGCCATTGGTACCACCCCCCATCTCGCCTTCTCGCAGGCGGCGTCCAAGCACCCGCTCGGCGTCGACGACTTTCTCGCGCTCAAGCTCGCCAGTGATCCCCAGCTCTCACCTGATGGGAAGCTGGTCGCCTTTGTCGTGTCTGTGCCCTCGCTGACGGAGAATCGAAACGTTGGCCGGATCTGGCTCGCGCGCACCGACCACGACAGCGTCTGGCAGGTTACCAACGGACCCGCGTCCGACCGCGCCCCGCGGTGGTCCCCCGATGGACAGCGGCTGGGCTACCTCTCGACCCGGGACGGAGTGACGCAGGTGTGGGACCTTCCGGTCCGCGGCGGCGAATCAAGCAAGGTGACGTCGGTGCCGACCGGGGTAAGCGATTTCCAGTGGTCGCGCGACGGACGCGATCTCTTCCTCGTGTCCGACGTCAAGTGGCCGACGCAACAGGAGATCGAGCGGCGCAACGGGGAGTATCCCACCGACGCCCGCATCTGGACTTCGCTTTTCTACCGCCATTGGAACGAGTGGAGAGTTGGTCTTCGCCAGCACGTCCTCCGGTACACGCGGGCCACTCAGACGCTGACCGATCTCACTCCGATCGACAAGGACGTCCCGACGCTTGCCCTCGGAGGACATGACCTGGCCGTGGCACCCTCGGGAACGGAGCTGGCGGTCACGTTCAACCCCGACTCGACCGTCGCCACCAGCACCAACAACGACGTCTTCCTGATTCCTCTGGACGGCAGCGGCCCCAAGGCGATCACAACCAACCCCGCCAACGATCACAGTCCCGCATATTCGCCCGACGGCCGCTATATCGCGTACCTCGCCGCGCAACGACCGGGCTTCGAGTCGGATCGGCAACAGCTGATGCTGTATGAGCCGGCCGCCGGCCGACGCAGCTCCATCACCCCGGATTGGTCGTTGAGCGTGTCGGCATTCGTATGGCTGCCCGACGGGCGAGGCCTGATCGCCGAGGTAGAGGAGCGCGGTCAGGGGGTGTTGTACCGGATCGACGTCCCCGGCGGCAAGCGAACCAGGCTCATCTCCGGCGGAAGAAACGGGTCAGCCCAAGTGGCCGGAAAGGGAAGCCCGCTGATCTTCCTGCACCAGACGGCGACGAGTCCGCCGGAGATCTGGACGGCCAACTACGATGGCAAGGGCCAGCGGGCGCTGACGGCCCTCAACCGCGCGGCGCTCGAGCAGCTTGATCTCACGCCCCTCGAGTCGTTCGGGTTCGTAGGTGCGAGCGGCGATTCCGTGTTCGGCTGGCTGCTCAAGCCGCCCCAGTTCGACCAGACCAAGTCGTATCCCCTTCTCTATCTGATTCACGGCGGGCCCCAGAGCGCGTGGGTGGACGAGTGGCATCAGCGGTGGAACTACGCCATGTTCGCGGCCCGGGGGTACGTCGTCGCGGCGGTGAACCCGCACGGATCTACCGGCTACGGTCAACCCTTCACCGACGCGGTTTCGAAAAACTGGGGAGGCGCCCCGTACGAGGACCTGATGAAGGGCCTCGACGCCGTTTTGGCCGGCAGGACCTATATCGATCCCAAGCGACTTGGGGCGGCCGGAGCATCGTACGGCGGCTACATGATCTACTGGATTGCGGGCCATACGACCCGCTTCAAGGCGCTGGTTGCGCACGACGGCGTGTTCAACCCACTCTCGATGAACGGCACGACCGAGGAGCTCTGGTTCCCCAACTGGGAATTCGGCGGCTCACCACTCACCCCGAACGCGCGCAACGTGATGGAGAAGTGGTCCCCTGCCAACTCGATCGCCAACTGGTCCACCCCGATGCTGATCGTGCACGGGCAGCAAGATTTCCGGGTAGATGTCTCAGAGGGCTACCAGGCGTTTACCGCCCTCAGGCTCCGTGGCGTTCCGGCCAAGTTCCTGTACTTTCCGGACGAGGGTCATTTCGTCCTGAAGCCGCGAAACCGGCGGCTATGGTGGGGGACCGTGCTCGACTGGTTCGACAGCCTCCTTCGCTGAGCGTTCACTGTGCGCCATCTACTGATCCGCCTCATCATCAACGCCGCGGCGCTCTTTGTCGCGGTGCAGCTCATCCCCGGAATGCATTTCACCGGAGGCATCGGGAAGTTGTTGCTGGTCGCCTTCGTGTTCGGGTTGGTGAACGCGATCGCGCGGCCCATCCTTACCATGCTGAGCTGTCCCCTCATCGTGGTGACACTCGGCCTCTTCCTGCTGGTGATCAACGCCGCGATGCTGTGGATCACGTCCTGGCTCTCCACGCGACTGGATCTCGGGTTCCACGTGGATGGGTTCGTTCCGGCGCTTCTGGGCGGCCTGGTGATCGGGATTGTGAGCACGATCTTGACCCTCTTCGTCGGGCGGGCCGCCGAGAGCTGAGCCTGCCGTTTCGGCCATCGGCAGCATAAGTCATTAAGCCGAGCCCTGTTACGATGCCGTTACATTCGATTTCCCCGACCGGGTCGCGCTGGGTACATTGGAAGGATGACCCAGGTCTCGCCCCTGCCATCGGCCCAGCCTGCGACCGAACCACCGGTCCTCGACCTTCGGCATCCGTCGCTCTACCTGAATCGGGAGCTGTCTTGGCTCGAATTCAACCGTAGGGTCCTCCACGAGGCGCTGGACCCGCGCACTCCCCTTCTCGAACGGCTCAAGTTCCTCGGCATTTTCAGCAGCAATCTCGACGAATTCTTCCAGGTCCGGGTGGCCGGGCTCAAACAGCAGCTCGCGGCTGGCATCGTGGAGCGGACCGCCGATGGCATGACGCCGGAGGACCAGCTCCGCGCTATCTGCTCGACCGTGCGGGAGCAGTTCCGGCAACATCAGGACTGCCTCATGCACGACGTGATTCCCGCTCTTTCCGAGTTTGGGGTTCACATCGCGCTCCGCGTGTCCGACCTGAGTGCGGCCGACCGGGCACATCTCGATCGCTACTTTCAGGCGAACGTGTTTCCGGTCCTCACGCCTCTGGCGGTCGATCCGGGACATCCCTTCCCGTACATCTCGAACCTGAGCCTATCGCTCGCGGTCGTGTTGCGCGATGCCGACGGGGATGAGCGGTTTGCCCGGGTGAAGGTGCCCAAGATCCTGCCCAGATGGGTGCCGCTTACGGCTGCCAACCGATTCATCCCACTCGAGCAAGTGATAGGCGCCAACCTCGAGTCGCTCTTTCCGGGGGTAGAGATTCTCGGCTGGTATCCCTTCCGGATCACTCGGAACACGGACCTCCAGATCGAGAACAGCGACGAGGCTGAGGATCTTCTCAGCCTGATCCAGGAGGAGGTGCGGAACCGGCGGTTTGCGGAGGTCGTTCGGATCGAAGTTCAGGCCCAAATGCCGAACTCACTCCGGCAGCTGCTCCTAGCCGAGTTCACCGAGGAGCAGGAACAGCCGGCGCAGCCTCTGGCATCGGATGACGTATACGAAATGGGTGGCCTGCTGGATACGGTCGACCTGTTGAGTCTGGCCGCGTTGGATGTGCCCGCGCTCAAGGACCCGCTCTTTCACCCCGGCACCCAGGCACGTCTGGGGGGAAGCCGAAGCATGTTCGACGTCGTGAAAGAGGGCGACGTCCTGCTGCATCACCCCTATGACAGCTTCGCCACGTCGGTCGAGCGTTTCATTCAATCCGCAGCTGACGATCCTGACGTGCTCGCCATCAAGCTGACGCTCTACCGTACCGGCGGCGATTCGAGCATCGCCCGCACGCTCGCCCACGCCGCGGAGCGGGGGAAGCAAGTCGCGGTCCTGATCGAGCTGCAGGCCAGATTCGATGAGGAGAACAACATCATCTGGGCCCAGCGGCTGGAGGACGTCGGCGTACACGTGAGCTACGGCGTGGCTGGGCTCAAGACTCATGCGAAGGTGATGCTGGTAGTGCGACGCGAAGGCGAGACGATGCGCCGCTACGTGCACATCGGGACCGGGAACTACAACCCCAAGACCGCGCGACTGTACACCGACTTCGGCCTGCTCTCCGACGATCCGGACCTCGGCGCAGACCTCACCGACCTCTTCAATGTGCTCACCGGTTTCGCCCAGCCATCCGGGTATCGCAAGCTGATCGTGGCACCACGAGGAATGCGGGAGCGGTTCATCGAGATGATCCGGCGGGAGATCCGGCACAAGGAAGCCGGTCGACCGGCGCGCATCTTTGCCAAGATGAACGCCCTGGTGGACCCCGACATCATCGCTGCACTGTACGAGGCCTCGCGCGCGGGCGTGTCGATCGACCTGATCGTGCGCGGCATCTGCTGCCTGCGGCCCGGGCTGGCCGGAGTGAGCGACAACATCCGGGTGATCAGCATCATCGGACGTTTCCTCGAGCATTCCCGCGCGTTCTACTTCTTGAACGGCGGCCAGGAAGAGGTCTACATAGGGTCGGCGGACTGGATGCCGCGCAACCTAGACCGCCGGATCGAGTGCGTGCTACCGATCCAGAATCCGGCCCATCGGCAGACCATCAGGACCCTACTTGAGCTCATGTGGAGCGACAATCGGCAAGCCTGGGATCTGCAGCCGGACGGCACCTACGTGCAGCGAAGCCCGTCCAGTCCGGAGACTGAACGGGCAACGCATAGGACACTGGCCGAGCAGGTGGGGAATAGATAGGCGGGTAGCGCTAATACGCCATCTTTCCGATCTCCGCAAACCTCTTCATCAGCTCTTCCTGCTCGGCCGACACCTGCTCCGGCACGCTCACTTGAATCTCTACCAGTTGGTCGCCGCGGCGCCCGTTCCTTTCGATGCCCATGCCCTTCACGCGGAACCGGCGACCCGGCTGCGTGCCGGCTGGGATCTTGAGCATGACCTTCTTACCGTCGATCGTGCGGACCCGCAGTCGGGTGCCTAGAACTGCCTGAGCCAGATTGATCGGCACCTCGCAGATAATGTCGAGGCCGTCGCGTCGGAAGAAGCGGTCCGGCTGCACCTGAAAGGTGACGATCAGATCGCCAGCCGGCTGACCGGGCCTGCCGGGCAGGCCCTGACCGGTGAGCCGCACCTTGGTCCCTGACTCGCTGCCCGGGGGAACTGTGATCGCCACCCGGCGTTGCGTGCGCACCTCGCCGGCACCCTGACATGTCGGGCACGCCTCGGAAGGGATCTTCCCCCGCCCGCGACACTGAGGGCACGGGCGAGTCACCGCGAAACCGCCCTGGCCAAACGAGATGGTGCCCCGTCCCTGACATTCGGGACAGGTCGAGAAGCTGGCTCCCGGAGCGCCACCGCTGCCGTGGCAGGTAGGACACGCCTCAGTTACCGGAAGGTTGACCGAGACTTTGCCTCCGAGGGTCGCCACTCGAAATGGCACATCTACCAGCGTCTCGAGACTCTCCCCCCGCTCTTCGCGGCGGCCTCGCCCGAAGATGGACGAGAAGATGTCCCCCAGTCCGAAGCCGCCGAGGTCGCCAAGGTCCACATCCTCGGTGCTGAAGCCACCGCCGCTCCCGAAACCGCCAGGGGCTCCGGCGCCCGCGCCGCTGCGTGCACCCGTCCCGGCGGGGCGGCGCGCGAAACCATCGAACGCGCCCAGCTTGCGCATCTGGTCGTACTGCTTCCGCTTGTCGGCGTCCGAGAGAATCGAATGCGCCTCGGAGATTTCCTTGAAGCGCTCGGCCGCTTGGGCATTGTTCGGATTCGCGTCCGGGTGATACTGCTTCGCGAGTCTCCGGTAGGCCTTCTTGATCTCCGCCTGACTGGCGGAGTCGGCGACGCCGAGGATCTGATAGAAGTCTTTGGCAGCCACGCTCAGCCCGCACCCTGCGTCGAGTAGACCTGGACTCGTGCCGGCCGAACCAGCTGGCCCTTGAACCGATAGCCGGTTTGGAAGGTCGCGCTGACTACATGGTCCTTCGCCGGATCAGGCGGGGGAACGGTCGAGACGGCCTCATGCTCGCTGGGATCGAACGCACGGCCTACGGGGTCGATCCGTTCGACGCCGGCTGCCTCCAGCTCCTTGCGCAGCTTGCGGTCCACCAGGACGACGGCCTCTCGCAAGGCATCGGGCGGCGTGTTCCGGGCGTCGTCCACGATGCGATCGAGATCGTCGAGGACATCGACCAGCCGGATTACAAAGGCTGCCTGGGCACGATCGGACAGCTCGACTCGTTCCTTGGCAATTCGCTTTCGATAGTTGTCGAACTCTGCGGCGAGACGGAGGTGCCGGTCTCGTGCCTGCGCGACCTCGTCCTCGAGCCGGCGCACAGCTTCCGCCGCCGGCTCCGCTGGAACGCCCGCTTTTCCGCGGGCGGCCCGGCCTCCGACAACCGGCTTTTCGGCCGCGGGTCGGTCGGCGGGCGTCGGCTCCTCATCAGCCTCGCCGTGGTTTGGGTCTTCGCCGCTAAGCCACTCGTTCTCAGTCACTTGCACGCTCGTAACTCAGGGGTGTCGCCGTAAGATAATTGTGGCCCGCTCGGGGGCCAGACAAGAATCATGATCACAGCCGACCAAAGCGTCCGTGCTCCGGGCTACGCCGAGCGGAGTCTCCGAATCAGGAGATAGAGCCCCGCCTGGGCGGCCCGCGCTCGCATCTCCGAGCGTGATCCGGGAATGACGCTGCGTAGAGTGGCCACGTCGCCTTGGAGCGCGGTTGCAAACCACACGGTGCCCACCGGCTTGTCCGGAGTTCCGCCTCCCGGACCGGCGATGCCGGTGACCGCGGCAGTAAGGTCGGCGTCGAGCCGCCGGGCGGCGCCCAGGGCCATTGCCCGGGCAACCTCTTCGCTCACGGCGCCGTGGCGCTTGATCAGCTCCAACGGCACGTCGAGGAGCGAGGTCTTGAGAGCGTTGTCGTATGCGACCACGCCGCCTCGAAATACATCGGAGCTCCCCGGCGTGTCGGTGAGCCGCTTTGCCAGGAGCCCACCGGTGCAGGACTCGGCGACAGCGATGTGAAAGCTCCGCGCGCGCGCCGACTCGAGCACGAGCGCAGCCAGATCGGTGTCGCCCTCGCCGTACACGTGCTCGCCACCACGCGCCTGGAGCAGCTCGGCCGCAACGCGGAGCCGCTGTTCGGCGTTAGCCGGTGGAAGGGCCCACGCGGTCACGCGAAGATCGACCCCATCCTCCCCCGGAAGGTAGGCCAGTGTGAGGGGCGCGATGTCGCTCTCGATCTCGCCGAGACGCTCGGCCAGGGTTGATTCGGGGATCCCCGTGGTCCGGACGGTCAGGGAGCGAACGACGGTGCCGCTCCCCGACTCCACCAACCGAGGAATGACTTCGTGCCGCAGCAGGTTCCGCATCTCATGGGGAACGCCGGGCAACATGATCACGAGCCCGCGCACGCCTTCACGCCCGGACATCCGCGCCGAATCGAGCCAGAGGCCCGGGGCAGTGCCCCACCGATTGGGAAGCACGGTGGCGCCCTCCGGCACCTCCGCCTGCACCCGGTTGGAGGCGACCGGAACCCGCCCCAGCTTCGCGAAGCGTGACACCAAGGCTTCCCAGACCGCATCGTCGAACCGAAGCGAGACTCCAAACAGCTCGGCAACGGCTCGCTTGCTGACATCGTCACGGGTGGGGCCGAGACCGCCGGTGGTGAGCACCGCACCGGTCCGCTCGAGCGCGCCCCGCACCGCCTCGCGAATCTCCTCGGACTGGTCGCCAACCGACGTGCGGCGCACGACGCGCACGCCATGCTCGCCCAGCGACCGAGCGATCTCGGCGCCGTTACTGTCGAGGGTGTAGCCGAGCAGCAGCTCGGTTCCAATGGTGACGATCTCGATGTCCATGCTCAAAGATGCACTGCGGAGTGCAGTCAGGGCGAGCCGTAAGCGTCAGCGGGCGCGGGCGGAGAACAGGTGCCGATGGTGGTAGATGTACGTGGCGAAAGAGTAGACGGTGAGGAGGGCGGCAAAGGCTAGGGTCACCGCGACGAAGCTGCCGTGAAACTCGTTCCAGTACTCGGCAAAGCGGCTGTGCTCCCATCCGAGCGGCTTCCGCGCGTCGCGGAACGCGAACCACGCAATGGTGGCACCGATGAAGATGTTCTGAATCACCGTCTTGAGCTTCCCGGCACCGCCCGCCGGGATGATCACGCCACGGCGCTTGGCCCACCAGCGAAACCCGGTCATCGCCAGCTCACGCCCGATCAGGAGAGCGCAGACCCAGAGGGGAATGCTCCCCCAGAGTGGGATATCGTAGAGGTCGTGCCGCTGACGCGAGATCCAATAGATCGGGATCAGGGTAGAGAAGAGCAGCAGCTTATCGGCAATGGGATCGAGCAGGATGCCCAGGTCGGTGACCTGCTTGCGGGAACGGGCGAGGTACCCGTCAAACACGTCGCTCACTGCGGCGGCGATGAAGATCACCAGGCAGATGAGCTTGGGCCAGTAGCCGGCGATGAACGGCAGCAGTGCGATCACTGGGGTGAAGCAGATCCGGACGATCGTGATGATGTTGGGCACCGTCCACATGCCAGCCCCCTATCCCAGGGCCTTGACGACGCTCTTGCTGATCGCGCGCAAGGTGTCGAACACGCCGTCCCCGGTCAACGCCACCGCCTCGAAGTACATTGCCCGTTCGATCCACTGCCCATCATGCTGGAAGGTGAGGTACTCCCCTTCGTGATACGGGTCCTGTACGAGCCGTTGCCGGACGGCATCGCTCACCGGCCAACCGGGGTTGAGCGCCGCCTGGAGCTCGGGAATGGGCGCCGCGTTGGGCAGATCGCGCTTGTTGTATTGGACGGCGAACGGGATCCTAGTCATGTCGTATCCGTACTGTGACATGTTCTCGTACAGGTTCTGCATGGCCTCGATGTTCGCATCCATCCGGTCGATCTGGCTGTCGGCGACGAAGACGACGCCGTCCACACCCTTGAGGATCAGCTTGCGGGAGGCGTTGTAGTAGACCTGACCGGGCACGGTGTACAGGTGAAACTTTACCTTGAAGCCGCGTACCGATCCGAGATCGACCGGCAGAAAGTCGAAAAACAGGGTTCGCTCGGTCTCCGTTGCGAGAGAGATCATCTTCCCTCGGGAGCCCGGCGCCACCTTGTTGTAGACGTGCTCGAGGTTGGTGGTCTTTCCGCCCAATCCGGGTCCGTAGTAGACCAACTTGCAGTTGATCTCGCGGGACGCGTAGTTGATCATCGACATGCGGCGGCGTCTCCCTCAGGCACCGAAGAGCTTGTCGATTTCATCCTCGGCCTCACCCACGAACTCGGTCGCCATGCCCGGCCCGGCGGCCGCCGCCCCGTCCCGCTCGAACATGGCGGCGAACAGCTGATTGAGCTCACCCACCGCCGGCTTCACCCTGAGCTTGACCAGTCCCAGAGTCGTGCGGTTGTCGAACAGCACCACCAAGATGACCCGCCGGGCAATATCGGCGAGATACATCGATTCCCGCTCGCCCTGATGAAACAGCACGCCGAACTCGGGCTCGCCTAGCATGCGGGCTAGCTGGTCATTGGCGCTGAAATCGGCAGCCGTGAGCGACGCGAACGCGGTGGGATCGAAGACAGGCGTCTCACCGACGGTCGCCACCAGCTGTCCGGTGCGGTCCACGATGAGCGCCGTCCGGGCACTTGCGTCCCGGAGAAAGCGGCTCAGGATCACCTGCAGGCGCTGCGCGTCGTCCTCGCGGAACGACCAGCTCGACGCACCCGCACTCACGCGCGGGTCCTCATCCCAGCGCCTCTTCCATTTTCCGCATGATGCCGTCCGCCCGCCGGCGAAGCACCGGATGAGTCTCCCAGGCGAGGTAATCCCGGAGCAACCTGATGGTCTCGATGTCGTGCTGCCCAGCGAGAAAACCCAGCGCCGCCATGCGGCGCAACGGCTGGCCGCTGAACAGGTCCTGGCGATGCTGGGTAAACCGGTACTGGGCAAAGAGCCAGCCAGCCACGATGCCGGCGAAAGCACCGCCGGCAAAGAGCGCGGCACGAGAACGCATCAAGGCACCTCCTGGCGGGCGCTCAAGGCGTGCGCGAGCGTGACGCCATCGACGTACTCCAGTTCGCCGCCCATGGGGAGACCCCGGGCGAGGCGAGTGACGCGGACACCGAGGCCAGCAAGAAGCTGCTGGATGTAGGTTGCCGTCACTTCCCCTTCCATGGACGGGTTGGTGGCCAGAATGACCTCCCGCACCTGGCCCGGCCGCACCCGCTCCACCAACCGATCGAGCCGTAGCGCTTCAGGACCCACGCCATCGAGAGGAGAAAGCCGGCCCCCCAGCACGTGGTAGCGGCCCCGGAATTCGGTCGCCCGCTCGACTACAGAAACCGCTGATGCTTCTTCGACGACGCACAGCAGCGATGCATCGCGCCGGGGATCGGCACAGATGGCGCACACCTGGTCTTCCGTCGGGTTGCCGCATTCCTGACAGGGCCGCACCCGCTCGGCCACCGAGGACAACGCAGCCGCAAGGCGGCTGGCCTGCTCGGGGGATTGCTGCAGCAGATGAAAGGTGAGGCGCTGGGCTGTTTTGCGGCCGATCCCCGGCAGCTTGGCGAACTCGGAGATCAGCTGGTCGATCGCAGCCACCGTCAGAGCGGCGGGAAGGGCAACGGCTGCACCTTCCGCATCTCGGCCTGGAGCAGATCAGCCGCGCGGCGCTGGGCCTCCGCCACTGCGGCGAGCACCAGGTCGCCCAGCAGCTCCGCGTCATGCTCCTGAAAGACGGTCGGGTCGATGGTGACCGCCCGGATGGTCCCGCGTCCGTCAGCGGTCACCCGGATCAGCCCCCCGCCCGCCGTGGTCTCGATAATCCGTCCTGCGAGCTCGGACTGCAACTGCTGCAGCCGGCCCTGGACCTGCTGACTCAACTGAAAAAGCTGCTGGAGATCAGCCATGCCTTCGGGTAAACCTGCCATAAGGGCGCAAAGTAGGTCTGCAAAAAGTCGGCCGCAAGCTCAACAAACGCTATTAGCTATCAAGCTACAAGCGATCGGTCAGCAGCCGCTCAGGAGGTCACCCCATCCTGGATAAAGCGCTGATAGCTGATAGCCGATAGCTCCCTACTCAACTATCTCCAAATCTAACGCGTCCGCTGCCGTATCGAGCGCGGGGTCCTTGGCTCGGAGGCGCTTCAGGCGATCCGCCCGAACTGACGCCTCCGACATGCGTTTGGGGCCCTCGGACCCGACAGGCCCACCGCCTCCGCCGGCCACCACACGCAACTTGACCGCCCCTCTAACCGCCTGCCCCAGGATTTGTTCGAGTTGGGGAGAGTGCTCCTGGAGAGGCTGTACGAAAATAGCGCTCGACTCGGGCACCTGAATGGTGACCCAGGGGGGCGACACCTCGACCGGCTCGGCGGTCGCGATGGCCTCGCCGAGAAACGAACGGCGTTCCCGAACCGCCGCTACGATCTCGGGCCAAGCAGCTCGGAGTCCCTCGACGGTGAACTCGACCGGCGCCCCGGCCGGTCTCGGGCTGTGCGCGACGGCCGTGAGCGATTCGGGGAGCGCGGCGGGCGGCGGTGAGGACCGTCTTTCCGGTTCCGGCCGGGGGCGAGTGGAGACCCCGCCCTCCAGGACCTGCTGGAGGTCGACGATCCGATCCAGCATGGCCCAGCGAAGCAGCAGCGTCTCCACCATGAGCCGACCGTTCGCGCTGCGCCGGATCGCGATTTCGTTGTCGGAGAGCAGCTTCAACATGCGGAGCACGTCACCGGGGACGAGCAGGTCGCGATATCGAAGCAGCGCGGCTCGCATCGCCTCCGTGAGGCCCTCCGGCTGGCCGCCCAGCTGCAGCATCAGGAGCGCTCGCAGCACTTCGCCTGCCCCAGCCAGAAACTCCGCGAGATCGGCGCCGGCGTTCACCAGCCGATCAACCAGAGGAAACACGGCCGCAGGCCGGCGTTCGGCCACGAGGCCGAGGAGTTCGGCGTACCGATCATCACTCGGCAGGCCGAGCACGTCGCGCACCCGGGCGGCCGTGACGGCGTCTTCCCCGAAGCTCAGACATTGATCTAGCATCGACAGGGCGTCCCGCATACCGCCATCCGCATGCTGGGCGATCAGGGTCAGCGCGTCTTCCTCGGCTTTGATGCCCTCGGTCGCCAGAACCTCCTTCAGGCGCTCCCGAATTGCGCCCGGGCCGATCCGCCTGAAGTCGAAGCGCTGGAGGCGCGACAGGACCGGTGCGGCAGTCGCACCGATCTTCTGGGGCTCCGTGGTAGCGAAGACGAACACAACTCGAGGAGGCGGCTCCTCAAGGATCTTGAGAAGCGCATTCCAGGCCTCACGGGTCAGCATGTGTGCTTCGTCCACGATATAGACCTTGTATCGACCTTCACCGGACGCGGCGTACATCGCCCGCTCGCGGAGGTCACGGGCGTCATCTACACCGCGGTTGCTCGCCGCGTCGATCTCGACCACGTCGAGATTGGCGGCCCCGTTCCACACCCGCACGCACTCCTCACAAACGCCGCACGGCTCCCCGGACGGATCCCGATTGGGGCAATTGAGCGCCATTGCCAGAATCCGAGCGGCGGTCGTCTTGCCCACCCCGCGAGGCCCCGTGAGCAGATAGCCGTGGCCTACCCGGCCGCGCGCGACGGCTCCGCGGAGCACGGTCGACACGTGGTCCTGGACTAGGAGATCAGCGAAGCGCTTAGGACGGTAGCGGCGGGCGAGAGCGATCATAGAGAACCGTGAACAGTGAACAGTGAACAGTAACAGCGAGGCGGCCGGGTGGGGCCCGTTCACGGTTCACCGTTCTCTGTTCACCTGGTAGCCTACGAGAGGGATCACGGGAATGAAAATGCCCCAGGCACCCCGAAGCGACACCGGACATCGCTTAGCGCTGCTACCGGCGAGGTCCTGACGCGGTTCACGCGCCGGAGCCCTTCGGACCTGGGGCACCCGAAGTATAGCAAGCCCGGCCGGTGGACGGAACCGCTCTACTTGGGAGGCGCGTTCGCGCTATACATGTCCGCCAGGTAACTCCACGTGCCGTCCGGCTGACGCTTCAGGACTTCCAGGAACTTGCCATTCTCGGGCGCGAGCTTGGGGACTTCACTCGATTTGGGCGTGGTTTCCATACGATAGTGGCCGACGATATACGCGCGGTCGCCCCGAATCTCGTGGCGGTCTACCCCAACCTTGAGGTGCACGTCGTACGATCGGAGAAAGCCGGCCCAGAATCCGCGAATGCCTTCCCTGCCCCGAACGGGCAATGCCTCGGGCGGCAGGAGCCACGCGTCGTCGTCGTAGGTCCGGACGACCGCGTCAATGTCGTCCGCATTCATCCCCGCTACGAACGTGCTATCGACAGCCATGACCGCTGCGTGCTCCGCGGGTCCGCTCGCCTCAGTGTGCGAAGGTCCCCGGCACCCTCCGGAAAGAAACGCCCCCGCCAGCACGATCGTCATACCCAATCTGTTCATCACGATCTCCTTCGCGTGCCTCGACCTGTCGTCCGCTAGAGCAGGACCCCGCGCTGATGGGTTTGCATCGTGCGGAGCTCCCAGGTCTCGGCGACGACCCCGCCAAGAAGAAAGACGATCGCCGTGTAATACACCCACAGCACGAAGAGCCCCAGAGCCCCGACCTGGGCGTTGCCCGAGAGGCCCTCGATCGATGCAAGGTGGGCCAGATAGAGACCGTAGAGCCGCTTCGCGACCTCGAAGAATACGGAGCTGAAGCAGGATGCAATGAGCGCCATTCGGCCCGGAATTCGACGAAAGGACGCGAACCGATACACCACGTAGAACAGCAGAAGCTGAAACAGGAACGCGAGCCCCTCACCGGTCACTCGTCCCACCGTCGACACCAGAAAGCGAAACTCCGGATTCACTCGGGATTCCTTGCCCCGAAGGTAGGCCATACCGGCCGTGAGCGCCGCGTTCCCGATGAAAAGGAGAAGCGTAACGAGCACCATGCGCGCGTCCCAGAACTTGGCGCGCAGATACGCGAGCAGCGGATGCCGCTGGCGAGGAGGACGCACCGCAACATCGAAAATCTCGTTCAGCGCGGTCCTCACGCCGGCAAACAGACGCGTGCTGAACCACACGAAGGCAGGCACGGCGAAGAGCGATATCTCACCGCGCTTCTCGGTGATGCGGGTCAAGACACGCTCGATCAGGGCGAATGGATCCGAGCCGGGCGTCGTATCGTGCGACGGGAGGAACCGATGGAAGAGCTGGTTGGGATCGACCTGTCCCGCGTCCACACCGGCGCCGCCGGCCGCGAGCGCCTGCGCCAGATGGGTAAGGCCCACCAGGAGCAGCAGGAAGAACGGAATCGCGGCGAGCAGGGCGTCGAACGTGAGAGCGCTCGCCAGGAAGGGGATGTTGTTTTCGTCGGCCGCCTGGAGCGTGCGAAGAAGGAAGCCGCCGGGCGAGCGATACCAGGCTCGGCGCCGCAGGCCGCTCAGGCTGGCGGCTCCTCGAGATCCAGGTCTCCCGCCGCCCGGCGCCGTCTAGCATCGGACAGGCGACGCTCCAGCTCTTGCCGTGCACTCGCCGTCCGCGGGGGCTCCGGCCTCACGGCCAACGGCTCGTCGGAGAGATCGTCCTCGAGCTCTTCCAGGGATTCGCCTCGGTCGCCGAACCGCTGGGTCAGCTCATCCAACTTCTCCTCAGCCATGGCCCTCAGCTTCCAGAGCTTCCGCTGCAGGCTGCGCCGGGTCTCTTCGCCACTGCGGGGAGCGTAGAGCAACGCGAGACCGGCCCCCAGCAGGACTCCGCAGAACAACCATTTTACCGAGGAATCTCCACCCCGCTCTACATACACGACCTCGGAGTTCTGCCTATGCCGCATACTCCCTCCTATTCGCCGGCATCGGGATCATCCTGCGCAGCCACCAGCGCGGGCTTAAGTGCCGCGTGGTGTTGCTGCGGTGCCGTGACATGGCGCCGCACGAGGTCCTCGGTGCCGTTGACCTTGAGCTGCGCGAACAGAAAACCAAACGTGCTCTCGAGGTCAGCCGCGATCGCGGACCGCACGCCCTCCGGCAGACTCCATAGCTCCCGCTTGAAGGGCCCGATCGCCTTCTTGCGAGACTTGTAGTAGAACTGCTCCTCCGAATCGCCGGCCTTTCGCTCGCTTTGCGCATTCGCCACCACCCACGCCTTGAGCGCCGCCCGCAATTCCTCGGGAAGCTTTGGATGGTCGAAGATGATGTTTTGGAAGTTGGTGGCGAGATGGATCTCACAGGTTTCGATGCGCGGGAAGTTTCCGAACGCGTGGGCCGGCAAAGTGCTGGCGCCATGCTGCACCGCACCAGCCAGGCCGTAGGTCTCCCGGGCTTCGCGACTCAGAGCGGCGAGCGCATCCAGATCGAGCTTTACGTCTGCGATGCTACCGTCGGGCAGAACCACTCCGCCGTGCGACGTGCCGGTCTGCACCGAGATCTTACTGATGCCGACCATCCGACCGCTGCCGCCGATCGCAGCGTTGTACCCATCCATGAAGGCGTGCAGCTCTTCGACCCTGCTGTTGTGGCCGCCCACCTCTCCGATCTCAGCGCCGACCGAGACCGTGACCCCTTCGGGCTCGCGCTCGCGGATGAATCGCGTGATCTCGGCCGCGCGGTCGTAATTGAGCCGCTGCTGTTCGGGCAGCGTTGTCTTGCTGAGGTCGACCAGGGTCGACGTGTCCACGTCGATATTGTAGAACCCGGCTCCGAGCTCCTCCCCGATGAGCTTCTTGACCTCGCCGACCTCGCCCTCGGCATCGCTCTGATACTTCTTCAGATTGACCTGGCAGTGATCGCCCTGAATGAAGAGCGGGAGGGTATGCCCCTCCCGGAGAGCGGCGGCGAGCATGACGGCAACGTACTCCGCCGGACGCTGGTCGGTATACGCGATCTCGGACCGCGCGATTTCGAGAATGAGCGCGCCCACTTTGCCCGCTGCCGCTGCGCGGAATACAGCCCGGGCCGAGTCGTACGCCATAACCCGAACGTTGATTGCAGGCACGGTGAACCCGCGGCACTCGCCCCGCCCCCGGGCCATATACAGGTCGTTGATCGACGCGGGGCGGGCTCCCGTGCTTTGGGCGAGCTCCCAGAGCAGCCAGCGCGCCGCCTCCCGCTCGTCGGTCGACCCGAAGACCGCACGCCAAGCCAGCTGATCTGTCGCCGCGGAACGCAGCGCTGCGTTGTCCCGTAACGTGACCCCAGCGCCGGCGAGCGCAACGGCACCGCCGTAAAGCCCGACTGTGTCCCTGATCACGTCAGTCATGCAGCACCCCGGTTGAGCTCAGGGAGAAGGTCCAGCCTGAGCCGAAAAATGTAGGCCGAGCGCCGGAGGTGGTCAAACGCGCGACACGTCAGTGGAGTGTCAGCGCGTCCTTCACCTGATTGATGTTAAGCCGCATGGCATCGAAATGTTGGGCATCGCGCGAGCCGCCGGGAAAGGGGTTGGAATCGGCCACCGATGCGATGTAGACGTCGTCTGCCTGCTGAGCGACCGGCATGCCCTGAGGGCGTCCTGCTTCGCCTGCAATGGTGTTCCAGTTCTCCCGGCGGTAGACCAGAATGGTGAGGAGCGTCGGTTGTGGCTGATCCGGCTCGATCGGCTTGTAGGTGAACGCGAAGGCGTGGCTGGCGTAGGGCCACGCGGCCGCCGCGATGGGACCGGAGCGGGCATCTACGTCATACCGGTCATGCCACGCGGGCGGCAAGGCGAGCGTCAAGCCAGCGTGCTGATTCTCGTAGATCAGATCGTCGGTGGGGATCGACCCCAGGGACCGCTGAGGTGTATCGGATTTGCAGCCGGCGAAAATGCACGCTGCGACGAGCGAAATGAGGCAGCGCGACAGTGCTGGGTGCCGATCGGCCATTACGCCTCGTCTCCCGCGTTCGTCGGCACAGGTCCGAGCCCGTCGTATCCCGGCCGGCCCATCGCCGCGTAGGTGAGCTGCTTGGCTGACTCGACGCCGGGCTGATCGAACGGGTCTACGCCGTACCAGACCCCGGCGTAGCCCGCAGCCAGCTGAAAAAACATCACCAGCTCGCCGACGCTCGGAGCAGAGAGATCCGCGATGCGAATCGTCTGGTTCATTCGACCCATGCGCGCCAGCGCGGTCGACGTCGCGAGGCGTTCCGCCTGGAGCAACTCACCCAGCGAGTGGCCGCGCAAGTACGCGAGGTCGGCCGGCAGGTCGGACCGCGAAGGGATCGCAACGTCAGGACCAAGGTCGTCCACCGCGACGAAGGTGATCGTTTTGTCAAACGGGCCCTCCATAAACAGCTGCATCTGGCTGTGCTGGTCGGTGGCGCCGATTACAGCAACCGGGGTCGGTCCGGCATTCACCACGGCCCCCCTCCGGTCCACTCGCTTGCCCAGGCTTTCCGCCCAGAGCTGGCGGTACCACTCGGCGAACTCGCGGAGACGGTCCGTGTAGGGCATGAGGACCTGAATTCCAGTGCCGAGCCAGGTATCGGCCGCCCATTGAAGAGCCGCGTACAGCGCCGGGGGATTGTGCAGCAGCTCGGTCGCGCCGGCGCGTTCGAGCGCGGTCCGTGCACCGGTGATCAAACCTTCGATGTCGATACCAACCAGTGCCGCGGGCAGCAGTCCAACGGGCGACAGGACGCTGAACCGCCCCCCGACCGCGGGCGGTACGGTAACCGAGGCAATGCCTTCCCGCTCAGCCAGCTCACGCAGACCGCCGCGCGCCGGATCGGTTGTAAACACCAGGTGCCGCACGGCAGCTGGCCCCAGGGTTTCCTCGAGCCAGGCGCGCACGACCAGATACTGCGCCATCGTTTCGGCCGTGCCACCCGACTTGCTGACCACGTTCACCAGCACCCGCCGGGGATCGATTCGCCGCAATGCGGCCGCGACCGAGCCGGGATCGATGTTGTCGAGCACGGTGAGCCGGGGAAAGAAGTCTCGAGCTTCGTCGTCCAGCTCGTTCCAGGCCGGGGGGCGCAGCGCGTTGAGCAGCGCCTTGGCGCCGAGGGCCGAGCCTCCGATGCCGAGGACGAGGACGTGATCGTGCGCCTGGCCGAGCCCCTCGGCAAACCGGCCGATCTCACGAAGCGTGGCGGGCTGATCCACCAGCTCGTAGAAGCCGTATTCGCCGCGCGCGCGTCGGTCACGCACCTCGGCATGCACTTCGGCGAATCGGTGAGTCAGCTCGGTGAGACGCCCGCGCGGAAGCCCGTGCTCACCGTCCAGACCGTCGGACAGCATGCGGCCGTACGCCAGCCGCATCAATCGATCTCCACCGCGAGTCCGTCGTAGGCCGGAGCGATGCCCGCGGGCAGCTGCGCGACGAGGTCCGAGTGGGCTGTCTCGTGGGTGAGGTGGGTGAGAAAGGTCCGCTCCGCGCCCAGCTCCTGAGCGGTGCGGACCGCCTCGCTGATGCTCAGATGGGTCGGATGGGGTCGCCACCAAAGGGCATTGAGCGCCAATACCTTGAGATTTCCCAGGCAGGCGCGCGCGGAGGCAGATACCTCCTTGGCATCGGTGATGTAAGCCAGGCTGCCGAGCCGATAGCCGAAGACTCGCAAGTGGCCATGCTGGAACTCGAGGGGAAGCACTTGAATGCCGGCGACGACAACCGGCCGGCCGGGTTCGACCGGGCGCAGCTCGAGGGCCGGCTTGGACGTGCCCTCGTAGGGCCTCACGTTGTCGTCGAAGATATAGCTGAATGAGCTGCGCAGCGTCTCAAGCGTCTCGGCCGGTCCATACAGGGGCAGCGGGCGCCGTTGCTTCACTGAGAACACCCGAAGGTCGTCGATGCCGTTGATGTGGTCGGCATGGGCGTGAGTATAGAGCACCGCATCCACCCGGGACCGGCGGGCGGCAACCAACTGGAGCCGCAGCTCGGGCGGCGTATCGATGAGGATCGCAGCGTCGTCCACCTCGACGAGGGCGCCCGCACGCGTGCGCCGATCTCGAACATCAGTGGAGCGGCAAACCGGGCAGTCACAACCGATCTGAGGCACGCCGAACGACGTTCCGGTGCCGAGAAAGGTGAGCCGCATCTCCTAAACTGCTTCGATCTTGAGGAGGTTGGTAGTGCCGGGTTGGTCGAACGGAACGCCCGCCGTGACAACTACACGTTCCCCCGGCTCGGCCAGCCTGAGCTCGAGGAGTTTGTTCCGCGCGACTGCGAGCATCGAATCGTAATTGGGAAGGTGTTCGGCCAGAGCCGGGACGACGCCCCAGACGAGTGACAGCTGCCGGAACGTTTCAGGCTCCGGCGTGATCGCGAGAATCGGCACCGAGGGACGGTAGGATGCCACGGTGCGAGCCGTGAAACCACTGCTGGTGAAGCAGACAATGAGCGGAGCGCTCATCAGGTCCGCAGCGGCGCAGACTGCCACGGCAATCGCATCCTCGGTGCGCGTAGGCGTGAACACGCCCGGCTCACCCTTCTGGAGCCGCTCGAGCTCTTCCCGCCGCCGCCCGACCGCCATGTCGAATGCGGGACTCCGTCCCCGCCGCTGCTGCTCGATCTCTCGCGCAATGCGGGCCATTGCCTGCACCGCCTCGAGGGGGTAGTCCCCCACCGCCGTCTCTGCCGACAACATCACCGCATCGGTGCCGTCGAGAATCGCGTTGGCCACATCGGAGGCCTCGGCACGGGTCGGCCGGGGCGCGTGCACCATCGACTCGAGCATCTGGGTGGCGGTGATCACCGGCTTCCCGTGCAGGTTGGCCTCACGAATGACCCGCTTCTGGGCGAGCGGAACCTTTTCGAACGGTAGCTCGACGCCCAGGTCGCCTCGCGCTACCATGATTGCGTCGGAGGCCAGCAGGATCGGCCGGAGGTTATCGAGCGCGGTGTCCTTCTCGATCTTGGCGATGAGCTTGGTGTGCGGCGGCACGAGGCGGCGAACCTCCGCCAGATCTTCGGGCCTGCGAACGAACGACACGCCGATATAGTCAACACCGAGATCGATCGCCCGCGAAACCTCTTCCCGATCCTTGCCGGTGACGGCAGGGGCGCTGACCAGCACACCGGGAAGGTTCATGCCCTTGTTGGCCCGGAGCTCGCCGCCGTAGCGCACCCGCCCCAGCACCCGGTCGCCGCGAACGCCGGTGACTTCCACGTTGAGAAGGCCGTCGTTGAGCAGGATGGTGCTCCCGGCCTGCACATCCTTCGCGAGAGCGGCATACGCGGTGGGAATCTCCGAGCCGGACGCATCGGCCTCCGGCGCAAAGACCACGTTCTGACCGGCTTCGAGAACGACAGGCTGAGGGAGACGCCCGACCCGAATGCGGGGGCCGTGCAGATCGAGCAGAATAGCCGCGCTGCAATGGCTGCTGCGGGACTCGATGACCTCCTTGAGATCGCGAATCCAGCGAGCGCGGATCTCCGGCGTGCCATGGGACGCGTTCACCCGGACTACGTCCACGCCCGCATCAAGCAGCGCGACCATCCGATCCCGGCTTTCCCAGGCTGGGCCAAGCGTGGCGACGATCTTGGTGCGGCGAATCGAGGCGAGCGACACGGAATCCCTTGGGAAGCGCGAAGAGTCGGAGTCTAATCGCGCAGCGTCACGCCTGCATCAGGACTTCGCCGTCCACCACCGTGAGCCGGGCGCGGGCGCTCCGGAAAGCCGACCCTTCACCCGCCGCGAGCCCGGCGCCGTCCAGTTCCCAGACAACGAGATCGGCGTCCATCCCCGGTGCAAGGCGGCCGCGGCGGTGGGCAATGCCCGCTGCCCGGCCACAGCCTTCGGAGTACAACCGGACGACGGTCTCGAAGTCGAGGGATTGCTCGGGATGCCACCCCGTCGTGGGTGACCCGTCGTCCGCCCTTCGCATCAGGGCAGCGTACACACCTTCTCGTGGATCGAGCGGCGCGACCGGCACGTCGCTACCGAAAGCGACCGTGGTCCCCTGTTCCAAGATGCTTCGAAAAGCGTACGCTCCCGCGCCCCGCGCTCCCCAGTATCGATCGATGAGAGGAATGTCGGTCAAGAGGTGGGCCGGTTGCATGGAAGCCACGATGCCCAGGCGAGCGGCCCGTTCCAGATCGCCGGAGTCCACGCACTGGAAGTGCTCGATCCGATGAGGAATCGCCGCTCTCGGTGCTTCCTCCAGCAGGTCGAGCGCTCGCCGCACGGCGGCATCGCCGATCGCGTGCACGGTCGCCGCAATCCCCGCCCGACCGGCGGTCTGGATAGCGTGGCGCGCGTGCTCGAGGGTTGAAATAGGCATGCCTCGGTCCGGGCTTCGCTCGTAAGGTTGGAGCATCCAGGCCGTCTGCTTGCCCAGGCTTCCATCGAGAAAGAGCTTCACGCCGCCGATGGTGAGCCACTCGGATCCTTGTCCGCTCTTGACCCCGCTGCTGACCAGTCGACTCAAAGATGCCACCGGCGGATGGAACAACACACGCAGGCGGAGCGCGTCCTCTCGCTCGAGCTCTCGAAAGGCAGCGAGGACCGAATCGGTTTCGACGTCGTGGATGCCGGTGATGCCGAGGCGGTGCGCCTCGACCTGACCCTCGCGCAGCGCGGCGGTAACCACGTCGTCGGGCGGGATCGGCAAGGCTGGAAGCGCCAGCTCTACGGCCCGCTCGAGCAACAGGCCGGTCGGCTCGCCGTTGGCATCGCGCACAATGCGCCCGCCAAAAGGATCCGGCGTCCGACGGTCGATACCCGCTGCGTGGAGCGCCGCGCTGTTGAGCCAGGCCGCGTGTACGTCGAGTGAGTCGAGATACACCGGCTCGGCACGCACTGCATCGAGAGACCAGCGGTCCGGTGGCGCTTCCCAGCGATTCGCGTCCCAGCCCTGTCCCAGGACCCAGCCGCTGTCGGCGCTCCCGGCCCGGACTCGCTCGAGCGCTTCCTCACGGCTGCGTACACCGACCAACTGAACCCGCCGGCGCCCGAGCGCCCAAGTCGCAAAGTGGGTATGGCCATCGACGAATCCAGGGGTGATCCACGCCCCGGGACACTCGAAGCGTGGCGTTTCAACCGGCAGCTTGCGTTCGAGATCAATCGCTCGACCAACCGCACGCACCCGACCGGCTTGCCACCAGACCGCGTCTCCCTCAACTCCCGCCGCCAGCGAAACCACACGGGCACCCCGGACGAACCCGTCCCGCTGCCGCTCCGAGCGACCCGCTCCTGCAACGGTATCCACATGTGGAAAAGCTGACAAAGTGAATATCCGAATCCACTGGCGCCGAGATGAAAATCGGTGAGTCCAGCTTGAGAGTAGACTTCAGATCAGATGGCTAAGTCCCATGTCTGACAGCGGTTGTGCTAGAACAGCTTAAGCAGCTCGAAGGAAGGCGACAGTGTCGGTATGGCTATAGAAATTATGCATACGAAGAACTTACGCACATTGTCGACACCGGCTTTTTTAGGCTTTTGGTCACTTCTGTGTAACCTGAATCACATTAGTACCTTGACCTGTCCACTCATGCAGCAATGGGTCCGCTGGGCCACCGATTGTACTTACAGCGTCAGTATCGTGGCAGCAGCCTGCACGAATCCGGTCGAGCGCGATTCATGGGCGTGCGCCTGCTCGGTAGCGATCCAGCGACGAACGTTGTGGGCCAGGATCGGAAGGGTCACCGCCCCGTCGTCCAAGACTACAGCATGGAAACGCCGCGGTGTCGATGCTTGCCGCCGAGCGGCGAAATCCTTGGAGCTGTTGCTCCCAGCGAGTAAAACCAGCCGGCGAGAGGTCCGTCAGCTTCCCGTTCCGGGGCCCGGCAAAGCCATAGATCGTGGCCGGCTCGGGGAATCGATCGAGCTCGGCCTGCCAATACGCCTCGGCGAGGCGGTCAACGGACGCTCGGGGACCCTGGTCATTCTGAGCCGGCAGGCCTGATTGAATCATGAGACTAAGCGCGAGCGTGAGGCCAGGAAGGCTAGCCAACCAGAACCTGTCGCTTGAGTATCTCAGCGGGCTGTGACCTGGCGCAGGGCTGGGTCGAGATCCTGCTCAGCGCCCGTGCCGGTGTATACCACTTTGCCGTCGCGGCTCACGATTGCGATGAACGAGGTGCTCGGCACCGAATAGGCCCGGATACTGGTCCCGCGGTCGTCATACAGCGTGCGGAACGGGGGCTGGTGCTCCGCCAGATACTTTCTGACACGCTCCGGAGTCTGATTCACGGTAACGTTGATTCCGACAAACGCCACCCGGTCGCCGTATGTAGCGTGAGCCGCCTTCACCCGCGGTAGCATCGCTTCGCAGAGCTCGCACCAGGTGGCCCACCATTCCAGGACAACCGGCTGCTTCCCGATGTAGGACCCAAGGTCCACCGATTCCCCGTCGAGATCGTGCACCGTCACGACCGGCGCCGCAGAGCCCACCGCAATACCGCTCTCGCCCTGGGCCGCGGCCGGACGAACCAGGACCATCGAAAGCGCCAATCCGATTCCCACAAGGCCGCCGATCCGCCGGTGCCAGACAGTCACGATACCTTCCCCGTCAGTCACGATACCTTCCCCATCTGTATGAAGTAGTACTCGGCCATAGCCAACAGGATTGCGCCCCCGGCCCGCTTGACCCAGACCATCCAGGCACCGCTGCGAGGGAGTCGCCGCAGGAAGTCCGACGAGAGGCCGATCGCAACCAGCAATGCGGTCATGCCCAGCGAAAAGGTAAACAAGTACGCAAACCCGAGGACGCCGCTCCGCGTCGCCCCGACGAACGTAAGGACGGCCGCGAAGGCCGGCGCACCACAGGGGGCCGCGACCAGTCCCGAGGTCGCGCCTAGCAGGAACACCGCGCCGAATGACCCGCTACCCAGCTGCCCGGCCCAGGCGAGGAGCCGGCCGGGAGCCTGCACGGTGAGGACATCCAGCAGCGCCAGCCCCGACAGTAGCAGCAGATTGCCCATCACAAAATAAGCCCAGGGATTCGAGCTTACAGTTCCGAACAGCGAACCGGTCAAGCCGGCCAGCAGCCCCAGACTCGCATAGACCAGCGCCAGCCCGGTGACGTACGTGAGGGTAAGCGCCAGCGTGCGGCTACGTGACCGCGTGCCCCTTCCCACGCCGCTCAGGACGCCGGCGGTGATGGGAATCATGGGATACATGCACGGTGTCAGGCTGGTACCAAGGCCGGCGGCGAACAGGATCGGCAGGGCGAGGAGGGGCCGGTCGCGCAGGGTCGTCTCGAGACCGGCGGCGAGCGCAAAGAGGGACACGCTGTGGAGTATAAGCGGAGACGGGCCCTTCAGAAATCGAGCTGAAGCCGCTGGACCAGTGCTTTGAACCGGCGGTCGTCGCGCAGGTAGTCCCAGCCGGGCTCGGCGCGGAGAAACATGAGCCACCCGGAGCGTTGGTCGAACGCCTGCTCCAGCATCTGGAACCCAAGGTCGAGATCGCCTAGGCGAAGGTAGATCTGAGCCTGATACAAAATTGGGATGTAGCGTTGCGCCGCGAGCTGCCTGATTTCGGCCAGCAACGCTCGGGCTTGGTCCATGTGACCCAGCCAGCCGTGAGCGACACCGATATATGAGAGAAGAATCGGCACCCGTCCGATGCGTTGGATTCCCCGCTCGAGCCAGGATGCGGCCTCGGCCCATTGCCGTTGGGCCATCAGTGAGCGTGCGATGGTGGTGTAGCCCTGGATCGATGTGGGATTGAGCTCGAGGTGATTGCGGAACGACGCCACCGCTTCGTCGAAGCGCCGCGCGAAGTGCAGACAGCGGCCGACACTCACCT
The DNA here is from genome assembly GCA_035495075.1 of Gemmatimonadales bacterium. Taxonomy (GTDB): domain Bacteria; phylum Gemmatimonadota; class Gemmatimonadetes; order Gemmatimonadales; family GWC2-71-9; genus DASQPE01. Next base: position 24,707 of record DATJGL010000172.1, read on the forward strand.
GAATCGTGAGCGACAGCGGATCGAGTATTTGCGCCCGGCGAACCACCTGCAGGGCCTCCTCCGGTCGGCCCATGGCACACAAGAACACGGCGTACCAATGCTGCGCGAAGGAAGAGGCCGAGCCGGCTTCCACCGCACGTTCGAATTCCGCCTGCGCGCGCGACCAGTCCCAGTCGTAGAGCGCGGCTACAAGGGCCTGGGCGAAATGCGCATCACCCAACGAGTCGTCCAGCTCGATGGCACGCGTCGCAGCGGCGCGAATCTTGGGGATCGCGTCGACCGACGGCAGCAGGCCAAACTCGTCGAATCCCATCATCGCGTACGCATAGGCCAGCCATGCGTGGGCCTGCGCATAGTTGGGATCGGCCGCGACAGCCTGCTCGAAGCAGGAGGCTGCAGCCTGGAAGCCTTCCAGTGATGCGAGCGCCCACGCGTGACGGCCTCTCAGGTATAGCGTGTACGCATCCACGTTGCTGGTGGGCGGCTGCACCAACGGCACGCTCGTCGTACCCACGACCTTCTCCGTCAACGCCGCCGTGATCGCCCGAGCCAGCTCGTCCTGTAAGGCGAAGACGTCCGACAGAGTGCGCTCGTAGGTCTGCGACCAGAGGTAATATCCGTCGGCGGCACTGATGAGCTGGGCGGTGAGCCGAATGCGACTGCCCACCTTCCGGACGCTCCCCTCGAGCAGAGTCCGCACGCGGAGCTGCTCGCCGATCTCGCGAGCATCGATGCTCCGGCCCTTGAACATGAACGACGACGTGCGGGCCGCGACCCGCAGCCCGCGCACCTGGCTCAACGCGCTGATGATCTCATCAGTCATCCCGTCGCTGAAGTACTCGGTCTCGGGATCAGAGCTCAGGTTGGCAAGGGGGAGCACCGCGATCGACGCGTCAGCTACTCGCTGGGATGCGGAGGTTTCCGCGAGCGGAGCCGGGCTCTCGCCTTGCCGCTCTGCGCGTTCGAGCGCGCCTGATAGCTCCGCGGCGGTCGCAAAGCGATCCTCCGGACTGGTGGCGAGAGCCCTAGCGACGACGGCCTCGATGGAGACCGGGATCGCAGGGTCGATCGTGCGAAGCCGGGGTGCGGGTTCGGTGAGCCGACGAAACAGGAGGGTTTGGGCGCTGGAGCCCGTGAAGGGGGGCCTGCCGACCAGCGCCTCAAAGAGAAGACAGCCCAGACTGTAAATGTCGCTCCGGCCGTCAATGTCCTGCTCGCCGTTGGCCTGCTCGGGACTCATGTATGCCGGCGTACCGATGATGACGCCTTCGGCTGCGACATCGGCAATTCCGGCCACATGCACTGCCCGGGCAATGCCGAAGTCGGCGACCGTCGCGTGGCCGGCCCCGAGGAGCACATTCTCGGGCTTCACGTCGCGGTGAATCACTCCACGGCTGTGCGCGTAGTCCAGTGCGTCGGCCACTTCGCGGCCGAGCTTCACAGCGTCCGCGATGGGCAGGCGGGTCTCGCGGCTCAGGCGGTCGCGGAGGGACTCGCCTTCGATGTACGGCATCACGTAGTAGAGGAGTCCTTCCGAGGCGCCCGAGTCGTACAACGCGAGGATGTGGGGATGGGTGAGTCGGGCAGAGACCTGAATCTCCCGAAGAAATCGCTCCGACCCAAGGGTCGCGGCAAGCTCAGGCCGCAGCACCTTCAGGGCGACCTGGCGCCCATGCTTGGCGTCGCGGGCAAGGTAGACCGTCGCCATGCCACCCCGGCCAAGCGGTCGCTCGATCTCGTAGCGGCCGGCTAGCGCGCCGGCCACAACGTCCGGCGGGCTAGGCACGCACCTTGTGGCCGCTGACCCCGTACCGGGTCTCGACGTACTCCTCGAGAATGTGGAGGAACTCGGGCACGATATTGTCGCCCCTGAGGGTTGTGAGCAGGCGCCCGTCGACGTAGACCGGCGCCTTGGGCTCTTCGAACGTGCCTGGCAACGAGATACCCAGATGCGCGTGCTTGGACTCGCCCGGGCCGTTCACGACGCACCCCATGACGGCGATCTTCAGCCCTTTCAGGTGCGCCGTGCGCTCCTTGATCGCGGCGGTGGTCGTCTCGAGATCGAAGAGCGTCCGCCCGCAGCCGGGGCAGGCGATGTACTCGGTGCGGCTCGCGCGCAGGCGGCAGGCCTGCAGGACGCCGAGGACCATCTCGAGCAGGCGCTCGGGTTCGTGCGGCCCGCCGAAGCGGACGGCGTCGCCGATGCCGTCGCAGAGGAGCGAGCCGGCGACGGCGGCGCCGTAGAGGAGGGCGTCGGTCGGGTCGGCGGGGAGAGTGATGTCGAGGATGAGAGGCGATCCGTGGTCGGCTGCGAGACGTCGATACTCAGCAACTCCCCGAGTGCGCGGAGCGCGCTTGTCGTCTGTATCCGCTTTGATGCTCAATTCGAGTCCGGGAGACGCCCTTCGCATCGGATCGATGTGCACCATGTCGGCCGACGGGACCTGCGCTCC
>DATJGL010000173.1:0-15779 GCA_035495075.1 Gemmatimonadales bacterium
TCGTTTCCGCAGCGCTCGGTGGTCGAGGGAAGCAGAGCGAGTAGACGCGCAGTCGACGCACGGCCGGCCCCATCGTCTAGTGGTCTAGGACACGGCCCTCTCAAGGCTGAAACACGGGTTCGAACCCCGTTGGGGCCACCATAACCTTTGGACCGAGTAACCCCGACCGAGAGAACATTCGGCCCGCATCGTCCACGTGCCCGCCCGCAGGTCTGGCGTGAAAACCACACGCCGGTGCAGCAACCGTCGAAGAATCTGCCGCGCCTGCGCCGTCTGACGACGGAGCAGTCCCCGCCAATCCGTCAGCACGCGCTCGATCGCCGCGGGGAGGTCGTCGGCTGTGAGCATCGGCGCCGGCGTTCGGAGCGCGGCGAGCTGGGCCTCGGCGCGGGTCCGCTCGATCTCGAGGCGCTGAATCTCAGAGACGAGGGCCGGGATCGCCCCGCCGTGCCGCACCGCTTCCACGAGCCGCGCGAGCTCGGTGCTGAGGCGCGCGACGGTCGCCTCCGCGGCCTTCACCTGGTCGCTGCTCTCTGGCGCGGCGGCCACGAGCGCGGCATGCGTCTTCTCGATAGCCCGCGTGACCACCGCGGGATGCAGGAGGTCAGTTTCGGTTGCGGCGAGCACCGCCTCGTCGGCGAGGTCCATCGGTAGGCGCAGGAAGTTCGAGCAGTGAGTCTTGCCCTTGAGGTTCGCCGTCGAGCAGGCGTAATAGAAGAAGCGCTGGCACCCATGCGCACGGCTCCGCACATGGAGCGTGCCACCGCAGTGTCCACAGACTGTGAGGGCGGTCAGGAGATACTTCGTGTCCACGTCACCAGGGGGCCGGCCCCACACCTTCCCGCCGTTGACACGGAGGTAACTCGCGCGGGCCTGTTCGAGTCGGCGCTGCACGGCGGTCCACAGCTCATGGGAGACGATGCGGAGGGTCGGGGCCTCGAGCCGGATCCAGTCCGCCGGGTCGCGTTGAGAATGGCGCTTGCGTCCGAAGGGATCGCGCTTCTTCGTGCGATTCCAGACGACCACGCCCCGGTAAAGCTCTCGATAGAGAATCTCGCGTACGCTCGATGGCGCCCAGCCGGCGAGACGCCCGGTGCGTCGAGGAGACGGCGCGAGCGCGCGCTCGTGATTGAGCGTGTGCGCGATGGTGGGATAGCCGACGCCTTCGGCGTAGAGCGTGAAGATCCGCCGGACCACCGTCGCCTCCGCCTCATGCACGCGCCGCTCGACATGGAGCCGTCGTCCATCGGGCGCACGAGGTTCCGTGGTCGTATAGCCGAAGACGCGCCCACCGACGGCATGGCCCGCCTTCGCCTTGTGGCCCATCGCGTCATGGGTGCGGACGCTGCCCTGGCGCTCCATCGTGGCGAAACTCACCCGGAGCTGCATCATCGCGACGGAGAGGGGATCGTGCATCTTGACTTCCCCCGTCTGGTAGCAGACGACGCGCACGCCTGCGCGCGCCAGCTCGAAAAGCGCCGCCGGCGTCTTCTCCTGGTCACGGCCGAGACGGGACTCCTCCATCATGAGGAGCACCTGGAACGGCGGGTGAGGCTTCAGCGCGTTCAAGAGGCGCGCGCGCCCAGGAGCTTGTCATGGTCGGCGCCTGAGACGGCGTCGTCCACGTAGATGTGTTCCTGCGCGACGGCCCACCCCGCGCGGGCGGCGTACTCACGAGCGCGCTCCACCTGGCGCGTGACGCTCTTCGCCTCGTCGCCCTTGTCCTGCTGGTCGGTGCTCTTGCGCGCGTAGATGGCGGCGATCATGCTCATTTACTTGGAGGGCGGCGAGCATTCATCGACCTGAAGGTCGACTCCTGGATATAGAGCTCGCGAAGATCCTCAGGCTTTGACGGAGTGATGACGATAGGAATCGCAATCCACGCAGCCGCGGGGAGCTCGTCCGTTAGCGAGATTTCGACCTTCGGAGTCTTTACATATGCTGCCTCAAAATCCTTGCCATAAAGCAGTTGAGCCGTGAGCCCCCGGAACCCGACCGAGTAGGGATTGCCTATCATGAGCACGATGCGGTGCCTTCCATGAACGGCTCGACCTTTTCACAGGAGAGGGTGAAGGGCATGCCGTAACTCTTGGCTTGAACGGTATCAAAACCCGGAGTGGTGCAGGTGATGCCAACGAAATCGGATGCCACGCGCTTTCGGACGTCGTTAAGACGCAACTCGTATAGTCCGAACTTTGCGCTCAAGCTCCTTGACTCGCTCCTCGAGGCTCGCCGGCTTCTCCGGCGCTTTCGCTGGCGGCTTTGGGGAGACCTGGCCGAACGCGGCGCTGGCCAGTACGCAATGGAAGGCAATGATCAATGAAGCAAGGAGAAGGCTCCGTCGCCGGCGCGGCATGAGCTCGATCAAAGTGGGTTCTCCTTCCTCGTGTGATTCATTCACTGCGCGTCGATCCAAGCTTCCGCCATTCGCCGGGCAGCCTCCTCCGCCTTCGCCCTGCTCGCACGCCTCGTGCTGCTGGGCGCGAAGAGGACTTCACTGTCACGTGACCCTGCACATAGATCTCGAGGTCAGCGACCGGCAGCCACCGCCCGGGTTGCTGCTCTGCTCTTGCGGTGACGTTATACCCGTTGTATTCGAACTCCACAGGGCTCCCTCCATTCATTTCAGCAACTCCGTCACCGGCACGCCGAGGGCCTTGGCGAGTTTCACCACCACTTGAGAGCGCACATCCTGGATCAGTCCTGTCATCCCCTGCGCTGTCCGTAGTCGCTTCACGCGGCGTCCCATAGCTGAAGCCGTCACGAGAGTAGAATCCTATTCACTGATTGTCAAAAGGGCGTACTGGCCGCATCGCGTCCCCTTCGGTAGTGTCTAGTTTGGAATTCGGCCCCTAATCGCCGGTCGGTTCAATCCGGAATTCCAGCACTCCAGGCAACTGGCGCAGACGCTGGACGAGGCCGTCCACGTTCCCGCGATGACGACACTTGATGACCATGCCGTACTCGAACAGCTTCGCGTCGTCGTTGTGCCGGTAGGAGAGATTTGCAATCGTAAAACCGTGCGCGCCAATCAGTTGGCGCAAATCCTCCTCGGCCATGACGTTGCTGTCACGGAAGATCAGCGAGTGATGCGCGTAGAACTCTTTGGGGAGACTACGCTCGACGAAGCGAAATACCGCCAGGACCGTAAGCGTCGCGATGGCGCCGAGGGTCGCCGCAAAATGGAATCCGATCCCGATCAGAATGCCGATCGCGGCCGTGATCCAAATGGAGGCGGCCGTGGTCAGCCCTCGCACCGTCAAACCCTCCTTGAAGATGACGCCGGCCCCCAAAAATCCGATACCGGTCATGATGCCCTGAGCCATGCGGGTCGGGTCCGTTCGAATTGCATCGAGAGGAACGACCGTCATCCATTCATTCTGGTACACCGTCACCAACATGAGCAGGGCTGAGGCTAGACACACCAACGAATGCGTGCGAAACCCGGCCGGCCGACCATGGAACGTACGCTCGAATCCGATCAATGCGCCGACCATCACCGCCGCGAACACCCTAACGAGAATGACGACTTCCTCTTTGCCCACTAGTCCTCCTCGGCGCGGGTCGCTCGCCTATTGGGCGCGGCCGCTTAGGTGCGGGAGATCGCTCATCACGCTGTCTATTGGCAGCGTCAAGTCATAGTGCGGCGGCGCGCGTCGAGCGGGGTCATCGCCGAGTCCCGAGCCAGAACCACAATAGCGAGCCGCCGATGGGAGGACCGCGAGCCAGGCCTCCCACTCGCTCCGCGACGGGCACGCGATCATGGCCGGCCTCGCGCCTCTAGCGGCTGGCGTGGGGCATGTCCCATACTCATTATGCTCATACCATGTCGCCCCCGGACGCGCCGGGAAGGATTCGCGCGAAAGTCGAAGATGGCCGACTGCCCCTCGAGCCGCCGGCCCGAGCGTGGGCCGAGAATGGCACCCCGGGGAAGTGCGACGGCTGCGACGAGCCCATCACGGTGTCGCAGGTCCATCACGAATTCGTGTTCGCTGATGGCCGCACCCTCCAACTGCATCTCGCGTGCGCCAGAGAGTTGGACGCCGAGCGCCGGCGCCGAAGAGGCGTATGAAGACCTACGTGTTCAAGGTTGAGCTGAGAGACGGACCACCACGCATTGCTGAAGGCCGCGCCCAAGGGCAAGCCCCTGGCTCGGCGCCCGGCTGCTGCGGAGGACATGCCGGGGCGTCGGGGGCGCTATCGCTTCCAGGGCTCGCACGCCGAGGGGCTCCTGCTGCGCACGCTCGCCCTCGTGTCGGCACCCGCCGCGCTCCCAGCGATCAATCGCGCACTGGCCGCTGCGGAGAAGGCCGAGAAGCGATAGCGCCATCGTCAGCCGGCCCTCTCGAGGCGGTCGATTCGGTCAAGCGTCCGCGCGGCCGCCCGCTGAACCGCCTTCCACGGCGTTGGCTCAAAGGCTGACCCCGTGGTCGAGGTCAGGCTATGCTCCATGCCGGTCACGTAGAACGTCGCGCGCCACCCCCGACCGTCGTACCGGGTGAGATAGAGGTCATACCCCTTGCCGCCGCATCCCCGCCTCGATATCGCCGATGCCCCGCCACGAATCGAGCCATGAGCCCAGCGCCCGGAAGGACGCTTCCATGCCGGTGGGAACCCGAACCAGCTCGTTGAAGCCCAGCGTGGCGAACATCAGCGCACGCCGCTGGGCGAGATCTTGATCGCCGGCGGAGGCCTCCGGAATTGGCTCGATCACTCGATCACCTGATCCACCCGCTGCACCGGAATCGTGAACGTGAACGTCGAGCCGATCCCCACCTGGCTCTGGACCCAGATCCTCCCGCCATGCAACTCGATGAACTTCCGCGACAGGGCCAGGCCGAGCCCGGTGCCTTCCACCTTCTTGGCCGCCGTCCCCACCTGCCGGAACTCCTCGAACACCGCCTCCTGATCCTCCGAAGCGATGCCGATCCCGGTATCGCTCACTGACACCTCCACGAACTCGTCCCTTGGCACTGCCGCGACCTCGATCCGCCCCCCCTCTGGCGTGAACTTGATGGCGTTCGACAGCAAGTTCAAGACGACCTGCCGGATCTTTCGCTCATCCGCCCGCATCTGGCCGAGCCGCTCATCGACGCTCAGGTGCAGCGCGATGCCCCTTCGCCCCGCGCGCTCGCGGATGAGGGTCAGAGTGTTGTCGAGGGTCGTGGGAAAGTCGAAGTCCGTCAACTCGAGCTCCATCCGCCCCGCCTCGATCTTGGAGAGGTCGAGGATGTCGTTGATGAGCGACAGGAGGTGCTGCCCGGAGGCGTGAATGTCCTTCCGGTATTCGTCCTGCTTCTCGTTCAGCTCGCCGAACATCCGCTCGCTCAGCACCTCCGAGAAGCCGATGATCGCGTTGAGCGGCGTGCGCAGCTCATGCGACATGTTGGCGAGGAATTCGGACTTGTGTCGACTCGCCGCCTCGAGCTCACGACTCTTGAGCTCGATCTCGCGGAACAGCCGCGCGTTCTGAATCGCCAGGGCAGACTGAGTTGCGAACGTGCGCAGCAGCTCGATGGTGTCGGCCGTGAAGTCACCGGGCCGGTTGCGCGATACGACGAGACAGCCAATGAGCTCGCCCTCGCGCACCATGGGCACGGCCAAGACGGCGCGGATGCCCGATGCGATAAGGTTTTCGCGCAGCCGACTTTCGTAGGCACCCGGCACCGCGATGTCGGCCACCTGCGCCGGTTCAAGCGTCAGCGCGGTTTGCCCGACGACTCCTTCTCCCTTCCGAACCCGCGTGGCACGGCGTGCCTCCGCGAGGGCTTCGCCGGCCTCGGTCGCCACCCGATGGACGAACTCTTGGGCGCCTTGGTCATACTCGAAGACCACCCCACCGTCGAGCCCGGACAGCTCGACGGCCCGCGAGACGATGGTGGTCAGCACGGTTTCGAGATCGAGCGTTGAGCTGACAGCGCGTCCGACCTCGCCCAGCGCCGTAAGCTGCTCCACCGAGCGGCTGAGATCCTCTGTCCGCGCCTGCAGCTCACTCAACAGGCGCGCGTTCTCGATGGCGATCACCGCCTGATCGCCGAACGTCCGGAGGAGCGCGATCTCGTCTTCGGTAAACCCACCCGGCGCGCGGCGAACCGCCGAGATCGTCCCGATCGCCGCCTCGTGACGAAGCATCGGCACGACGGCCACGCTTTGATAACCAACGGCTCGGGCGATGGAACGTGCGGGCTCTCTGGTGTCGTTCTGGGCCTCCGCAATATTGACGGGCATGCGAGTACGAACAGCGTCCGCGTGTACGCCATGGCCCTGCAGTGATACAGGGAAAGCTGCCCTCAACGTCGCCTCGCCCCCAGTGTCGGCGCCCTTGAACGCTGCGAGATCCAGATGGTCGCCCCTGATTCGGGTCAGCGTACCCGCCTGTGCGTCCATCAGGCGGATGGCACTCGACAAAATCTCCTCGAACACCGGCCGGACGTCCGTCTGCGAGCGGCTGATGACGCGCAGGACGTCGCTGGTCGCCGTCTGTTTGCCGAGAGCATCGGTGAGATGCTTGTTGCTGGCTTGAAGCTCCTTGAACAGCCGCACGTTCTCGATGGCGATGACCGCCTGGTCGGCAAACGTTCTGAGCAGCTCGACGAGTTGGTCTGGGAACGCTGTCGAGTCTGCCCGCGTCACCGCAATGAGACCCAGTGCGCGATCTCCGCGCACCATCGGAACCATGAGTCGGGTGCTGTAACCCGCAAGCCGTGCAACTTCAACATCGGTAGCCGTAGCATTCGGGTTGTTCGCGATATCCGCCAGGTGGACCATGCGACGGTCGCGAACGGCCTGCGCCGTGTCTATATCAGCGCTAAGGGATATCGGGTAATCGCGGCGAAACCGCTCGACTCGCTCAGGCCTAACGCCGGCCGTCGCGGCCACTCGGAGCATGTCGTCATCGACGACAAACACCACGCAGCCTAGCGCCGCACAGACCGTGAGGCCACTCCGGGCGATCGCCTCGAAGACGGGCTGCGGGTCGGTCAGCGAGCTTCCGATGACCCGGAGGATCTCACTGGTAGCGGTCTCCCGCGCCAATGCCTCACTCACCTGTGCGTGCGCCTCGCTGGCCACGCGCGTCTTCTCCTGCAACTCATTGAAGAGGCGCACGTTCTCGATCGCGATGACCGCCTGGTCGGCGAAGGTCTGGAGGACGGTAATCTCGTCGGGTGTAAAACCCCTGGCATCTCGACGGCTCACGCCGAGTGCGCCGATCGCCCTGCCGGCGCGTCGCAACGGCACAGCGAGGTTACTGCGCCATCCTCGTGCTCGAGCCATCCTACGAACGGGTTCAGGGATATCAGGCTGCGTGTCCGCATCGGCGATGATGTGTGGTTCACAACGCCGGATCGCTACGGAGTGCGGGTTGGGGCTATCGATCGATACCGGATATGACCGGCGAACCGTCGCATCGAGCGATTCACCCATTGACGTGAACGCAGCCATGTGGACGTCGTCGCCCACGCGTCGGGTGATTGATGCGACAAATCCACCGAGCAGTGTCGTGGCGCTGGCGAGAATCGTGTCGAACACTGGCTGGACATCCGTCGGGGAGCTCGCGATCACGCGCAATATCTTGCTGGTCGCCGTCTGCTGCTCGACGGCCTCTGCCTCGCGCTTCAACGCCTCCGCCAGGCGCTTCTCGAGGTCGCCTACCACCGAGCCTTCCGCTTTCCCTGACTTGCGGGCGAGCGGACGCTCGCTTTCACCTTTCGCTTTTGCAGGCTTTGCACCCTGAGGCTTCGGCCTCTGCTTGCCTTTCACAGGAGCCACTCGCCGACTCATGGCGCGCCCTCCTCCAGCCTCTTCAGTGCGACCTACGAGCAGGGCCCGGATCTCCGCTCAACATCCTGTCCCCCTTTGCGGCCAGCATGACTATCTGAGCGTAGGCAATTCCGGGGACACTGCCTGCTGCGCGACACGGCGAGCGGCGCGGCAAGGAGACCGAGGGTCACGCTAGAGATGAATGTCTGCCGGTCCATCACTCGATCACCTGATCCGCCCGCGCCAGCAGCGACGGCGGGATCGTCAGGCCGAGCGCCTTGGCGGTCTTGAGGTTGATGATCACCTTGAACTCGGTCGGCTGTTCAATCGGCAAATCACCGGGCTTTGCGCCCTTCAGGATCCGGTCGACATAGGTCGCTGCTTTCCGGAACAGGTCGGGCCAGTAGGCGTCGAACGACATGAGACAGCCCGCCTCGGCGAAGCCGTATGCGGCCGCAACGGGCATCTTCCTCTTGAGGCCGAATTCCGCGATCTCGCGCCGATGATTGAACGCCAGAGGGTCCGGATGCACGACGAGCGCTTCAAAGGCCTCTGATCCCTTGGTTGTCAGACCGCCTGAGAAATCCTCAGGGCCGCGTACCTCGAATGGCTCAAGCTTGACGCCAACCGACACGGCGGCGCGCTGGAGATCCCTCCAGATGAAATCCCGATGCGGCAGGGTCTTGTTCACGAGCAAGCCCACTCGGCTCAGGCCCGGGAAGGCTTCCTTGAGGAGCTCCAGCCGCTTTCCGGCCAGCTCGGGACTGTTCTGCAGGGACATTCCGGTGATATTCCCGCCGGGACGCGAAAGGGTTGCCACGAGACCGGTCCCCGCCGGATCGCCAGCGATGGCCATTACGATCGGAATGGTTGAGGTTGTACGCTTGGCCGCACTCACAGACGGAGTGAATGCGGCGATGATCACATCCGGCTTCAAAGCGACAAGCTCAGCGGCCAATTCGTGATATCTGTCGGCTCTCCCTTCGGCCCAACGCCGTTCGACCACGAGGTTCTGCCCTTCGACGTAGCCGAGCTCCCGAAGCCGCAGCATCAACGCCTCCCAGGGGCGCGCGGCCTCCGGAGTGGTCGGAGGACTGCCGGCGAGCACGCCGATCCGCCACACTTTCCCGGCCTGCTGCGCCTCGGCGGCGAGCGGCGCGGCAAGGAGACTCCCTGAGACCACCGCCAGGAAAGTACGTCGCTCCATCTCGGGTCGCCGCTTATTCACTCGATCACCTGATCTGCCCGCGCCAGCACCGAGGGTGGGATCGTGAGGCCCAGCGCCCTCGCGGTCTTGAGATTCACCACCAGGCCAAACTTGGTGGCTTGCTCGAACGGAAGGTCGGCGGGCTTGGCGCCTCTCAGGATCTTGTCCACGTACACCGCAGTTCGTCGGTACGCATCGAGCGCGTTCACCCCATACGCCATGAGGTAACCGGCTGCCGCCTGCTCCTGCTGCGGCGCCATCGACAGCAGGCGATGTCTTTCCGCCAGCTCGGCAAGCTGCGTTCGCTCCACATAGAACATCGTGTCACCGAGGACGATGACGGCGCCCGCCCGCTCCCTTGTCGCGGTAGAGAAAGCTCCGGCAAACTCGCTAGGGGCACGTGCTTTCAGGACCACCAGCCGCACATTGAGGGAACGCGCCGCGACCTCTGCCTGTCGCAAATAGGTCTGATGGGTGAAAGTCGTCGGATTCGAGAGGACCGCTACCCGAGAGAGCTTGGGCGAAACCTCCTTGAGCATCTGCAGCTGTTTGCCGATCAGCTCTGTATTCAGGACGGAGATTCCCGTGACGTTCGCCCCCGGTCTGGCCAGACTGGCAACCAGGCCACTGCCCACTGGATCGCCGTGAATGGCAACAATGGGGACCGTGGACGATGCTCGCTTCATCTCCTCCGCCGCTGGGGTGGGCCCTACGACGACCACGTCGACCCTGAGCTGTGCCAGCTCGGTCGCGAGGGCACGGAGCCGCTCGAGACTCCCCTCCCAGGACCGCCATTCGATGGCGATGTGTTGCCCCTCGACGTACCCCAGGTCCCGCAGACCTGCCAAGACGGCTTCTCGGAAACGGGACCCCACTGGATCGGTCGCCGGTAGGTAGGAGAGGATCCCGACTCGAAACAGCTTGGCTGGCTGCTGCGCCTCGGTGGCGAGCGGCCCGGTGAGGAGGCCGCTCGCCAGAGTGGCAACAAAGGTCCGCCGGTCCATCACTCGATCACCTGATCCGCCCGCTGCAGGAGCGACGGCGGGATTGTCAGGCCGAGGGCTTTTGCCGTCTTGAGGTTGATGACCAGCTCGAACTTCGTGGCCTGCTCCACCGCGAGCTCGCCGGGCTTCGCGCCTTTGAGGATCTTGTCCACGTAGATGGCGGCGCGCCGGAACTGGTCAGCAAGGTTCGTCCCATAGGAGATGAGGCCCCCAACATCGACAAACTCCCTCTGTGTGTACACTGCCGGGAGCCGGTTCTTGCCCGCCAGAAGAACGACCTGACTTCGAGGGCCAAAGAGCACGGGGTCCGAGGCCACCACCAGCCCGTTGGCGCGCTCGCGGACCATTGCAGCGAACGCGCTCTCGAATTCGTCGCGTCCTCGAACCTCTACGGATTGGAAGCTTACGCCCAGCTTCCGGGCGGTACTCTCGACCGCGTTCTTGTAGGTTCCCGCACCCAGAGGGACCGGATTCCACAAGAAGGCAACGCGAGAGACTCGTGGGGCAGCCTCCTTCAAGAGCTGCAGATTCTTCCCGGCGATTTCGGGAGCGGGATCGTTAGCCAACCCGGTGATGTTTCCCGCAGGTCGTGCGAGGCTCGCGATGAACCCCGAGCCCACAGGATCTCTCGAGACCGCCATGACGACCGGGATCGTCGCGGTCGCTTGCTTGACAGCAGCGATCACGGGGTTCGATCCCGTCACGACAACATCGACATTCAGCCGAACAAGCTCCGCCGCGAGGGCGGGGAGCCGCTCTTGCCTTCCCTCCGCATACCGCCGCTCAAACACGACATTCCGTCCCTCCACGTACCCAAGTTCCCGCAGCCCTTCGTTCAGGGCCTTGAGGAGGTGCCCGGTCTCATTGGCCGTTGCGGTCAGCATGAAACCGATCCGGTACACTTTCCCGGCCGGCTGTGCCTCGACGCCGAGCGGCGCGGCGAGGAGACCACCAGCAAGGGTGCCGATGAAGGCCCGCCGATCCATCACTCGATCACCTGATCCGCCCGCAGGAGAAGTGGCGGTGGGATCGTCAGGCCGAGGGCGCGTGCTGCCTTCAGATTCACGATCATCTCGAACTTCGTCGGTCCCTCCATCGGTAGATCGCCCGGTGCGGAGCCTTTCAGGATCCTGTCTACGTAACCGGCCGCGCGCCGATACATATCCGCACCGTCGGGTCCATAGGCCAGCAGCCCTCCGGCCCGGGCGAACACCGGGGAACCGATCGTGAGCAATCGATGCTTGACGGCGAGACTGGCGATCTGGGCGCCTAGCGGGTTGAGCAGTGATGTGTTCGGCACGGCGACGCCGTGCACGCCTTGCCGTCTCAGGTGGTCGAACGCCTGAGTGAGATCGTGCGGCTCGCGCACGAGGACTCGATCGATGGAGAGCCCACGCGACAAGGCGGCAGCGTCCTCCTGTCGCCGAGACGCTTCGGCAACCTCTGGCGGTTCGATCCCCGGCACGTCGAGCCACCCGAGACGAGAAGCAGTCGGCGCCACCTCCTTCACAAGGTCAAACCATTTCACCGTCGACTCGAATTCCTCGAGCACGAGTCCGGTGACGTTGCCGCCCGGTCGAGCAAGGCTCGCGACGACGCCGTTCGCCACCGGATCGCCAACCACGGCAATCACGATGGGAATCTCGACCGTCGCCTGTTTTGCCGCACGCGACCCTGGTGACCCGTGGGTCACGATGATGTCGACCTTTGCGCCAACAAGCTCCGCGGCCAACGCCGGCAAGCGGTCAAGCTTCCGCTCCGCCCAGCGATATTCAATGACGAGAGTTTTACCTTCCTCGTAGCCGCGGTCTCGAAGACCCTGTCGCAGCGCGGCCGTTTGGCGGGCGAGCTCTGGGGCAGAAGTCTGGCCGAGAAACCCGAGCCTGTAGACCCGCTCCGCCGGCTGCGGCTCGCCGGCGAGCGGCGCGGCGAGGAAACCACCAACGGCGAGACCGATGAATGCCCGCCGGTCGATCACTCGATCACCTGATCCGCCCGCGCCAGGATCGATGGCGGGATGGTCAGCCCGAGGGCCTTGGCGGTCTTGAGGTTGATCACCAGCTCGAACTTCGTCGGCTGCTCGACCGGAATATGGCCAGGCTTGGCACCTTTCAGAATCTTGTCCACATACGTGGCGGCGCGCCGGCTCAAGTCGGGAACGTTCACGCCGTAGAAAATAAGCCCCCCGGCTTCTACAAAATCGCTCTGGTGGTACATGACAGGGAGCCGGTCCCGTACCGCAAGTTCTGCAATCTGGGCTCGCTGAGAACCGAGGATGGCGCTGTTTAGCGTGAGGACTCCCTGAGCCCGCCCCTTGCTCGCGGCTTGAAATGCAGTCTCTATATCCTTGGCTTGTAAAACGTCTAGGAATTGAAGCTGCATCTGGAACGCCTTTGCGGCGCGTTCGATCTCTCTTAGCGTTTGCGCGTAGCCCGTCGCCGCTGAAGACCCGAGGACAGCCACGCGGGAGAGCTTAGGGACGACCTCTCTCAGAATCTCCAGTCGTTTGCCGCTCACCTCCGGGGCAAAGGTGGACAGTCCTGTAATGTTTCTGCCGGGGCGCGCCAGGCTGGCGACGAAACCGTCGCCAACAGGATCGGGATCGTTCGTCATGACAATAGGAATCGTCGAAGTTGCTTCCTTGGCGCGGCGGGTTGGGGCTCCTCCGCTCGTGACGATGACGGCTACCTTGAGACGCACTAGTTCGGCCGCGAGCGCTGGGAGGCGAGCGAGTGTTCCGTCGGCAGATCGCCACTCAATGACGAGGTGTTTCCCCTCCACGTAGCTAAGCTCGCGCAGACCCCGCCGGAATGCTTCGATACGGGCCGCGTTAGCGGAAAGGGAGGGACCACTTAGGTATCCAATCGAGGTGACCTTCGTCGTCTGCTGCGCCCCGGCGGCGGACGGCGCGGCGAGGAGACCCGTCGCGCCCATCGCCAGGAAAGTGCGGCGGTCCATCACGGGTCCTTCCTCAACCTTTCCAGCGCCGCCTCGAGCAGCGCCCGGATCTACGCGTCGCTGGCTAGCCATCGCGGCGCCGAGTCTACCAGCCCGCTGGGGGGCGTTACTATAGCGAGCGCCTGACTTCACCGCGAGTACGGGGCGTCCGGCCGCACGACGTGAAGCGGTGTCGCCGCGTCCACTTCCTCGAACAAGTGCTTCGCGCGGCGCTCATCCTCGTTTCCCCCTTCGACAGCGTCGTCGTCAGGCAGTGGGGCCCGGCCATTCCTTGGCCGAGCTACTCGAGTACCTGGTCCGCGCGTAGGAGTAGCGGTTGCGGAATCGTGAGCCTCAGCGCCTTCGCCGTCTTGACGTTGATCAATAGCTCGAACTTGGTTGGCTGCTCGATTGGCAGATCGCCCGGCTTCACGCCCTTGAGGATCTTGTCGACGTACGTAGCGGCGCGTCGGGCCAAGTCGAGAAGGTTTGGGCCATACGCCATGAAACCGCCGGCCTCCACGTAATCGCGGTGCGCGTAGATCGCGGGGATGCGGTGTTTCGCAGCAAGCTCGACGATCCGAGCTCGATGAGAGTTGAAGAATGCTGAGGGAAGCACATCAATGGCCTGGGCCTGCCCTCGTTTCGCGGCCTCGAAACGCTCTGTAAAATCGGCAGCGGTGTGCACGTCAAGGCGCTGAAGTTCCACGCCAAGCCTCTGCGCTGCCTTCTCCGTTTCCACGACAATGTTCTGAACGCTGTGCACATCGTTCAGCATGGCGACCCGGCGAATGTGGGGCAGGACTTCTTTCAGCAACTCGATCCGCTTGCTAGTCAACTCGGTATTGAGGAACGACAGTCCCGTGACGTTGCCGCCTGGCCGGTGGAGATTCGTCACGAGGCCGGCTGCGGCCACATCCGCGACCGCCGCCACAACGATCGGAATCGATTGGGTCGCTTGCGTGAGCGCTTGGCTCGGCGGGCCGTGCGCCGTCACGATGACGTCAGGGTTCAGCCGAACCAGCTCGGCGGCAAGTTGGCGGATCAGCTCAGGCTTGCCCTCGGCACTTCTGACTTCGAAGACAATGTTCTGGCCGTCCAGGTAACCTAGCTCACGCATGCCGTCTCGAAAGGCCGCGAACAATTGCGGGGTGCCTATATCCAGGATGCCGACTCTTATGATCTTTCCCGCCTGCTGAGCGTCAGTGGCGCGCGGAGCGTTGGCAACGGCAGCGAAGACGAGGGTGGCCGCCACGACAGCCCGTATGATCATCGTCGCACGATACGTACTCGTCATGGGCTCAGCCTCATCCTCCGTTCGCAACGCATGAGCCGCATAACGCACAGGCTGAGCGGCCGGCGCAGCAGCCGGACCGCTCCAGCCTGCTGTTGGGCCGTTGACGTTCATCGAGCGCTCGGCTTCCGCGCCACCGTGGATTGGCAACGGTGTGGCGCCCGACTACTTATCGGCAACGACGACATGCGCCTCTATGGGTGCGGCGAGCCCGTCATCATCCATATAGGATTGCAGAGACGTCTTGATCTCCTGGAGAATCGCAGCGCGCGTCGGTTCGTCCAGGGTGGCGGCAACTCCCGCTACCGGCGTGGCCGATAGATATCCGGGCACAAATTCCTCCAGTGAGGGGTATCGAATCATCTGACTATCGATCCGTATACGGACCGTGCGGTAGCCTGCTGCGGCAATGAGGGAGCGTAGCTCTTCTCTGTCTGCGAGGGCAAAGGCTCCCCGGATGCTCACGGCGGCATCGGTGCCCACGTGGCGCTCGAAGGCGTCAGCCACCGCGCGTTGCCAGGGACAATGCGAGATTCGGCGCCAGACGCTCAGGACGAGGCGGCCGGTTGGCGCCAAGACCCGGCGCATGTCGCGGAGCGCAGCAGGTTTGTCGGGAAAGAACTGCAATCCCTGCTGACAAAGCACCACATCGAACGTCGCTTCGGAAAACGGAATGGCAGTGGCGTTGCCCTGCTTCCATTCGATGGAGGCGCCAGACGGCTGGGGGCGCGCGCGCGCGGTGGCAAGCATGCCCTCGTTCAGATCCACGCCGACCACGCGCCCCTGCGTGCCCAAGCGGCTAGCCGCCTGACGAGCCACCACGCCCGTCCCACAGGCGACGTCGAGTATCCGCGCGCCTGCCGCGATGTTCGCCGCGTCAAGCAAGCCGTCAGTCCAGCCCCGCATGAACGCCTGGACGATGTAGCGCTCGTACGCCTCCGAAGCACTGCCACTCAGCTGCCATCCCGACGACTGAGTCATGGCCCGTTCCTTCTTCCGTGCGTCGCGAGTGACACGCCGCGTGTCAAGAACGTCACGCCGTTCCGGTCGCAATGTAGGCTTTCAGATCCATCAGAATCTGGCCCTGTGCGTTGAAAGGGCCCACTGCCCTCCCATACGTCGCGGGCAACTCGGGCGCGCGCCTCACGTGGTAGGCCTAAGTACGCTTGACCGAGACATCCACCGCCACCGCGATTGGCTCCCAAAAGTCGTCCGCGGAGACGAAGCGTGTTTGGCGAACTTCGCGCTTGGTCCGCCCGCGCGGTACTTAGCGATTCCCGGAAGGGTCGCGTCGACGAGGCCCTCGACGCGTGAGAGACGCGGCAGGAGCTCCTTCAGAAGCTCAAGGTTCTTTCCCGCAACTTCAAACTCCAGCGTGTACGTCAATCCAGTGACGTTTCCGCCCGGCTTCGCGAAGCTCGCGATGAGCTCCTGCCCAACCGGATCGACTGCCACCGCGGCGACAATGGGGATCGTGGTAGTCGCGTGCTTCGCGGCAATGATCGCCGGATTGTTAGGGGCGATGATCACCGCGACTTCACGGCGAACGAGATCCGATGCCAGCTCACGCAACCGC
>DATJGL010000174.1:0-9394 GCA_035495075.1 Gemmatimonadales bacterium
CCTTCCAGAGCTCGGATCGCACCGCGAGCTGGCGGCGCAGCGATCGAATGTCGTTGACGAGATCGGTGACCCGCGTGATCTGATCCCGGAGCTCGAGGCTGAACTTCAATTGATCGGCGAGCGCTTGTGGCGGCAGCTTGACGCGCGGGTCGGGCAGCACCGTGAGCGGCGCGGTGAGACTGTTGCCGTTCACGACCAACCGAACCGTGTACGCCCCGGGTAGCGCCACCGGTCCATCCTCAGGACTCCCGCCGTCCAGCTTTCCAGGTTTGATCTTCTCGGCGCCTTCGTACCGAAGGTCCCAGACCGCGCGCTGGACTCCGGAATCGGCCGAGAGCTCCGCCTTGGGCGCATCCTTCGGCTGATCCGGGTCGTCCGGAGCGTACTCGGCCGGTTCCGGAGTGCTCTTGAGCGTCCGAATCACAGCACCCTGCTGGTCGAGAATCTCCAGGCGAATTTCGTCCTTGGCCTTCTCCTTGAGGTAGTAGTAGATCAGCGCACCGCGGGGGGGATTGGTGAACGTGCCCGGCTCCTTCGCGTCCTCGTCGGTGTGCCACTCGCTCCGCACCCGCCAACGCGTCGCCGGCTGGGGGGTGAAGAGGTGCACCGCCTCCTCTCGCACCTTGGGCGACATCTCCCGGATCGGCGTGATGTCATCGAAGATCCAAAGCGAGCGCCCCATCGTCGCCAGCACCAGGTCGTTGTCCTTCACCACCAGGTCGTGCACCGCGACAGTGGGAAGCCCCAGCCTCAGCGGCTGCCATGAGGCTCCGTCGTCAGGCGACACCATGACACCCCGTTCGGTACCGAGGAACAGGCGGCCACGCTGCTTAGGGTCTTCCCGAACCGCATGCAGATACACGTCCTCCGGAAGGCCCTTGGTCAGACGTTTCCAGCTCTTGCCGTAGTCACTCGTCTTCCACAAGTAGGGTCGCATGTCGTCGAGCCGATGGGCGTCCACCACGAGATAGGCGGTGGCGGCATCGAACGGCGACGGCTCGATCAGGCTTACGGTCCCCCATTCGGGGAATCCAGGCACATTCCTGGTTACGTTGGTCCAAGATTTCCCCCCGTCCCGGGTGACCTGCACCAACCCGTCATCGCTACCCGTCCAGATCAGGCCGGCTTCCTTGGGTGACTCGGCCACTGCGAAGATCGTCCCATAGATCTCGACGCCGGTGTTGTCGCCGGTGATCGGACCGCCCGACCAGCGCTGCTTGGTCTTGTCGTTTCGAGTGAGATCCGGGCTGATCGCTGTCCACGTCTGACCAGCGTCGGTGGACTTGAAGAGGACGTTGGCGCCGTGGTACACCACGTTCGGCTGGTTCGGCGAGGTTGCAATCGGGGCGGTCCACTGAAACCGGTATTGCAGATCCTCGCCGCCGTGGCCGGAGGCGTTTTCAGGATACGCCGATACGTTGCGCGGCTGACGCGTCCGCAGATCGTAATGGGAGATGTATCCGCTGTATTCGCCGGCGTAGATCGCGTTGGTGTCGGTGGGCTCGGCCACGACATAGCCGGCTTCACCGCCGCCAACTGTCCGCCAATGCGCCAGTCGAAGGCCCTCGGCCACCAGGCTGTTGCTGGGCCCCCAGGCAGTGCCGAGATCCTGCATCGCGCCCATGACGTGATATGGGGCGGCATTGTCCACCGACACGTGGTAGAACTGGGCGACGGGAAGTGGAGGCCCAAACCAGTGCTCGCCGCGATCCGTGGACAAGTCCACCCCACCGTCATTGCCGTCGATGATCCGGCTCGGATCTCGCGGGTCGATCCATACATCGTGATGGTCGCCGTGATGAGGCCCCCGCACCGAGGTAATGGTTCGTCCTCCGTCGATCGTCTTAAGAAGATTGACCTGCGGAAACCACACGACGTCCGGGTCGCGAGGATCGATCGTCAACGTGGTGTAATACCAGGCGCGCTGTCGAAGCACGCGGTGGCCGCTCGCTCGCTTCCAGTTCTCACCGCCATCGTCCGATCGGAAGAGCCCCCCGCTGTCAGCTTCGATCAGCGCGTATACGCGGCGACCATCCGAGGGGGCAACGGCCACGCCCACCTTGCCCCAGATGCCGCCTGGCAGGCCCTTATCGGTGAGCTGCTTCCAAGTGTCGCCGCCGTCGCGGGAGACGTAGAGCCCGCTGCCGGGGCCGCCGCTCACCAACTCCCACGGGCGCCGCCGCGCCTGCCAGAGCCCGGCGAAGACGATGCTTGGGTTGGATGGGTCGAGCGCCACGTCGGAGGCGCCGGTATCCTGATCCTTCTTGAGCACAAGCTGCCACGACTTGCCGCCGTCCCGCGTGCGCAGGACACCGCGCTCGCGGTTGGGCCCGAAGGCATGTCCCAGCACTGCTGCGAATGCGATGTCGGCATTGGTGGGATCCACCACCATGGTGCCGATCTGCCCTTCCTGGACCAAGACATGGGTCCAGGTCTTCCCGGCATCGGTGGATTTGTAGATCCCATTGCCCGCGCCGACGTTGCCCCGAATGTTCGCCTCTCCCGAGCCGACGTAGATGACATTCGGGTTGGACGGCGCTACGGCGATCGACCCGATGGACGAGATCGGCTGATCATCGAAGACCGAACGCCACGACCGTCCGCCATCCGTCGACTTCCAAACTCCGCCCGCGGAGGTCGCAGCGTAGAAGGTGAGCGGGTCGCCTGGGACACCGGTGACCCGGGAAACGCGTCCGCCGGCCGCCGGTCCGATGGAGCGGAATTTGAGGGCCTCGAAGGGTGCCGGGCCTTTGGTGACCTCTTGGGCTTGGATGCTTCGGAGAGGAACCAGCCCTGCCAGGAGAATCAGGGCGCCGAGGGGCGGAAGGTGGCGGGGCCAGTGCATGAACAACGTCTCGCTGGGGTGGCCGACAATCTAATCGCCCCAGCGAGACCTGAAGGATGACGGATCTGGCAATCACTCAACGCCAGTGGCCCTCGACCCAATACCAACCGCGGCGGTCCTGCGCCCAGTGGCCGGCTGCCCAGTAACTCCTCGCGTAGTCGGGGACCACCCACCGGCCCGGTACCCACGCGTAGCTTTGTCCCGCCCAACCCCAATGCCCTCCCACCCAGACGTAACCCGGCCCGGGGGCTACGGTGACGACCTCGACGCGCTCACGCGGCGGGGCGGGAACGACGTACACCCGTTCCGGAGGCGGCGGAGGCGCGCAGGCCGCGAAGGCGAGCGGCGACAGGATGAGGGTAGGAGCCAGGCAACGGCGGAGCAGCGAGCGGGCGAGATGAAGGGACATGACAGACCTCTCGTAAGGGTTTGCGCCGCGGCCGAATGCCGGACCGGCTTTGAGGGGACGGCGGGTCCGGACCCGCGTTAACGGCAGGGTTGTTGGCCTGCGTCACACACGCTTAAGCGATTGGTACCACAACACGTATCGCATGGCAGAGTAGCCCGCCATTGACATAGTGTCCCGGGAACACTAATATCGTGTAGCAGCGACACTAACAGGAGGTCACCATGCTGGCGTTCCTGCGGGCAGCCCCTACCACCTACATCCTCCACTGGCAGCACGGTCGGCTGCGTTGCCAGGGCCCCGGACTCAGCTTCGTGTACTTCGCGCCGAGCTCCACAATCGCAGCTGTGCCGTTGGCCAGTGCGGATGTTCCCTTCGCCTTCACCGAAACCACCGCCGATTTCCAAACGGTCACGTTGCAGGGAAGTCTGACCTATCGGGTCGCCGATCCCGCGCGCCTGGCGGCCGCGCTGGATTACAGCATTCGCCCCAACGGTACCCACGTTTCCGACGATCCCGACAAGTTGCCGGAACGATTGCTCCAGGAGGCGCAGGTCCTTGCCCGAAGCTCCGCGCAGCGTCTCGCGCTGCGCGACGCCCTGGCAAGCTCCGACGCCATCGTCGCCGAGGTGCTCGCCGGCCTCCGAACAAGCGAGTCGGTGCACACCCTCGGCGTCGAGATTCTCGGGTTCAGCCTGCTCGGCATTCGCCCGACGCCGGAAATTGCCCGAGCCCTCGAGGCCGAGGCTCGCGAAGCGCTCCAGGGCCGCTCTGACGAGGCCATTTACGCCCGCCGCAACGCCGCGGTCGAGCAGGAACGTCGCATCAAGGAGAGTGAGATGGAGACCGAGGTCGCCGTTCAGGCCAAGCAACGGCAGATTCGCGAGGCACAGATCGCGGCCGACATCGCGGTAGAGGAACAGCGGGCCACCCTGCTCGAGCGACGGGTGGAGAACGACCGTCGCGACGCGGACGCCCGCGCATACGCTCTCAATGCCACATTGGAGCCGCTCCGCGGCGCCGACTGGCGCACGCTCATGGCCGTGGGCGCCGGTAGTGCCGACCCCAAGCTGATGATTGCGCTCGCCTTCCGCGAGCTGGCTGAGAATGCGGCAAAGATCGGCGAGCTGAACGTGACGCCCGACCTACTGCGTTCCCTGCTTGCCCCCACGCCTCAGGCGGGTCGCTGACCGCGGCGGCGACACCATGTACGAGCGGCTGGTCGTCGTTACCCGGAAAACCCGGCTGGACGAGCTGGTCCAGCGATTCAACACATCGGGACAGGCGCGGTTTTATCTCGAGCACGCCGGCGGGCATTTCGCGGACTACCAGCAGGAGCACGACACCTACCAGCGCTCGCTGGATCAAATCCGTCGCGCGGTGGCCTTCGGCCTGCCCTGCCAGTTTCTGGACCGTGGACTGGTGCCGACGTACACTTTCGACCCAACTGAGGTCGTGGTGGTCCTGGGCCAGGACGGACTGGTAGCGAACGCTGCCAAGTACGCCGGCGACCAGCCGATCGTCGGGATCAACCCGGATCCCACTCGGTTTGACGGCGTCCTGCTGCCGTTCGGCCCGGCGGCGGCGCGGTCGGTCGTGGCCGAGACGCTCAAGGGTCGGGCTCGCACGCGCGCCGTAACGCTGGCCGAAGCGCTGCTGGCCGACGGCCAGCGACTCCTCGCATTCAACGATCTCTTCATCGGTGCCCGAACCCACGTCTCCGCCAGATACCACATCCGGGCTGCCGGAATGAGCGAGGCTCAGTCGTCCAGCGGGATCATCGTCGCGACCGGGGCCGGCTCGACCGGATGGATGTCGTCCGTGTTCAACATGGCTGCCGGTGTCACCGCGTTCGCCGGCGGGTCCCGGGGCCCAGGCCTCAGGCTCGAGTGGGAAGACGGTCGGCTCATTTACGCAGTCCGCGAGCCGTTCGTCAGTCGGCACTCTGCCGCGAGCATCGTGGCGGGCCTGATTGAGCCGGGGGAGGAACTGGCTCTCGAGTCACTGATGCCTACGGGGGGCGTGATTTTCAGCGACGGCATCGAATCCGACTTTCTCACCTTCGATGCTGGTGCAACCTGCCGGATCAGCGCCGCCGCGCAGCGCGCCCACCTGGTCGTCCCGTCCGACTGATGTCGCCAAGCCTGCCCCCGGACCGCGTCCACGTCACCGTGGACATCGTGATCTTCACCGTCCGGGCCGACGGACTCAACGTGCTTCTGGTTCGGCGGGGCATTCCGCCGTTCGAGGGGCTCTGGGCGATTCCCGGCGGATTTGTGCGCGACGGGGAATCATTGCCGGGCGCCGCGCTGCGTGAGCTGGAGGAGGAGACCGGCGTTCGCGACGTGTATCTCGAGCAGCTGTATACCTTCGGCGACCCGGGCCGCGATCCCCGGGGTCGGGTCATCACGGTCGCCTACTATGCGCTGATCGCTAGTGATCGCTCGGCCCCCGTGGCAGGGGCCGATGCGGCGGCCGCACGCTGGTGGCCCACAGCCCAGCTTCCAGCGCTTGCCTTCGATCACAACGCTATTCTCGAGTATGCACTCGAGCGACTTCGCAACAAGCTCGAGTACACCACGGTAGGATTCCAACTGCTGCCGAGGAAATTTACCCTCACCCAGCTCCAGCGCGTCTACGAGGCGATTCTCGGCCGGCCGCTCGACAAGCGGAATTTCCGCCGCAAGCTCGACCTGCTTGGAATCCTGGCGCCGCTCAAGGAGTGGCAGCGGGAGGGGGCGAGTCGTCCAGCCCGACTGTACGAGTTCTCCGCTCGACGCTTCGAAAAGCTCAAAGACAAGGGCATCATCTTCCCCTTCTGAGGATCGTCATGCTGCGCTCGTCATGGCCTGGTGCCGTCCTATGGCTTGTGGCCTTCGTTCCGGTCCTTGTCGCGCAGGAGAGCAAGGCTCCCGCGGCCGGAGCCAGCTTCGCCGTGAGCTTCCCTCGCGAGCGCAGCGCAACACCGCTCGACGGCCGGGTGCTGCTCCTGGTCTCCACCGACTCTACCAAGGAGCCTCGCTTCCAGATTGCGGATGGACCCGAGACCCAGCTCGTGTTCGGGATCGACGTTGATGGCTTGGCGCCGGGCAAGCCCGCAATCGTGAGCACAGCGGCTTTTGGTTATCCGCTGAAAAGCCTGCGGGACATCCAACCCGGCCGATACTGGGTTCAGGCGCTTCTCAATCGCTACGAGACTTACCACCGTGCGGACGGGCACGTCGTGAAGCTCCCGCCCGACATGGGTGAGGGCCAGCACTGGGAGCGAAAGCCCGGGAATCTCTACAGCACGCCGCGATGGATCCGGATCGACCCCCGGCTTCGGGTCACACCGTTTCCGCTCAAGCTCGACCAGGTCGTCCCGCCCATTCCGCCGCCGGCGGACACTAAATACATCAAGCACATCCGCATCCAGAGCGACCTGCTTACCCGGTTCTGGGGCCGACCGGTCTATCTCGGCGCGCACATTCTGCTGCCCGAAGGGTTCGACAACCACCCCAACGCTCACTACCCGCTGGTGATTTCGCACGGTCATTTTCCCGAATCGATCGAGGGATGGCGCGAGACGCCTCCGGACCCGAACCTCGCACCCGACTCGAGCGCCCGCTTTCGACTCAAGGGCTACAACCGGATCCAGGAGCAGTACGCCTATCAGCTGTTCAAGGACTGGACCGGACCCGGCTTTCCTCGCGTGCTCGTGGTGGAGATCCAGCACCCCACCCCGTACTACGACGACTCGTATGCGGTCAACTCGGCCAACAACGGACCTTACGGCGACGCCATCATGAAGGAGCTGATCCCGTACATCGAGCAGAAGTATCGGGGGATCGGTAAAGGGTGGGCGCGCTTCACCTACGGCGGCTCGACCGGTGGGTGGGAGGCGATGGCGGCGCAGGCCTTCTATCCGGACGACTTCAACGGCGCCTGGGTTGCCTGCCCGGACCCGATCGACTTCAGGGCCTACACGGTCGTGAATATCTACCAGGACACGAACGCGTACTGGCTGGCAAGTCGCTGGAAGCGCACTCCGCGCCCAGGGGAGCGCGATTGGCTCGGCCAGGTCACGGCGACTCTCGAGGAGTTGACCCACAAGGAGCTGGCGATCGCCAGCCGGGGCCGCTCGGGGGAGCAATGGGACATCTGGCAGGCCGTCTTCTCGCCGGCCGGAGATGACGGATATCCGAAGCCGATCTGGAACAAGCTCACCGGCAAGATCGATCGCTCAGTGGCCGACTATTGGCGGGAGCACTATGACCTGTCATACATCCTTCAGCGGGACTGGAAGGCCCTCGGGCCCAAGGTGAGGGGGAAGCTGCACATCTATGTCGGGGAGGCGGACAACTACTACCTGAACGACGCGGTCTACTTCGCGGAAGATGTTCTCAAGGGCTTGAAAGACCCTCCGGCCGACGCTGAGGTGGACTACGGAGCCCGTGCGGAGCACTGCTGGAACGGCGACCACACCCAGCCGAATGCGATCTCACGTCTCCGTTACCACCAGATGTTCATTCCGCGGATCATGGATCAGATCCGGAAGAACCATCCTCCCGATGTAGACACGCTGAGCTGGCGCTACTGACCGTCCGACCACTAGTCCTAGCTTATTCGATCCCGCGGACCGCGTGCGGCCGATACGGCGCCTCGAGCGCAGCCTGTTCTTCAACGGTCAGCTCAATGTAGATCGCGCGGAGCGCGGCCTCGAGATGCTCCGGCTTGGTGGCGCCGACGATCGGCGCGGACACGCCCGGCCGGCTCAGCAGCCAGGCCAGCGCGACCTCCGCCATGGTGACGCCCCGGGCCTTCGCGACGCTTTCAACCGCGTCCACCACATCCCAGTCGCCGGCGCTGTCATAGAGGCGGGGCGAATACGCGTCGGTCTCAGCTCGGTGGGTCCCGCCACCCTTGAGCTGGCTGTCCGGCGGGCGAGGGCGCGCCAGCAGGCCGCGGGCAAGCGGGCTCCAGGGAATGACTCCAACGCCCTTGTGCCGACAGAGCGGCACCATTTCCCGCTCCTCCTCGCGATAGAGGAGGTTGTAGTGATTTTGCATCGTGACGAAGCGGGCCCAGCCTTCCCGCTCGGAGACGGAGAGCGCAAGCGCCATCTCCCAAGCGTAGCCCGAGCTCGCCCCGATGTAGCGAACCTTGCCCGAATGGACCAGATGATCCAGTGCAGCCAGCGTCTCTTCCACCGGCACCAGCGGATCGAAGCGATGGATCTGATAGAGATCGATCGCCTCGAAGCCCAGCCGCCGTAGGCTGGCCTCGCACCCTTCGATGATGTGCTTGCGCGACAGGCCGCCCTGGTTCGGGCCGGGATTGAGCGGGAAGAAGACTTTAGTCGCGAGCACGATCTCCTCGCGCCGAGCCAGCTCGCGCAGCGCTCGACCAGTCACCTCCTCACTCACGCCGACGGAGTACATGTCGGCCGTATCGAAGAAGTTGATGCCGGCCTCTATGGCTCGGCGGAAGAAAGGCCGTGCCGCGGCCTCGTCGAGTACCCAGGGGCGCCAGTTCGGGCTGCCGTAGCTCATGCAACCGAGACAGATCCGCGAGACGCTGAGCCCCGATTGCCCGAGCCGGGTGTATTCCATTCGGCCTGTCCGCCCCCGTCAGAAAGCCGACGCAAGAATGGCGACGGCCTCGCCGTGCGTAAGATCGCGATTGTAGATCGGCGTGCCCGGCTGCTGGCTCCGACCCCCCTCACGCAACGTTCCGGTGTCCACCGGGCCGAATCCGATCTGCTTGATGAGGTCCGAAACCACCTGTTTGGCGGCAAGGTCGTCGCCCGCGATGAAGATTGCCCGCCGCTGTGCCAGCGGCGCGTCGGGACGCCCCTGCCGGGCGAGATGCTCGTGGTAGATCGTGTTGAACGCCTTCACCAGCCTGGCGCCCGGCAGCCGCTGGGCGACCTCCTCGCTCGAGGTGGAGCCGCCAAGGTCAACCGACCCGCCCGACCCACTGTAGGCATTCATCGCGTCGATCACGATTTTGCCCCGGACGATATTCGGATCCGGCAAGGCATCCTGCGCTCGCCACGGTGCGGCCAGCAGAACGAGGTCGCCGAACCGCGCGGCATCGGCCACAGTGCTGGCATGAACCCGCGACCCGCCGGCCTCGCGGTTGATCGTCGCCACCAGATCCGA
>DATJGL010000175.1:0-2931 GCA_035495075.1 Gemmatimonadales bacterium
CGGGCGGGTGCTGGTCATGCCCCGCCGCCGAGCCGCAGATATGAAGCGCCTGCTCGACGCTCTGCCACCTGCCGTGCGCGATCTCCCGGGGTGATTCCGCTTTACCTGCTCGAACCCGAAGCACCGGGGGGCAAGTGGGCCCCGTTCAGCGGCGTGCGCCCCATCGCCGAACTGCGCGCTGGGCTGTGGCGCATTCGAGAGCGCTGGTCTCGCAGTCTCGGTTTGGAGGTTGCCGGTATTCTCGGCACCCACGCCGCCGGATTCCACGAGTTCGACGAGCCGGCTACGTCGGCTCCGTCGGCGCTGGCCGGGCCGGCAGTGGTGGCTGCTAGCTGGTTTGCGCCGACGGCGCAGGCCATACCGCTGGCATTGGAGACCCGGCGGCTGGTGCACGGCGAAGCAACGGTCGCGTGGATTGTCCCGGCCGGTGAGCGTTTCGATCCGACGAGTACGCGCGGACGCGCGGTGGCCGTGAACGGCGTCCCCTTGGCCGGCACATATTCACTCCTGGATGCGCTCGAGAAGCTGCTGCTCGAAGACTGCGCGGCATTCCGGGGGCGCGGCTCGTCGCCAAGCGGTGCACTCATCCTCGGCGATTCGACCGACGTGATATCGCTCGGGGCTGTCGTGGAACCCGGCGTCGTGTTCGACACCCGCTCCGGACCGATCGTGCTCGAGGCGGGAGTCGAGGTACGCCACGGGACGCGGCTCGAGGGACCCTTCTTCGCCGGCCCGCGAACCCGGTTACTCGGCGGTTACATGCGCGCCTCTGTTTTCGGGCCAGAGTGTCGCGCGCGGGGAGAAATCGCCAGCTCGGTGTTTCTGGGTTATGCCAACAAGGCCCATGACGGCTTCGTTGGTCACAGTGTTCTGGGCCACTGGGTCAACCTGGGGGCCGGAACCACAACGTCGAATCTGAAGAACACGTACGGCCTGGTTCGCCTCACGGCCGGCGGCGAGCAGATCGAAACCGGGCGGCTCAATGTCGGGACATTGTTCGGAGACCACGCCAAGACCGCCATCGGCATCATGCTCGGGACGGGTACTATCGTGTCTGCCGGCGCCAGTGTCTTCGGCGGTCCTCCACCCAAGTACGTGCTCCCCTTCGCCTGGGGAGTCGGCGGCGAGACGATGACGGAGGAGGGCTTTCTGCGCGTCGCCCAGCGGGTACTCGCGCGGCGGGACGTCGCGTGGACCGATGCCCGGAGGGACTCACTGCGGCGAACCTACCAACGGCTCGGGACCGGATGACCCGTCTCTTCGTGCTCGGATCCGGCTCGCGCGGCAATTGCTGCGCGCTCGAGCACGACAGCAGCGTGCTCCTCATCGATGCCGGGTTCAGCGCGCGCGAGATCGCCCGGCGCGCGTCTGCGGTGGGTCTGGCTCTCGATGGCCTGGTCGGCATCGCACTGACGCACGAGCATGGCGATCACACCCGGGGGGCAGCCCGTCTGGCTGCTCAGGCGAAGGTACCCCTTCTCACCGCGCTCGGGACTTGGGATCGCCTGCACGGGCTTCGGGGAACCTTACGCCACCTGCCGCTTCCACTCTTGCAGGAGGTGGGATTGGGCCCGTTCACCGTCCGGGCCGGCCCGACCTGCCACGATGCGGCAGACCCGGTAGCGCTGGTGGTCCGGACGGCGGACGCAACGACAGTGGGCGTTGCGTACGATCTGGGACGCGCCACAGCCGCGACCAGGTATCTGCTGCGCAACCTCACCGCGCTGGTGCTCGAAGCCAACCACGACGACTTGCTGCTTAGAACCAGCAGTTATCCACCGGTTGTTCAGCAGCGGATTGCGGGGTCGGCCGGCCACCTCTCGAACCGTGCAGCAGCGGAGCTGGTGGCCGAGTTGCACCACCCGGGCCTCTCGGTGGTGGTGCTCGCTCATTTGAGCCAGGAGTGCAACACTGCCGCTGATGCGCGGGGCGCCGTGGAGCCGGCCCTCAAACGCGCCGGGTTCCGTGGGACGCTGTACGTCGCGGAGCAAGATGCGCCACTCCCGGCCATCGAGCTCAAGGCCGGGCCGGCTCAGTTGGCGCTTTCGCTATGAGAGAAAGCGAAGTCAGGAAGGCTGCTGCTCCGGATCCGGCGGAACCGGAACTGAATCGGGCCTAGGCGTCGGCGGTCCGATCTTGTCGAAGGTGATCGGCTCGGTCAGGTCGCCGCCAGAGAGCACCATGCTCTTTCCTTTGAGTTTGAGCCGATAGCTCACCCACTCGCCGCCCAAGGCGAGCAGCAGGCTGTCCGGCTTGACCCGCCACCGAACCGTTTCCTTTCCATAGCTTGCGCTCGAGTCCGGTCGCACGATGACCGTGCGCGGTCCAGTTTTCTTGTCGCCCTGCTTGATGTCGAACTTCCAGGTGCCAAACAGATCGTCACCAGCGGTCGACTGCGCCTGAGCTGACGCTGTCAGACAGCCTGCAAGAAAAAGCATCAGGAGCAGACGCAGCATCGATTTTCCTCGCACGCATAAGCGACGGGCCGAGCCGACCGCGGCCGGGTCAGGGCCCAAACTTTCGACCTTGGAACCTAACGCGACGTCGGCTGACCGTCAGCGGGGGCGGCGTAGCAGGGCACCCGCTTGCTGTGGGGCTGTTGGCTGGCGGGTGTGGTTGGCATTCTGGCGGTAGGGGTCGTGTTCTAGCAGTCCCGCAGCGCTTGGTTGTGTCGCTCATGCCGCGGTGTCGCAGGGATTATGCGTCCTGAGGTGTGCGGTGCAGCAGCAGCCGCGCCTTTCGCCAGTCGCGCTGCACAGTGCGCTCCGACACGTTGCGGATGCCCGCGATCTCCCCCAGGGAAAAGCCGCAGAAAAAGTGGAGGTCCACCAGTTGGGCTAGGGACGGCTCGACCTCGCCCAGGTTGTCGAGTGCGCCGGCCAGGCGCTCTAGCGGCTCCGCGGCGGCAACATCGCCCTCCGAGACTACCTC
>DATJGL010000176.1:0-5210 GCA_035495075.1 Gemmatimonadales bacterium
GTGTACGTGCTCCCGCCGGACCGCGTGCATCCGCTCGACGTCCCATTCACCGAGGCCGTCAAGTCCGTTTCCCGGTGGGGCTCGGGCTGCAAGGAGCTCGTCGCGGCAATGAAGACGTAGCCCTGGCTTGCCGGGCCGACCCGGTACCTCTGGCGTTAACGTGGGGCGGCTTCTGCTATGACCTTGGCAATCGCCTCCCCGAGCTGGCGCTGGCCGTTGGCGTCGGGATGCACACCATCGACCGGCCCTGGGGGGAGCACGCTGGCCGCGTCCAGGAAACGCGCACTACACGCCTGGGCAACCGTGGCGTAGGCGGCCCCCAGTCCACGGCCGGTCGCTTCGCCGCCCTGAAAGAAAAGCTCCATGAACGGCGAGAACTTGCCGAAGGCGGGAGGTGAGCACCAACAGCGTGAGGGTGAAATTCGACAGCAGCAAGCGGATCACGGTTACCTTGCCAACGCACCCTTCGTCTCGTGGGGCCGTTCGGCGCGTCCGTGCCCCCCCGTCGCCAGGTGGCGTTAACCGTTACCCGGCGAGGCCAGCCCCTGCCCCACCACCGCTTCGATCACCGTTCCGTGACCGGCTGACGAGGTCAGCGTTAGGGTGCCGCCGACCATTCGCAATCGTTCCTGCATGCTCACCAGGCCCAAGCCGTTCGAGCGGGCGGCCGCCGGATTGAAGCCGGTACCGGCGTCCTCGATCTCGAGCCGAGTCAAGCCCCCGTCCTGCCGCAGTTGGACCCAGACTTGCTTGGCCCGCCCGTGCCTGACGGCGTTGTTGAGCGCCTCCTGCGCGACGCGGTAGAGACACAGACTCACATCGTCAGGGAGGCCGGCAACACCATCCACGTCCAGGTCCACCACGACACGGTGCTGCTGCGCCACCGTGCGGCAGAGCCCCCGCAGGCCATCGGACAGTCCGAGGTTTTGCAGGATCGAGGAGTGAAGTTGATGCGACAGATCGTGCACCGCCCTGGCTACCTCCTCGGTCTGGCGTTTCAAACCCGCCAAATCATCATGTGCTTTCGTTACCCCGGCTGGCAGCTCGCGGTCAACGTCATCGAGACGAATCGAGAGGAGCGCCATTCGCTGGCTGATGTCGTCGTGCAGCTCGAGCGCAATCCTCCGTCGCTCATCCTCTTGCGCATTGATAAGCTTGCCAGCCAGGTCACGGACCCGGTGGTAGTTGTCGTTCAGCTCCTCTTCGCTGTCCCGAAGTTGCTTCTCAACCGCGCTCCGTTCTTCGATCAGGATCGCGACAAAGAGGACCGGCACGGACACCACGGCGAGAAAGAGTTGTACGAAGAGCAAGCTGTGGGATGCGGCGATGACCGAGAAGAGTCCTTGGCCTTTGGCGATCCCGACCATCGAGAGTAGAGCGATCAGCGACAGAGTGGTGGATGCCCCGATCGGCCCGAACCGAGTCGCGGCCCAGAGGAGAAATGGGATTGGAGCGTACAAGGCAATGGGCAGGTAACTCGATGGGCCGAGCGTCACCGTGTAGAACAGCGACGCGGCCAATCCGCTGGTCCAAAGCAGCACCTCCAGCAAGCGCGGGCGTGTCTCGGCAAAACGTCGCGAACACCAATAGAAGAGCGCAGGCGTGAGGACCAGGTTGGCGAGGGCGTCGCCCGCAAACCATTCGTTCCACGCCGGCCAGAACTCGAAGCCGAGCACCCGTCGGCTTGCCGCCCCTCCGAACGCAGAAAGCATCGGGGTCAGTACGACCACGATGGCCAGGTAGATGGCGAACTCGCGCAGCGTGCTGAGAGAAAGGGGGCGGCCCACGACTCGTCGCAGGAGGTACGCTCCGAGCGCCGCCTTCAACATGTCGTTGACGGAGGTGGCCGCCACGAACCATTGCGGAGTCCCTTCGTGCAACGCGGGGATGAACCGAATAGGGACCGCGATGACGAAGTAAGGCCACCACTTGTTCTGCGGCGCCAACAGCAACGCGCACAGAAGAACGGAGTCCGGGAACCAGAGGGGGGCGGAAGCTGCTTGGCTGAATAATGATCCGTACCCGTACGCAACCAGGTAGGCCGTTGCGAACAGGAAGAGAGCTAGCCCGTCGTGCGGTGAGAAGTGACTCGGAGGCGGGTCAATGCCAGAGGCACGATCGGCTGAGCCGTGTGCCGCCGCAGCGGTACGCATGAATTGTGAGCCTGCAACAGGGGTAGTGCTAGGTTAAAGCGGGCGGGCTGACGAGGCAAGCCGCGGCGCCCTCAAGGTCGCCGCGCCAGATGTACCGTCGGAGGGCTTCGCAAAGTCTGCAGCACGACGCAGTACCGTTCGGTGAGGGACAGGAGTCGGTCGAGCTGCTCGGCACTCGCGTCGGTGTCGAGGTCTATGATGAGGCGAATGTCCCGAAAACCCACCGGAGCATCTTTGGCCACGCCGAGTGTGCCGCGGAAGTCCAGGTCTCCCTCGGCGCGCAGCGTCCCGGCGCGAATCGGTACGTCCAAGGCCGTCGCGACGGCTCGGAGCGTGACGCCGGCACAGGCCACGAGCGCTTCGAGAAGCATGTCGCCCGAACAAGCCTCGAGACCGGTGCCCCCCGTCGCCGGATGCAGGCCGGCCTGCACTAGGGCCCGGCCGGTGTCTACCTTGCAGCTGATCGCCGCGGTATCGAGGGTGCCGCTGGCGGAGAGCGTGACGAGCGCCGCTTCAGGCTGCTCGCGATAACGCTGCTTGAGTGGGGCTTGGAGCGCCCGCAACTGCTCGGTATCCATCACGTTCTCGCTGTTGGTTCCTGCGAACAGTAGCACCGGTCCACTCGCGCTGGTACACTATCGATCTCCGCGTCGACAGGATGACAGTCATGCAGCCCGCTACGATTGCTCCCGGCGCCGACGAGTACGCCCAGCAGTATCGGGGCTACGTCGCCAGGGTTCCGCAGGGGAACGTGCTGGACCAGCTCGAGCGCCAGGGCGCCTCGACTGCTGCGCTCCTTGCGCGGGTGATCCCGGAGCGGGCGCGCTACCGCTACGCGGACGGCAAGTGGAGCGTCACGGAGGTCATTGGCCACCTGAGTGACGCCGAGCGGATCTTCGCCTATCGCGCGCTTCGGATCGCCCGCTGCGACGAGACTCCGCTCCCCGGCTTCGACGAGACTACCTACACTCCTGCCGGCGAATTCGATCGCCGGCGGCTGGCCGAGGTAGCGGGAGAGCTCGCATTGGTGCGCGCCGCCACCATCGCTCTCTTCCGTGGCTTCCCCGACGAGGCCTGGACTCGTCGCGGCACTGCGAGCGGTTACCCCGTATCCGTGCGCGGTATCGCTCACATCATTGCGGGCCACGAGCTCCATCATCTCGAGGTGTTGCGTACCCGATACGGCGTGGGCGCCTAGACCGCTGAAGCGCCCGCGACCGCGGCGTGGCTCCCTAGCGCTGGACGTTGCGACGGACACCCGCGATCTTGTCCCTGCCCCTGGTTCGGCCATCACCCCGGCCCCGGTCCCATGCCCGTTCCCTTTCGTTCGGTGCTCGCCGCCACGACGACGCTCGTGCTTCTCGGCGCTTGTGGGACACACTTGTCGGCTCAGAGCGCCGACCCTCGTACCTTCGAGCGCGACTTCCTGAAGGAACTGGTCGAGATCAACACCAGTGACTCCGCCGGCCACACCGCAGATGTTGCGAAGGCGGTAGCGCGCCACCTCATCGCCGCCGGCATTCCCGATACCGACATCCGAATTCTGGGTTACGACGCGAAGCACCAAAGCCTGGTTGCCCGCTACCGCGGTCGGCCCGGCGCCGCAAAACCCATCCTGCTCATGGCGCACATGGACGTCGTGGATGCCCGCAAGGAAGACTGGTCGTTCGACCCCTATCAGTTTCGGGAGCTCGACGGCTACTACTACGGCCGTGGGTCGAGCGACAACAAGGCCGGGGTCGCGACGCTCACGTCGATGTTTATGCGCTTCAAACAAGAAGGATTTGTCCCGGACCGCGATCTCATCATGGTGCTCACCGCAGACGAGGAGACCACCAGCGAGAGCATCAAGTGGCTCGTCGAGGAGCATCGCAACCTGATCGACGCGGACTTCGCGCTCAACACCGACGGGGGAGGCGGCGAGTTGCGCGACGGCAAACCGGTGGCCTTCATGGTCCAGTCCGCCGAGAAGGTCTATCTCAGCTTCAACCTGGAGGTGCGCAACAAGGGCGGCCACAGCTCCGTACCGGAGCCCGACAACGCAATCTACCGACTGGCTAAAGGACTGGTGCGGCTGGAGAAATTCACCTTCCCGGTCCGCCTCAACGAGACGACCCGCGCGTTCTTCAAGCAGGCAGCAGCCGGGCAGCCGGCCAAGATCGCCGCCGACATGCGGGCGGTCTCCCGCTCAGCCGACCCCGCGGCCGCCCGCCGGCTGTCCGCCGTCCCCTACTTCAATTCCGTCCTCCGCACCACCTGCGTGGCGACCCGGCTCTTTGGCGGCCACGCCGACAACGCGCTGCCCCAGCTGGCGCGCGCCACGGTGAACTGCCGCATGCTGCCGGACGATCCGCCGGACAGCGTCGAGGCCGTGCTCAAGCGTGTCGTCGCAGACAGCTTGATTCACTTCTCGCGGGTTACTGAGCCAACCCCCAGTCCACCTTCGCCGCTCCGGCCCGACGTCATGCACCCGGTGACCCTGCTGGTCAAGCAGTTCTGGCCGGAAGCGGTGGTGGTTCCCGAGATGTCCACCGGGGCGACGGATGGTTTGCACACCCGGAATGCCGGCATCGCTACTTACGGTGTGGGCGCGATCTTCGAGCGGATCGACGATGTTCGCGCGCACGGGCGGGATGAGCGCGTCGGCGTCAAAGCGTATCACGATGCAGCTCGGTTCTGGTACGAGCTGCTGAAAACGCTGACGTCCGGACCGCCGGGAGCCTGAGTCGGAGCAATGGACGACGTGCCGATCGCTTTTGTTCGCGACCGGCTGTCGGTTTCGACCGACCGCCGCCGGCTCAACCTGGACGTGGTGCTGGAGATGCTTCGGGCCACGCACTGGGGCGCCGACCTGACGCGGGCCACCCTGGAGCGTGCCATCGCCAACTCATTGTGCTTCGGGCTCTATGACGGCGCCACCCAGCTCGGCTTCGCGCGGGTGGTCACCGACCTCGCGACGTACGGCTACGTGACGGACGTCGTGATCGTGGAGGACCGTCGGGGAAAGGGCCTGGGCGAGTGGATGGTCGAGTGCATCCTGGCCCATCCCGATCTGCA
>DATJGL010000177.1:0-9221 GCA_035495075.1 Gemmatimonadales bacterium
TCGCTCAGTGCGAGTCCGATGCGGACCTCGCCCCAGTCCACGCCAAGAATTCGACCAGCGGGAGGAATGCGCATAACAGCGTGAACAGTAAACACTAAACAGTGAACAGGGGGCCCGGTCATTACCGGAGCCCCCGTTCACCGTTCTGTTCACCGTTCCCGCGGTTTGGTTTACTGCGCCATCGTCGCGAAGAATTCCTTGTTGTTCTTGGTGCGTTTCATTCTCTCGAGCAGGAACTCGAGCGCTTCGACCGGCGGCATGTCGGCCAGGAAATTCCGCAGCAAGTAGACCCGGTTGAGCTCGTCCTTGTCCATCAGGAGCTCTTCCTTACGGGTCGAGGTCCGCTGGATATCGATTGCGGGATAGATCCGGCGATCCGCGAGCCGCCGATCGAGGACCAGTTCCGAGTTCCCGGTGCCCTTGAACTCCTCGAAGATCACCTCGTCCATTCGACTGCCGGTGTCGATCAGGGCCGTGGCGATGATGCTCAGGCTGCCGCCTTTGTCGATGTTGCGGGCGGCCCCGAAGAACCGCTTGGGCTTCTGCAACGCGTTGGCATCCACGCCGCCGGAGAGAATCTTGCCCGAGTGGGGTACGACGACGTTGTGGGCCCGGGCAAGCCGGGTGATCGAGTCGAGCAAGATGACCACGTCCCGTCCGTGCTCCACCAGCCGCTTTGACTTCTCGATCACCATGTCGGCGACCTGGACGTGGCGGTCGGCCGGCTCATCGAAGGTGGACGAGATGACCTCCGCCTTCACGTTCTCTTCCATGTCGGTGACTTCTTCCGGGCGCTCGTCAATGAGCAGCACGATCAGCACGATCTCGGGGTGGTTTTCGCTGATAGCGTTGGCCAGCTTCTGCATCAAGATGGTCTTGCCGGCTTTGGGCGGCGCCACGATCAGGGCCCGCTGGCCCCTGCCGAGGGGGGAGAGCAGGTCGACCACTCGCATCGAAAGGTCGCCGTTCTTCCGCTCGAGGTGGATGCGGGAATCGGGGTAGCGGGGCCGGAGGTTGTCGAATGCGATCCGGTGCTTGGTCTTTTCCGGCTCCTCGAAATTGACGCTTTCGACTTTGAGCAACGCTAGGTACCGCTCCCCCTCTTTGGGGGGGCGCACCTGACCCATGACCGTGTCGCCGGTACGGAGGTCGAATCGCTTGATCTGGCTGGGGGAGACGTAGATATCATCCGGCCCGTATAGGTAGTTCCAATCCTGACTTCGGAGGAACCCGTAGCCCTCGGGCAGAATTTCCAGCACGCCTTCGCCGCGGATGACCGTGTCCTGGTCCAGCAGCGATTGCTCGATACGAAAGATGAGGTCTTGCTTGCGGAGGCCCGAGTAGTTCGAGATGTTGAGTTGCTCGGCCAGCTGATGCAGCTCCGCGACGGATTTCTGCTTTAGCTCAGCGATATCCACGGACGGGACTCCACGCAGGGGTGCCCGATCGGCGGACCGACGGGCTCGACGGAATGAGACAATGCAAAGGACGGTATCGGTGTAGGTGACGAGCTCCGCCGCGGCGAAGCGTGTAGATCGAGATGGTCTGGGGAGATGGTGATCGGCCGCAGAAGCAATTCAACTTAGAGCGCGTTGCAAGAAGCGTCAAGAGGCACCACGGACTCTCTCACTGCGACTTTCGAGGCGTGGCGGAGCCACGCGCTCGGGCGGCGAGAATATATAGAGGCGCTGGTCGCGCCGGAGCACCGAGGGCCATCTCCGACGCTCGCGGCCGCGCTCGCCGCCTGGCCCGGCAGTCACTACTGGGCAGACGCCGACCATTCACATCTGGTCCTGATACGGTCGCTCGGCACGGAGCGGGGCGAGCGCTGGCTGCTCCACGCCTTCCTGTTCGGCGTGACGGTGATTTGCGCCCTCGGCGCTGGCGCCGCCCTCGCGGGCACCTGGACGCCAACGGAGCCGCCCGGGCTGGTGGGGGTGGTGATCGGGGGCGGTCGCTTTTTCCAGCGGCTGGCGGGTCCGGGCTGGCGGGACCTCGTCGCGGGCTGGTCGTTCGCCGTGCCGCTCCTCGGCATTCTGTTGGTTCACGAACTGGGTCATTACTTCGCTGCTCGCCGTTACGGGATCGATGCATCGCCGCCCTATTTCCTCCCGGTTCCCCCCAATCTTTCGCCCATCGGAAGCCTGGGTGCATACATCCGGCTCCGTTCACCGGTGCTGGATCGGCGGCAGCTGCTCGACGTCGGGGCGGCCGGCCCGCTGGCCGGTTTTGCGCTGACGCTCGTGGTTCTCGTGTGGGGCCTCCACATCTCGGAGCCGATGGAACCGGGCCTCCAACCGGCCGGCAGCTTCGTCCTGCTCGCGGGCGAGCGCATTGGACTGGGTGATTCGCTGCTCATGATCGCGTGTCGAGAGCTCTTGCTGCCGGGGGCCAAGGCGGTTCATCTCAGCCTGCCTGCATTCGCCGGATGGGTGGGCGCCTTCATTACGGGCCTC
Organism: Gemmatimonadales bacterium; assembly: GCA_035495075.1. GTDB lineage: Bacteria > Gemmatimonadota > Gemmatimonadetes > Gemmatimonadales > GWC2-71-9 > DASQPE01. The sequence goes on from DATJGL010000177.1 coordinate 2,457, forward strand.
AACCTGCTGCCGCTAAGCCAGCTCGATGGCGGGCATGTGCTCTATGGTCTTCTGGGGCGGCGGCAATCCGCGGTGGGCTTGGTCACGCTGCTTTGTCTGATCGGGCTCGCGCAGCTTTCGTGGAACTGGTATGTCTGGGTGGCCGTGGCGCTGTTTGTCGGCGGGGGCGGGTGGGCTCATCCGTCCGTACTCGCGCCGGCCCGGCCGGTGCCCCCGAGCCGCCGCTGGATCGGGTGGCTCGCGGTAGGGGTATTCGTGCTGACCTTCGTGCCGGTCCCGTTTGTTTGAGGGGGCCGGCAGCTATTGTCTAACTCCGCCCGCCCCGTATATTTAGCTAAACCTGCCGGGACCTGCCCCCTGATGGCCTTGCAAACCACGGTGCGGCCGCCCAGCCGTGACCCTCGGGAGCCCGTTCAACACGAGCTCGATGCAATTCGCTTCGCCGGCCAAGTCGTCCTTCTCAGCCTCATCCTGCGCCACGCCGATGACGGTGCGTGGCGGGCTCGCCTTCGCTTTCTCGACTCGGATTCCGGGCGCGAGCGCGAAACGGCCGAGATTTTCTGCGCCGAATCTGAAGCCGATCTCTGGGAGTCGGTGCGCGAGTTGCGCGACCATCACGTGCGCGACTTGTATCGGTCGCTCGACTGAGCTTGAAGGATGACGGAGGCGGAACGGCTCAGTAGGCTGCGACACGATCTTTCCAATCCGCTTTCGGCGCTGCTCGCAGAAATTCAGCTGCTCCTGCTCGAAGAACAACGCTACGATCCGGAGACGCTCTCGGGGCTACGGGAGATTGAAGCGCTCGCCATCCGGATGCGCACCATGCTGCGCGAGCTCTAGCCGTCGCCGCCACATCGCCCCACGGGCGAGATATGCAGCCAGGAACGCAATGCTGGCGCCGCTCGCCGTCACCCGGGCCGCAAGACCCCTTCCACTGACCGACAGAAACCCCTCGATCGTCCCTGCAATCACCAGCAGCACCACAACCGCCCCCATCATTCTGATCGCGATGTGGCCGCTCGCCACAACGGCATCGGCGCGAGACCGGTCGCCGGGCACAAGGAGCGACTTGCCCAACAGAAATCCTGCGGCCCCCGCCACCCAGATGGCAAATAGCTCCAGCACTCCGTGTCCTACCACGAACTCCATCAGGTAACCCAACAGTCCCTGGTTCGCAAAGTGGCCGGCGAATGTGCCGATGGCGAGGCCGTTGAAGGCGAGCAGCACGAGTGATCCGACCCCGAAGAAGACGCCACCGGCGAAGCACGCGATGGCCACCCGGATGTTGTTGGTGATGATGAATGACGCGATGACCGGCCGCCCGGTCGGCGCAACCGAGCCATAGGTTCGTCCGGAGGCGGCCCGCTCCCGCCCCGCCTCCGCTCGGCGCAGCATGACCTCGGGAAGGATCTGGCTCGCGAGCCCGGGCCGCTCGCGCATCAGGGCATAACCGCCGAGCGCAGGGGCTGTGAACAGCGCCCAGGCGAGGAGCACCAGCCAGCGGGCTTGCACCACCGCAGCCGGGCATTCGCGGGTGACCGCGGTCCAGACGCGGGACCAGGAGTGCTGTTCGTCCCGATAGAGCACGTTATGCCCGGCCGCGACCAGGCGCTCGAGTCTGGCAATGACTGCTCCGTCGGCGTGGTAGGTGCGGGCGCGAGCAAGGTCGGCAGCCAGCTCCCGATAGCGCGACGCGAAGTCGGGAAGCTCTTCAGGCGCGAAGCTGTCGAGCCCTGCGGAAGCTGCTCGTTCCGCCAATGTATGAAAGGCATCCCACCGATCGCCTTGGCGGGCAGCAAGGCGGTCACCCACTCCCTGGCGCCCGCCCAGCCTTCCACGGCGCCTGGCAATCTCGCGGGCATGGCGCTCGAGCAGGAACTCAGCGGGTGTGAGGCCCGGTGGTGCATGCTGGTCGGCGAACCGGGTCGCCAGGCTCGCCGCGATTCGGTCGCGCGCGTCCGCCGGCAGGTCGGCGGCGCGGTTGGCGTAGCTGGCAAGCAGACGAAACCGGTTCTCGTCGAGGGGAACGCCGTCCGGCGCGCGGCCAGGCTGAGGCGCAACCGTGCCTTGGCCGGCCAGGGAAGCCGCGAGCGGACTGGGGCGGTCTCGCACGACGACCGTCCCGGCGACCAGGTCGCCCAGGCGCTTGGCACGCGGATGAAAGGCAATGAGGCCGAGGCCGAGCAGGTAGGGCGGGGGAAGGAAGTCGGCGACTCGGAGCAGATTACGAAGCGCGGCGGCCCCCAGCGTTACCGGATGCCCGGTGTCCCGCACGACGCGAATCCCGACCGTGCGTTTGCCGGGCGTCTGCCCGCCCCGGAGCCCTTCGAACAGGATGAAGTACCCGTTGCCCAGCGCGAATGCCAGCCCCACGGCGACGGCTGCGAGCCAGGCTCCTCCATGCCGGGGTATGAGGCCGAGGCCGGCCAGCACAGCGGCCAGCAGGCCACCGGCCACCATTATGGTCGTGACGATGGCGCTGTCGATGACCGCCGCGAGCAGCCGTGAGCCGACGCCGGCGATCTCCAGGTCGAGCACGACGTGCTCGGGCGTCTCGACTTCGAGATGCTGGCGAAGGTCGAACGGGGCTTTGGTCGCCACGAGTCGCCGGCCGTTGGTGGATGCTGATAGCTAATCGCTCATGGCCAATAACCAATCCCTTTCGTAACTTCCTCTCGACCCCCGACACCGCGCGCCTAACCCCACGAGGAGTCGTCATGGCTTCCCTTGCGCTGCGCCCGCTGTCCATCGGCGAGGTGATCGACGCCTCCTTCCAGGTGTACCGGCGGCACTTCAGCGCTCTCGCCACGATCGTGCTGGTGTGCAACGGGCTTCCGGTGCTGCTCCAGGTCTACGGCCGGAGTGGGGGCGGGATCCACCTGGCGCTCACCCTCGTGTATGCCGTGCTGGTGGTGGTCCTCAGTCTGGTTGCCACCGGGGCAACCGTGTTCGTCGTATCGGAGAGCTACCTCGGGCGCGCCATCACGGCGCGGGAGGCGCTCAGTCGAGCGCTGCCCTTCGTGGTCCCGCTCATCGTGGTGTCTCTGTCGGTTGGACTCATGGCGTTCGTGGGTTTCCTGCTGCTGGTCGTTCCGGGCGTCATCGCGGTGTGCGGGCTTGCCGTCTCGGTGCCGGCACTGGTGGTCGAGTCCACGTCGCCCACTGATGCCATGGGCCGTTCGTGGGGCCTCACGCGAGGCTATCGCTTGCGCATGTTCGGGTTGTTCGTGCTCATCTTTCTGCTGATTCTGATTCCGTACGTCGCTATCATGGGGGCAGTGGGAGTGACCGCAGCGGTGTTGGGCGCGACCGGGGCCAAGGGTCTCACTACCGTCCTTATCCTGCTGGGTACTGTGATCGCAGCGATCGTGCAGCTCCTGCTCTCTCCGCTCTACCAGGCAGCCCTGGTCATCGCATACTACGATCTCCGGGTTCGCAAGGAGGGGTTCGACCTCGAGCTCCTTGCGTCCGTCCTGCAACCAGCCTGAGCCACCCGAACCAGCCTCACCTTCCGCCGGATGCAGCTTCCCACCGATTCGCTTCGCGCGGTCCTGGACTCGGTGTTTTCCGCACCGGCGTATCGCTGGGTCGAGGAGCCCCGCCCCCTGGCAACGTTGCGGACCTGGTGGGGCCGGCTGGCGGACTGGATCAGCTCGGTCCGGTCGCTGCATCCAGTGCTGTTCCAGCTTCTGGCGCTGGTGCTCGCCGCAATCCTGGTCGCCATTCTGGTTCACGCCGGCTACGTCTTCCAGCAAACTGTTCGGGCCGCCGCGCGCCGCGACCCGAAGACCGCGCTCCCATCCTCCCAGCGTCGACGGGACGCAACGTGGTATCTCGCTGCGGCCGATCAAGCCGCCGCCGCGGGTCGTTACCGCGATGCCCTCCGACTTGCATTCGAGGCGCTCGTCCTTCGCCTCGATGCGATGGGCTCGCTGCGCTGGGGGCCGGGCAAGACTGCGCGGGACTACTCCAGGGAAGCCCGGTTGCTGCCGGGTGACCGGGAGCGCCTTGTTGGCATCGTGGGAGTACTCTACCGGCACGTGTACAGCGGAGCTCCTTGCGGCGCAGCTGAGTATGCCGTGCTGCGAGGTGCAGCCGCCGGGGACTGGCATGCGGCCCCGGGTTGAGTTCGCCGTCGGACTGGGGATCTTCGCCATCCTCGCCGTTGGCGCTGCTGCGCTCGGCAGCCGCCGGCGAGGGCAGCCCGATTTCGATCCCCGCCGCTCGACCCTCCTGACCGGCCCGGACGGCGCGCGCGGCTACGCTGAGGCGCTCGAGCGCCTGCGGGTGCGGGTGGAGCGATTTCGCCGTCGTCCAATGGAGCTCCGCCGCGTGAGAGACGTCGGCAATGCAACTGTGCTGGCCGTGATCGGCCCCACCGAGGAGATCGATCCGCTCGAGGCAGCCGCCATTGCGGCGTTCGGCAAGCGGCATGGTCTGCTCCTCGCCGGGGAGGGTGCGGAGGCCGCCATGCGTTGCTACGGCTACGCAGTCGAAACCCGCCTGCATCCGATGCTGGCGGTGACGCCCGCCGAGCGGATGGCGGCGAGCGACTTGCGGGTGTGGGCAGTGCTCGCGCGCGCACAACCCAGAGCGCGACGCGCTCCCGCCGCCTGGGATGACCAGGGCTACGCGGCCTGCGACGTCCCACCGGTGTTACGTGCGGACACGCTGCTACGCACTGTCGGCGGCCGCGTCGTGGCGCTTCGGCTCGAGATGTCGGGAGGCCAGGCCGTCACCTTGGTCGCTGACGACCTTCTCTTTGCCAACCGCGCGGTGCGCTCGTCGAGTGCCGGGCCTTTTACCCTTCGGCTGGTGGCAGGACGTTACGACCGCATCCTCTTTGACGAGTACCACAACGGCTACGGTCCGTCGGGTTCGCTCGCGGGATCGGTTCTGGACTGGAGCGCGCGGTCCCCGTGGGGGTGGGTGGGCTGGCAGTTGGCCGGCATCGGGTTGCTGGCGCTAGCGGCCGCAAGCGTTCGATTCGGGCCGGTGCGGCCTTCACCTGAACGGCGACGCCGTTCCTCGCTCGAGCACGTTCGGGCGCTCGCGACGGTCCTGTCGGCGGCGAGGGGGCACGACCTCGCCATCCGGTTGATGCTACAAGGCCTGCGCCGTCGGTTGTCGCGACACCCTCACGCCGGACCCGAAGCCGGGCTTCGGGCGGACCCGCTGCCGTGGTTGGGCAACCTCGCCCGTCGCACCGAATCGGCCTCAGCCCGAGCGGCACTGGAATCGTTGAGTGCGCTCACGGCGCAGCACCAGAACGGTGAGGGCGTGCTGCGAGCAGCCAATGTGGTGGAGGATGTATGGGAGGATCTGAAGCCGTAGTTCCTTCGGGCGGGATCGGACGCCAGGCCGAGGCCGCGAACGATCTGGTCGGGGCACTGGGCCGCGTCGTGCTGGGGCAGGAGCCGGCGATACGCGGGACGGTCGCCGCCCTCCTGGCCCGCGGCCACGTCCTGCTCGAAGGGGTTCCGGGGACTGCCAAGACCCTCCTGGTCCGGACCCTCAGTCTCGCGCTGGGCCTCGAGTTCCGTCGGATTCAGTTCACTCCCGATTTGATGCCCTCCGACATCACCGGAGTGAATCTGCTCACCACCCAGGGAGCCTTCTCGTTTCGCCCGGGCCCCATCTTCGGCGACCTCGTCCTGGGGGACGAGATCAATCGCGCTCCCGCCAAGACGCAGGCGGCGCTGCTCGAGGCCATGCAGGAGCGGAGCGTGACCGTGGACGGCGTCTCCCACCCGCTGTCATCGGCATTCACCGTGTTTGCCACCCAGAATCCGGTTGAGTTCGAAGGCACCTATCCGCTCCCCGAGGCCGAGCTGGATCGATTCCTGGTCAAGATCGTCCTTGGCTATCCCGCTGCCGAGACGGAGCAGGCGGTCCTCCATCGGGTGCTCGATGGATTCGAGGCGGACGACCCTACCAGCTACGGCATCGACACAAAGGTCGGCGGTGTTGGCCTGGAAGAACTGCGTCAGGCGGCCCGCCAGATCCGGGTCGAGGCCTCGCTGGTCCGGTACGTCACCGCGATCGTCCGCGCCACCCGGACCACGCCGTCGCTCACCCTCGGCGCATCGCCCCGGGGGAGCGTCTCCCTACTCAAGCTGGCCCAGGCGACGGCGTTGCTGGACGGGCGTGATTATGTGATCCCGGACGACGTGAAGAACGTCGCTCCCGCCGTGCTCCGGCACCGAATCAGTGTGGCGCCGGAGCTCGAGCTCGAGGGCGTCACGCCCGACGCCGCTCTCGGCACGATCCTGGAGCAAGTCGAAGCACCCCGGTGATACCGCTCCCTTCGCGACGGTGGCTCGCAGCAGGAGCCGGCCTCGCTCTGCTGGGACTCGCCGGACTAGCTTGGCCTGGCGCGCTCGGACTGTTGTTGGCGCTCGACGCACTCTGGGTTGCTGCGCTCGCGATCGATGCGGCCGCCGCGGCCGATACTTTCCCCATACAGGTCGAACGCAGCGCGCCTCCGGCGTTCTCGGTGGGACGGGCTTTTCCAGTGCGCTACCGCTGGCGACACGGGAAGCGACGGCGGCTCACGGTTCTGGTGCAGGAGGCGTTGCCGGCGCCGCTCGGCCTCGCGACGGGCGTCCGTCGGCTCATTCTACCGCCGGGTGTGGCAACGGACGAGGAGCTGTCCATGCGTCCGGTCGCTCGGGGACGCGGCGCCGGTGGACGCATGACGCTTCGCGTGCTGGGGCCGCTGGGCCTGGCCTGGTGGCAGCGTCGTTTGGAGCTTCCTTGGGAAGT
>DATJGL010000178.1:0-13815 GCA_035495075.1 Gemmatimonadales bacterium
AACCGCCTCGAGCGCCATCGCGACCACGTCGTGCGACCGGGCCCCCGAGGCCTGAGCGAGGAACCCGGTGCCGCAGGCATCGCGCTCCCGATAGGGATCGAGTGCGGATCCGCGCGTCGCGGAATGGCGAAGTGCGGTAGAGGGGTGGGAACCGGCCGGGTGGATCCGCTGCCCAGATTCGGCCATGGTGCCTCCATGTCGGTGATGCCTTTCGTCGGCCGGAGAGGCCGGCGCCGGGCCACAAAAAGGCCCGCTCCGTGTCGGAGCGGGCCGGGTAGGTCACGTAGGTGCTCGAATTACCCGGTCGCTCCCGCGGAGCGGACGAGAATAAGGGTGGCGACCGGGGCGAGCATCGTAAACATCGTGTTGCAATGTTATGCATTCGCCCCAGCGAGTCAAGCGCTCGAGAACTGCGTCGAACCCCCTTGACAGATCACTAGGAAGAGCCGTAGCCTTACACTCTCGCGGTATAAAAAGTCGGTGACACCGTACCCGTAGCAAAAAGACTTCATGACTCAGCGGCTGGTCCTTCTTGGCGTCCTTGGTCTCTCGCTCGCGCTTAACGAGCGGAGGGTTCGCGGCGTGCCGGGTACGACAGCGTAGTCGAGTCTCCCAATAGCACCAGGCGCCGCGAACCTCAGGGTTCGCGGCGCTTTTTCGTTTCAGTTCAGTCCGAACAGCGCGGATGGAGCCGCATCATGGCACGAGACGTCATCATCTTCGACACTACCCTTCGGGACGGCGAACAAGCCCCCGGGAATAGCCTCACGGCCGAGGAGAAGCTCCGCCTCGCGCGCCAGCTGGACGCGCTGGGTGTCGATGTGATCGAGGCCGGCTTTCCGGCAGCCTCCGACGGGGACTTCCGCAGTGTGCGCGACATCGCGGTGGATCTTCGGCGACCCATCGTGGCCGCCCTCGCCCGCTGTGTCGAGCGTGATATCGATCTCGCCGGCGATTCGCTGCGGGGCGCCGCTCGTCCACGCTTGCATGTTTTCATATCCACCTCGGACCTGCACCTCCGGGAAAAGCTCCGGATCGACCGGGACGAGGCTGTCGAGATGGCGCGGGCAGGAGTGCGCCGGGCCCGCTCGTTCACCGATGACGTCGAGTTCTCGGCTGAGGACGCGAGTCGAACCGACGCGGACTTCCTGTGTCGGATCGTCGAAGCAGCCATCGCCGAAGGTGCGACGACGATCAACCTGCCGGATACCGTCGGCTACGCACTGCCCAGCGAGTACGCGGCGATGTTCTGCTCCGTCCGCGAGCGAGTGCCGGGCGCCGACCGAGTCACGTTCAGCGCGCATTGCCATGATGATTTGGGAATGGCCGTTGCGAACTCGCTGGCCGCCATCCAGGCCGGAGCAGGCCAGGTGGAGTGCACCATCAACGGCATCGGCGAGCGGGCCGGCAATGCCGCGCTGGAGGAGCTGGTTATGGCCGCCGTGGTACGGCCGCAGCTCGGGTTTCGTACCAACGTGCAAACCCCGGAGCTCTACCGGACCAGCCACCTGCTCTCGTACCTCACGGGCGTCTTCCCCCAGCCGAACAAGGCCGTGGTGGGCCGGAACGCCTTCGCACACGAAGCCGGCATCCACCAGCACGGAATGCTGCGCAACGGGCAGACTTACGAGATCATGCGGCCGGAGACGGTAGGCATTCCCAAGTCCACCCTCGTCCTGGGCAAGCACTCCGGCAGGCACGCGCTGGAGCAGCGCTTCCGCGAGTTGGGCTACGAGCTAGATGCGGCACGACTGACGGACATCTACCACCAGTTCACGGCCCTGGCCGATCGGAAGCGCGCGATTCTGGACGAGGATCTCCTCGCGCTCCTGCACGACTCCTTCCACGATGCGCCGGAGGAGTATCAGCTGGTCCGGCTCGAGGTTGTGTGCGGCAGCGTGCCGGCGACGGCGACGGTGCGTCTCCTCGGTCCCTGGAGCGGCGAGCGTTCCGCGCAAGGCAGCGGCGACGGGCCGATTGCAGCCGCATTCACCGCCATCAGTGAGATCCTGAGGCGGCAGGTCGAGGTCATGAGCTTGCAGGTGCGGTCGGTTACGCCGGGGCGCGACAGCGTGGGGCAGGTCTTCCTGCAGGCCAGGGTGGATGGAAAGTCCTTGAGTGGTCAGGGCGCGTCGACCGACATCGTCGAAGCGGGCGCACGCGCCTTGATCCATGCGCTCAACAAGTCGCGCCACGCCGAGCGACTGGAGGCGAGTGCGTTGAATTCGTCGTACATGTGGGGGGTGTGATGACGAAAATAAGCGTCACCGTTCACGCTGGTCGGGAACGACGGCCAGCCGCATGACGGAGCTCCTGACCGGCGCCCACGTAATGTGTCGCGTCCTGCTGGAGGAGGGCGTGGACGTCATGTTCGGCTATCCGGGCGGCGCGATCATGCCCTTCTATCACGCGCTTCCCGAGTTCCCGACGCTTCGCCATGTCCTGGTCCGGCACGAGCAGGCTGCGGCCCACGCTGCCGACGGTTATGCCCGGGCGAGCGGGCGCCCCGGCGTCTGCGTCGCGACGTCGGGCCCCGGCGCGACCAATCTGGTGACCGGGCTCGCCACGGCCATGATGGACAGCGCGCCGGTCGTCGCCATCACCGGCCAGGTGCCGCGCAACATGATCGGACGGGATGCGTTCCAGGAGACCGACATCCTCGGGATCACGCAGCCGATCACCAAGCACAACGTGCTGGTGCAGGATGCCGAGCTGCTGGCGTCTGAGCTGCGCGAAGCCTTCGCGATCGCGCGGGAGGGCCGCCCCGGCCCCGTGCTGGTGGATGTGCCGAAGGACGTGCAGAACCAGAAGATCGAGTACGAGGGCCGGAGCAGGCAGCATCAGTCGGCAGCACGGGCGAGCAGGAGTGTTCCTGCCGGCTCCCGACTGTTCCCGCACGCTTGTGGAGACCTTCGCGAAGCGGCGGAGCTCATAGCGACCGCTCAACGCCCGCTCATCATGGCAGGCCACGGCGTGCTGCTGGCCGCCGCGTACGACGAGCTGCGCTGTCTCGCCGAGCGAACCGGAATTCCGGTGATCACCACACTGCTCGGCATCAGCGGCTTCCCCGAATCGCACCCGCTTCACCTCGGCATGCCTGGCATGCACGGGGAAGTGCACGTGAACCGCGCGATCCAGCAGGCCGACCTTATTCTCGGCGTGGGCCTTCGGTTCGACGACCGAGTCACCGGGAATACGGCGGCGTTCGCGCCGCGGGCCAAGATCATCCACGTCGAGCTCGATCCCTCCGAGGTCGGCAAGAACGTGCCGGCCACGGTGGCGCTGCTGGGCGACTGCCGGACCATTCTGCGGGAGCTGCTCCGCGCCGTCAGCCCCCGGGATTGCAAGGACTGGCGAGCCGAGATCGCCGGGCTGATGAAAACCCGGACGGAGCAGTATCGCGGGGATCTTTCGCCCGAGGGAATTCTTCAGGCGCTCGACGAGGAGACGGAGGGTCGCTGCACCATCGTGTCCGACGTCGGGCAGCACCAGATGTGGGTGGCGAAGCTCTACCCCTACGAGCGTCCCAACACGCACATCACTTCCGGAGGGCTCGGCACAATGGGATTTGCCGTGCCGGGCGCGATCGGGGTGAGGTTCGCACGACCGGAGGAACCGGTGTGGGCCATTTCGGGCGACGGCGGCTTCCAGATGAACATGCAGGAGATCGCCACCATGGTGCAGGAGCAGATCCCGGTGAAAATGGCGATCTTCAACAATGGGTATCTGGGGATGGTCCGGCAGTGGCAGCAGTTCTTCCACGGGCGTCGCTACTCCGCCACCCCCATCTGGAGTCCGGACTACGTGAAGCTGGCTGAGGCGTACGGGGTGGCCGGCTGGAGAGTCGAGAATGCAGGGCAGTCCCGCGAGGCGATACGGGCGGCGATGGCCGTGCCGGGGCCGGCCCTGGTCGAGTTTCTGATCGAGCAGGAGGCGAATGTGTTCCCCATGATTCCGCCGGGGGCCTCGCTCTCCGAGCCGATCGAAGGTGAGCCGGCGCCGCTGGTTTCGGCATGAGCGGCGGTCTGACGCTGTCGGTGTTGCTGGAGCACGATCTGCTGACGTTCACCCGCGCGGTCGGGGTTCTTCGACGGCGCAATTTCCCCATCAAGAGCATTGCGGTGGGGCCCAGTGCTACGCCGGGACTTGCGAGGCTGACGATCATGATGGAGGCGGATCAGGCGACGGCGGACCGCGCCGCGCGCCAGCTGGAGAAAATCATCGGCGTGCGGGAAGCGAGCGCGTTTCCGGCGGGGGAGGGCGTGGCGCGCGAGCTCGCGCTGGTGAAAGTACGGGCGGCCCGCGAGCGCCACGCCGAGTTGCTCGACATCGCGCTGCTCTACAAAGCCGCGATTCTGGACGAGTCGGCGGATGGCGCGATCCTCGAGGTCAGCGGGTCCGAGGCCTTCGTGCTTTCCTTCTTGCGGGCCCTGGAGGGGTTCGAGCTGGTGGAGGTCGCGCGCAGCGGGGCCGTCGCTGTTGGACGGACCTCCGGATCACCGATCCCAGTCACGCAAACGTCGGAGGCAGTGCAATGACAGCCCCGGGAGTTTTCTACGATCGCGACGCGGACCGGTCTCGGCTGTCGGGCCGGACCTTCGCCATTGTCGGTTTCGGCAGCCAGGGCCACGCCCACGCCCTCAACCTTCGCGACAGCGGCGCCTCTGTCGTCGTTGGCCTGAGGCCGGGTGGTGGGTCCTGGAGCAGAGCTGTCGCAGCCGGGCTGGATGTGCGCCCCGTGAGCGACGCGGTAAAGGCGGCTCAGGTGGTCATGATGCTGGTCCCCGACCAGGACGCGCGAACCGTTTACGAAACCGGCGTTGCGGGTGGTCTCGCTCCGGGGAAGACGCTGATGTTTGCGCACGGATTCAACATGCACTACGGCGAGATCGTGGCGCCGCGCGAGGTCGATGTTTCCATGGTTGCGCCCAAGTCGCCAGGGCATTTGGTGCGCAGTGAGTTCGAGGCCGGGCGCGGCGTTCCCGCGTTGGTGGCGATTCACCAGGATGCGTCGGGTGAGGCCCTCGCCAATGCCCTGAGCTACGCGTCGGGCATCGGCTGCACCAAGGCGGGTGTCATCCAGACCAGCTTCCGCGAAGAGACCGAAACCGATCTCTTCGGCGAGCAGGCGGTGCTGTGCGGAGGGGCCACGGCGCTGGTCAAGGCAGGGTTCGAGACCTTGGTGTCGGCGGGTTACTCTCCCGAGATGGCATACTTCGAATGCCTGCATGAGCTCAAGCTGATCGTGGACCTCATGTACCGGGGTGGACTGGGTTTCATGCGGTACTCGATCAGTGACACGGCGGAATACGGCGATTACACGCGGGGCCCCCGCCTCATCACGTCGGAGACCCGCGCCGAAATGCGCCGCATTCTCGATGAGATCCAGGACGGCCGTTTCGCTCGCGAGTGGCTTGCCGAGAACCGGGTAGGGCGACCCAACTTCGATAAAATGCGCACCGCAGACCGGGATCATTTGATCGAGCAGGTGGGCCGTCGCTTGAGGGCAATGATGCCGTGGTCCGAGGAGGGGAGTAGACGGGAAGAGGCCGGCGCCGCCGGGACCGGACGGGAGCAGGCGGGACCGGGCGGCAGCAGGCGAGGTCAGGTCGGCGCAGCCGGGAGTGGGGGCGCCGGTCAGGCGGCCGATGCCTCCAGGGTAGTCCCGCCCGCTCCTGCACGAGCGAGAGGCTAGCGTTGGCCCCCCGTACGCTCTTCGAGAAGGTCTGGGCCGCGCACGTTGTCCACGAGCCGGCGGACGGGCCTGCTCTGCTGTACGTCGATCTTCACCTGGTGCACGAGGTCACTTCGCCGCAGGCCTTCGAGGGGCTTCGCGTGGCGGGGCGCCGGGTGCGGCGTCCGGACCTGACGCTTGCAACGGTGGACCACAACGTGCCAACCGGAGACCGAGCACTCCCGATTGCCGATCCGATTTCGGCTGCCCAGGTGCGTACGCTGGAGCAGAATGCTCGCGAGTTTGGGGTGGATCTTTACGGGCTCGAGTCCCCTGACCAGGGAATCGTGCATGTCATCGGTCCCGAGCAGGGCGCCACGCAGCCCGGCATGGTCATCGTGTGCGGGGATTCTCATACCTCGACGCATGGGGCGTTCGGCGCCCTCGCGTTCGGAATCGGTACCAGTGAAGTGGAGCACGTGCTGGCGACGCAGTGCCTGGTGCAGGCCCGGCCGAGGACCATGGAGGTGCGCTTCGTTGGGCGGCCGGCGGCGGGCGTGACGCCGAAGGACTTCGTTCTCGCCTTGATCGGAAGGATGGGCACGGCTGGCGCGGCGGGCTACGTCATCGAATACACCGGGGAGGCCATCCGGAGCCTTTCAATGGAAGGCCGGATGACGATCTGCAACATGTCCATCGAGGCGGGGGCTCGAGCGGGCATGATCGCACCGGACGATGTAACCTTCGCGTATATGCGCGACAGGCCCAGGGCGCCCCGGGGTTCGGCATGGGAACGCTGCACCAAGGGGTGGCGCTCGCTCGCGAGTGACCCAAGGGCTCGATACGATCACGAAGTCGTTCTCGATACGTCGGTGCTGGCGCCCCAGGTCACCTGGGGTACCAATCCCGGCATGGTTACCGATATCACGAGCTGCGTTCCGGATCCCCACGGCTTCGAGCAGGAGAGCGACCGGCGAGCGGCCGAGCGGGCGCTGGAGTACATGGGTCTTGCGGCCGGCATGCCGCTCGAGGGGGTACCGGTGGATCGGGTCTTTCTGGGTTCCTGCACGAACGGCCGGATCGAGGATCTGCGGGCGGCCGCCTCGGTCGTGCGAAACCGGCGGGTCGCAAAAGGCGTCAGGGCGATGGTGGTCCCTGGTTCTATGCGGGTCAAGGCTGCGGCAGAGGCGGAAGGCCTCGATCGAGTCTTCACCAACGCGGGGTTTGAGTGGCGCAATGCCGGCTGCTCGATGTGCCTGGGGATGAACGACGACGTGCTGGGCAGCGGCGAGCGTTGCGCCTCGACGTCCAACCGCAACTTTGAAGGTCGGCAGGGCAAGGGTGGGCGCACCCACCTGATGAGCCCGACTATGGCAGCGGCAGCGGCAGTGGCGGGACATCTGGTCGATGTCCGCGAATGGTTGCACGGAAGCGCCACGCGGTGAGCGGCCGGCAAGAAGCAAAAAAAGAAGTAAGAGGTAAGAGGGAAACAGCCGAGAACGGATCCTCCTCCCCGGGCTCCCTGCCAACTTCGTACCTCTTACTTCTTCTTGCTCATTGTGTCGCTGGCGCCAAAGGAGACGAATGAGGTCCTTCACGACTCACACAGGGCGGGTGGCGGCGCTGCCGCGGATCAATGTCGATACTGACCAGATCATCCCCAAGCAGTTCCTGAAGCGAATCGAACGCACCGGGTTCGGGGAATTCCTGTTCTTCGACTGGCGCTTCAAGCCAGACGGCTCCCCGAATCCCGATTTCGAGCTCAACCAGCGCAACGCCCACGGAGCGTCGATCCTGGTGGCAGGTGCCAACTTTGGTTGCGGCTCGTCCCGGGAACACGCCCCCTGGGCACTGGGGGAGTATGGCTTCCGTGCGCTGATCGCACCGTCTTTCGCGGACATCTTCTACAACAACTGCTGCCAGACCGGCTTGCTTCCGGTCCGACTGACCGTTGCGGAGGTCACCGAGCTGATTCGGCGGGCCGAAAGATCAGCTCACGGCTATGAGCTGACTGTGGATCTGGAGCGCCAGCGGGTTACCGGCGTCAACGGATTCGAGGCGCGATTCGAGATCGATGGCTACCGCCGGGAGATGCTGCTTCGGGGACTCGACGAGATCGGTAAGACATTGCTCGACGAGCGGCTGATTTCGGCGTTCGAGAGCCGCCGAGAGGCAGGACCCGGGCGGTTATCGTGACCAGATACCAGATCGCGGTGCTCCCGGGCGACGGGATCGGGCCCGAGGTGACCGCCGAGGCGCTTCGGGTTCTGGCCGCCGTTGGAGATCTGTTCGGCTATCGGTTCGACTTCATGGAGCATCCCATCGGCGCATCGGCCTTTGCCCGGTTCGGTGAGCCCTTCCCACCCGCCACCCGCGATGCCGTTACGCAGGCCGACGCAGTGTTCCTCGGCGCCGTGGGAGATCCGGCGCTGGACCGCGCGCCAAGACATCACCGGCCCGAAGCCGGGTTACTGGCGCTGCGGAAGCTGCTCTCGGTGTACGCCAATCTCCGGCCGGTAACGGTCCATCCTGCGCTTGCCCACGCGTCGCCGCTTCGGCCGGAGCGGTTGGTCGGCGTGGACCTGCTGATCGTTCGAGAGCTGACCGGAGGGCTCTACTACGGGGAGCCGAGGGGTCGGGACGACGTGTCTGGCATCAACACGTTGTCGTACACGGCCGCAGAGATCGAGCGGGTCGCCCGGGTGGCATTCGAGGCCGCTCAAGGCCGCCGCAAGCTGGTAACGTCGGTGGACAAGGCAAATGTGCTGGAGGTGTCGCAGCTCTGGCGGGAGGTGGTCTCCCGGGTCGGCATGGACTATCCAGATGTTGCGCTCCAACACCTGTACGTCGACTTCGCTGCGATGCGACTCGTGGCCGACCCTGCATCGCTCGACGTGGTCGTGACCGAGAACCTGTTCGGCGACATCCTGAGCGACGAGGCCGCCGTCCTCGCAGGCTCGCTGGGGCTGCTGCCGTCGGCCTCGTTGGGTGACGGTCCTGGGCTCTTCGAGCCGGTCCACGGCTCGGCGCCGGACATTGCGGGGAAGGGGATCGCCAATCCGGTAGGAGCCATCGCCTCGGCCGGCATGCTGCTGCGGCACGGATTGGACCTGGACGAAGCGGCCAACCTGCTGGACCGGGCTATTAGAAGCGTGCTGGACGAGGGCGCGCGCACCAGGGACCTGGCGCGTCCGGGTGAGGTTGCGGTTGGCACCAAAGAGTTCGGTGACCAGGTACTGCAACGCATCGCCACACCGGCCGCCATCGAGCGGTAGTGGTGCCTTAGAGGTCGGTCACCGCTCCGAGGCTCGCGCTCGACACCAGCTTTGCATACTTGTGGAGGACGCCCGCCGTGTAGCGCGGCGCAGGGGGCTTCCACGCCGCCCGGCGCCGCGCGAGAACCGCGTCGCTCACCTCGAGCTGCAACAGGCGTCGATCTGCGTCGATCGTGATCGCGTCGCCTTCCTCAACGAGTGCGATCGTTCCGCCGACTGCTGCTTCCGGGCTGACGTGGCCGACCACCAGCCCGTACGTCCCCCCTGAAAACCGGCCGTCGGTAATCAGGCCCACGGAGTCTCCGAGGCCCGCCCCGATGATGGCCGACGTCGGGGCGAGCATCTCTCGCATGCCCGGGCCGCCTCGCGGTCCCTCGTAGCGAATCACCAGTACATCACCGGGCTGAATCCGACCGTCCAGGATCGCCTCGAGGCAGGCCTCCTCCGATTCAAAGACCCGGGCAGGGCCGGTGAGTTGGTGGCTCCTGATACCAGTGATTTTCGCGACCGCTCCCTCCGCGGCAAGATTGCCGCGCAAAATGGCAAGGTGCCCCTCCGGGTAGACCGGGCGATTCCATGGCCGGATGACGTCCTGATCAGAACTGGGTGAATCGGGAACATTCGCAAGCGCTTCGCCGACGGTTTCGCCCGTGATCGTGAGCGCATCGCCGTGAAGCAACCCGTGGCTCAGCAGCAGTTTCATTACTTGAGGTACGCCGCCCGCCTGATGAAGATCGGTGGCCACGAACCGACCCGATGGCTTGAGATCGGCGAGGACGGGGACCCGCGCCCGGATCTGCTCGAAATCGTCGAGCGCGAGAGGCACCCCAGACGCATGGGCAATCGCCAGGAGATGGAGCACGGCGTTGGTCGAGCCGCCCAGCGCCATGACCACGGCAATCCCGTTCTCGAACGCTTTCCGGGTGAGAATCCGACTGGGCCGGCGGTCCGTCCGGACGGCGTCCAGCAGCACTTCGGCCGAGCGGCCCGCGCTTACCTCCTTCTCGGAATCTTCGGCTGCCATCGTCGAAGAGTAGGGCAGGCTCAGCCCCATCGCCTCGATCACGGAGGACATGGTGTTGGCGGTGAACATACCGCCGCACGAGCCGCGGCCCGGGCATGCGTGGCGCTCCACGGCAAGAAGCTGCTCCCGATCGATCCGGCCCGCGCTGAACTCGCCGACCGCCTCGAATGCGCTCACAACGGTGAGATCGCGCTCACCCAGGCGACCCGGCTTGATGGTACCGCCGTAAACGAAGACAGCCGGGATATCCATCCGGGCAATGGCAATGAGGGCGCCCGGCATGTTCTTGTCACAACCCCCGATGGCGATCACGCCATCCATGCTCTGGGCTTCGCAGGCGGTCTCGATGGCGTCTGCAATGACTTCGCGGGAAACGAGGGAGTATTTCATGCCCTCGGTCCCCATCGAGATCCCGTCGCTCACCGTGATGGTGCCGAAGACTTGCGGCATGCCTCCGGCCGTCCGCACCGCGGCTTCGGCACGCCGGGCCAGGATGTCGAGGCCGGCGTTGCACGGAGTAATCGTGCTGTAACCATTCGCGATGCCTATGATCGGCTTGGCAAAATCGTCGTCGCCGAACCCGACGGCCCGGAGCATGGCGCGATTGGGTGTGCGCTGGACGCCGCTGGTGATGACGGCGCTCCTGAGTCTGGTCATGAGGGAGAAGATATGACCGGGCCCGGTCGGCTCGCGACCGGGCCCATGACCTACTTGGTGGCGGCCTGGAGGGCGTTTCGCTGCACTTCGTCCGCGGTAACGGGGGTGAGCGCGGCGTTGTCCTGTTCGCCGGTGCGGATGCGGATCACCCGCTCGAGCGGTTGCACGAAGATCTTGCCATCCCCGACGTCGCCGGTCCGAGCCGCCGACAGAATCGCGTTGATGGTCGCCTCGACGAACGGCTCGGAGACGGCCATCTCGATCCTTACCTTCTCGCGAAACTCGAGCACGATGGAGGACGCGCGATAGTGCTCGACCAGGTCGCGCTCGCCGCCGTGCCCGCTGACTCGGCTGATGGAGATGCCGGTGACGCCTGCCCGGAACAGCGCAGCCTTGACGTCGGCCAGGCGTTCGGGCCGGATGATGCAGGTGATGAGTTTCATGCTGCGGCCTCCGCGTGGGGGCTGAGCGCTATCCGTTGTCCGCTATCCGCTAAGCCCAATCTAGCGTCGGGTGCTACCACAGCCAGCCCGGCCGTCCTGCGGATAGCGGATAGCGCTCCGCTCCTACGCGTCGTAGTACAAGAAGAACTCGTACGGATGCGGGCGGAGGGTCACCGCCGCCACGTCCTTTCGCTTGAGGCTCACCCAGGTGTCCAGTACGTCGGGTGTGAACACGTCGCCAGCCAGCAGGAACTCGTGGTCCTTCTCCAACGCATCAAGCGCTTCCGTCAGGCTCCCGGGAACCTGCTTGATGAGGTGCTTCCGCTCGTCGTGGATTTCGTACAGATCCTCGTCGATCGGAGCCGGCGGCTCGATCTTCTTCTGAATGCCGTCGAGACCGGCCATGAGCATTGCGGCGAAGGCCAGGTACGGGTTGGCCGCAGGGTCGGGGGCGCGGAATTCGACCCGCTTGGCTTTGGGGCTCGTGGAGTAGACCGGGATCCGGCAAATCGCCGAGCGGTTCCGGGCTGAGTACATCAGGTTAACCGGCGCCTCGAATCCGGGCACCAGCCGCCGATAGCTATTGGTGGTCGGGGCGCAGAGCGCCAGCAGCGCGGGAGCGTGGGCGATCAGGCCACCGATGTAGTATTTCGCGGCCTCCGAGATGAGCGCGTAGCCGTTGGCGTCGAAGAACAGGGGCGTCTCGCCCTTCCACAGCGACTGGTGACAATGCATGCCCGACCCGTTGTCTCCAAAGAGCGGTTTGGGCATGAAGCTCGCCGTGAACCCCAGGCTGTTGCAGACGTTCTTCACGATGTACTTGTAGGTCATCAGGCGGTCGGCCGTCTGGACCAGCGTTCCAAACCGGATGTCGATCTCCGCCTGACCCGCCGTCCCTACCTCGTGGTGCTGCACTTCGACCGGCACGCCCGCGTCGATCATCGCTAGCATGATCTTGGAGCGAACGTCCTGAAGCTTGTCCACCGGCGGCACAGGGAAATACCCCTCCTTGTGTCGCGGTCGGTGCGCCAGGTTGGGTGTTCCGTTGTGCCCCGAGCTCCAAATCCCCTCGTCGCTATCGATGTGGTAGTAGCCCTCGTGCGCGTTCTGATCAAACCGGACCGAGTTGAAGATGAAGAACTCCGCTTCGGGGCCCCAGTACGACGTGGTAGCGATGCCAGTGGTCTTGAGGTATTCCTCGGCCTTGAACGCAATGAAGCGGGGGTCGCGCGAATAGGGCTCGAGGGTAATCGGGTCGTACACGTCGCAGGTGAGCGACAGCGTCGGCACGGTCAGCACCGGATCCACAAACGCCGTGGAGGGGTCCGGCATCAGCAGCATGTCGCTCTCATTGATCGCCTGGAACCCTCGGATCGAGGAGCCGTCGAAGCCCAGTCCTTCGCGGATCATGTCTTCGTCCAGCGTGCTCGCGGGGATCGAGAAGTGCTGCCAGGTCCCCGGCAGATCGACGAACTTGACGTCCACGACCTGAATGTTCTTCTGCTTGATGAGGTCCAGGACCTTCTTGACCTCGGCGGGGGCCGAGCGCCGGTCTGTTCCGGCTTTGACAGTGGTCGCCATCGATTCCTCGAGCAGTGGTTAATGGTGGACAACGCCTACAGAGTTCTGCAAAGCGACAACGCCCCTACGCTCGGGTCTGGGCGCAGGGGCGTCGGGCGTCCACACGACAGCAGCTACACCGAGCTCCGGCGCAATCGCGAAGGGCGCGCGCTCCACTGAACGCGCGCCCGGAGGTTTCGGGCATTGCTGAGGCCAGATACTCGACTTCGCACGGTGCCGCCTTGGTAGCTGGTAGCCAGTCGCTCTTCGGTAGCTAGTCGCTCTTCGAGAATACAGTCCGGATGCGGAAGTGTCAAGCGAATCGTGCCAATTCTGCACAAAATCAACAGCGGACTGGCGCTATTCTCTAAGGAGAACACGGCCAAGGATAGCAATGCCACAGGGTTGGGTCTAATCCATCGACCGGTGGTGCGGCTCCGAGTGGCTGCGGCTTAGCCAACATGGGCCGGTGTCAGTTATATGCAATTCTGGCGGTAGCGGCAAGGCAGACCGCTCGTTCATGGTCGCCAAACTCCACCAAGTCAGTAGTTTCGTGCACGTCATGCACAATTCTATTGACATTGCTGCCGACATTACCTAAAATGGCGCGTCGGCAAGACCGGAGAGCATATGAAGCAGGTGGAATTCCGCTTCGCAGGCCTCATCGAGGGGTTCCGAAACCGTCCCTGCCCGCGGCAGAGCCGCGGGGGAGCGTGATCGGTCGCCCCGATCAGACGCCACTCCGCGCTGACCGCCCTCGCGAACCCCGTCGTCGCGAGGGCCTTTTTGTTTCCTGTCGCCGGCTCGGCTGCCCGTCACTCAACCTCTGGAGGACGTTTGCACATGCACCCACTTGGTCTTGTCCGGTTCCTTCTCCTGCTCGCCTGGGGTATTGCCGGCGCTCAGCCAGCCTTGGCTCAAGCCGACTCAGCCGCCGGCAAACCCGCCACAGATTCGGCCACGGCGACAGCCGATAGCGGGTCGCCACCGGGGCCGGCGGCCGTGCCGGTGCACATCAGCGGCTTCGTGACGGCGTCGTACACCTACGCGACCCGGCACAGCGGCGCGACGATCGTAGGCCGGCTCTACGATCGGTTCCATGATCAGGTCGAGCTCAACGCCGCCAAGGTGGTGCTGGAGAAACCGGTCGCGACCGACCAGTGGTCGGCCGGAGGAGCGGTC
>DATJGL010000179.1:0-5427 GCA_035495075.1 Gemmatimonadales bacterium
GTGCGGATGACTTGGAGACCTGGAATCGAAACGGCCTGCCCGACGGGGTAGGTTAGCAGATCAACTTCGTAATGCAGCTCGCTCAGCGCGGCCAGCACACTGCGAATGGCGATCGGCGTTCCGCGATCTTCGTAGAACGGCTCGGGCGCTACGACCAGGACCCGTCGCTCCCTGCCCGGAGCGGACTCCCGAGCGCGACTCCCCCGGGCCGGCTGAGCCGGGAGGCTCGCGCTGCCCGTCCTGCCCGGATCGACCTCCACCTGCTGAGAGAAAGCGACCTTCTCTTGATCCATTCCGCTGGGTCCCGTGATTCGCTCCGCGGACGCTGCTCTATGCGGGATGGAGGCTACAGAGCCACGTCGAGAGAGGCTTAGTCCCCCGGCACCGCTCGCGGGTGGCGGGAGGCGAAGAGTCCGACACCCGGCAGTCGCAAGACGGCACGGGCACATCACTTAGCAAAGTGCTCCGGCCCGGCACCGTTGCCCGAGTCGTTTACGGTCGCCCCACATCCGCATTCCGTCAAGCCAAGCGGCACCCGGTTTTGGCAGGTCGCGTGCCACTGCGGGATCGGCCTCCTCACCCTCCTACCCCTTGCCCCCCCTCGGCTCCATCTTTGCGTACGTTTGCCCGCGCCGACGTGCTCCAGACTACATAACCCGCATGCCGTTCCTACCGGACGGTCGTCACGTTCAGAGGATGATTGATGGCCGCTGAGCCGCAAGCCGTCCGCGGGCCCTTGCCGAGAAGGGTCAGCATCGTCATCCCGGCCTTCAATGAAGGTCGAACGATTGGAAGGATCGTATGCGCGGCCCGCGAGCAGTTCCCGGGCGCCGAGATCGTCGTGGTCGACGACGCCTCGACCGACGACACCGCCGAGCAGGCGGCCGCGGCGGGCGCCAACGTCATCCGGCGTCCGTATAACGTCGGCAACGGTGCAGGCGTGAAAACCGGGGTTCGCGCGTCGACCGGGGACGTCGTTGTCGTCCTCGACGGCGACGGACAGCACGATCCGGCCGACATCCCGCGGTTGCTGGCCCACATCGGCCCCTACGACATGGTGATCGGCGAGCGGGCCCGCACCGGACAGCAGAATGCCACTCGCTGGCTGGGCAACGCGGTCCTCAACCGTCTTGGCACCTATCTGGTGGGCGTGGAGATGCGCGACCTTACCTCGGGCTTTCGCGCCATGCGCCGAGACGTGCTCGTCGAGCTGCTGCACCTCCTGCCGAACCGTTTTTCCTGGCCCACCACCAGCGCGCTGGCCTTTGCCAAAGGCGGCTACCATGTTCGCTTCGTGCCGATAACCGTTCACAAGCGCACCACCGGCCGGAGCTCGCAGCAGCTACTCCCCAACGGGGTGAAGTTCTGCCTGATCATCTTGCGCATCGCCACACTGTTCAGCCCCCTGCGCATCTTCTTTCCCATCTCCCTGCTGTTGGAACTGCTCGCAGCGGTCGCCTACGGCTGGTCCGTGGCACGGGGAGCGCCCTGGCTGCACCTGCCGCCTTCGACCGTAATGTTCTTCCTTGGCGGAATCGTGTTGTTCCTCTTCGGCCTGATCTCAGAACAGATCGCCAGCCTCCGCTTCAGGGGACCGGAGCATTTCTAGCCGTTATACCCGCTGGCTCCCGCGCCTGATCGGGCCGGCGATTCTGATCTATTTCCTGCTGACGACAGACCTGAGCCGGATCGTCGGGAACCTCCGCGCCCTCCAATGGACACCGTTACTCCTCGCGCTGGCACTCTACCCTGCATTCCTCGCAGTCAAGGCATGGCGCTGGAATGTTCTCCTGCGCAACCTGGGGACCGAAGCGCCTCCACTTGGGGAGTCCATGCGGATCTACGCGGTTGGCCTGTTCCTGGGAGGTGCGACTCCCGGGCAGTCCGGTGATTTCCTCAAGGCCTGGTACCTGCGTGAGCGTGGGCAGCCACTGGCGCCGGTGCTGTTCAGCATTCTCATCGACCGGCTATTCGATTTTCTGGTGATGGCACTGCTGAGCCTGCTCGGTCTGATGGCTCTGCTGGGGCAGCTTCCGGCGCAAGTTCAGGCGCCCGTCGAGATCGCGACGATCGCCTGCGTGGCCGCCATCGTGCTTGCCATTCCCGCCCTGATGGCGCGCCGGATGCGCGACTGGTTGATGACCCGCGCCGGCGCACTTGCCCCAAGTCGCGCTCGAGTTACGATCGATCGATGGCGGATCCAGTTTGCCACCCTGGATCTGCGAGCGCCGGTGTTGCTCCTGCTGTTGCTCGCGTCGGCCTGCTCGGCGACCGTGACGATGACGCGTCTTTGGCTGCTGTTCCGGGCGCTGGAGATCTCGATTCCGATCCTGGTGGTGGTGGGCTCCGCAGCGCTGATTTCCATTTTGCAGGTGCTGCCCATCAGCTTTTCAGGCGTCGGCGTCCGCGATGCTCTGCTGATCCCGGTGCTGGCAGCGTACGGCTACGGACGCGACCAGGCGCTGGCGCTTTCGGCCCTCTTCCTCCTCCTCAACCTGGAGCACATCCTGATCGGCTTCCTCGCCTCGTTGCGGTTCCCGCCTGGTCGAGGGGCGGCCGCCGACGAGCCCCGTTCGCCGGCCACTGCCGCTCACGCCGAGAAGCGGTGGCATGAGCGATAACGTGGAAACGACGAATGCCCGGAGATGGCTGGCACTGCTGGTTGCCCTCTGGGCCGGTCTCACCCTGGTGCGGTGGCTCGCTGCACTCCCCATCACCGAGCCACGGATTTTTCAGGACGAGCTTCTCCACTGGCAAATGGCGAAAGAAATCGCCCGGCATCAGCCCTTCCTTCTGTTTGGGCGCTCCGTGGATACGCCGGCTGTCCTGTACCCCGCGATTCTGAGCATCGTCTTCCAGGCCACCGATGCCCGAATGGCATTCGATCTCGCCCGAGGTGTCAATGCCGCGCTGCTCTGCGCGGTCGTGTTCCCTGCTTATGGCCTAGCTCGGGAGTTCGCCCCACCGGCCCTCGCCCTCGCGACAGCCGCGCTTGCAGCCTTGGTGCCGGGAGGGGTCTTTTCCGCGCTCATCATGGAGGAAAGCCTCTACTACCCGCTTTTCGTGCTGTCCTGCTGGCTGTGTTTTCGACTTCTGACCAAGGGCACCGCCAGGGAAGCGCTCGCCTGCTCGGCAGCCGTCTGCGTGACCTACTTCGCCAAGCCTCTCGTCGTGCCGCTCATATTCGCGTACACATTCGCGGTCGCAGTTTGGTTTGTGCTTGAATCACGTCGCGGAGACGGGGTCCGCGAGCGGCTCGGCCAGCTCGGCCTCAGGCTGACGCCGATTCTCGCTTTAGCCCTGGCGCTCTACCTGCGGCATGCAATCGTCGCGGCCGGAACGGCGCCCCAGTCGGCGTCGGAGTTGTTGTTGAGCCGCACCTACTCCGGCGAGACCAGCGGGCCTCTCATCCCTGACCTTTGGCCGCTGGCCAAGGTCACCATCGCGTTACTGGCGGCGCTCGCGCTCGGAGTGGGCGTGGCACCACTCGTCTGCTTGCTGAGCATCCCAACGATGACTGCAAGGGACCGGCGCTGGTTCGTGCTTTTCGTGGCGCTGGTGGTAGGGACGTACGTTCTGGCGATTGGGCGGCATACGTTGGTCATGAACCCAACCCTACGACCTCACGAACGGTACCTGTTCCCTGTGGCCCCGCTCCTTCTCACGCTGTTCCTCACGAATACGTCGATTGCGATTCGCCGGCCAGCAGCGGCCCTGGTAGCGGCCACGATCGTTCTGACTATCTGGCCCCTCGGCCCGCTGATGTTGACCAACGTCAGGACGATCGACGCCCCGAGCCTCACGACGCCGTTCATCCTCGCGCGCGACACGCTGGGTAATCGGCCGGCGACCGCCGTGCTCATGGGCTTGGCGGCGCTGCTGGTCACCTGGGGTGCCACCCGAGCTCGAGTACAGGTGCTCGCGTGCTTCGCCTGGCTTGCTGCCCTGCCGATCCTGCTGAATTTCGTCTGGTATCGAGACCTGTATAGCCAGACCTACTTGAAGGCAACTTCCCGTTTCATCACGCGCCTCGAGCGGAGCCTGGGACCGACGCAGCGGGTTGCAGTCGTTGTCCAGGATGGGGATGACGTGATTCAACGGCTGGTGCTCTATCAGGAGTTCTGGCTCGACGACCGGTCCACCGGCTACTGGGCCGGCGAGGGATCCGCGCCTTGGTATACCGAGTCGAGCGGACCGGCACCGGACGTCGTCCGGCGTACCGGAGCCTCGTATTTGATTGGAAAGCCGGGACTCCAGTCCGCCTGCCCCACCTCTCGCATTGCCGCTGGGCTGGATCCTGGCCCCCCGCTCTCGGCCGTGGTCCTCGATGTCACCGGAACCGACTGCCGATGACCGATGTCCAGGACGTCACCGTTTTGATCGTCAACTACCGAACGCTGGCGGTCACGAAACATTGCATTGACACACTCAGGAACCGCTATCCCCGCGTCCCGCTGCTGTTGATAGACAATGGATCCGCGGACCCTTCCACCGACTACCTGCGCGACCTGGCAGCGCGTGACTCCTGCGCAAGTGTGATCCTGAACCAGCAGAATCGTTACCACGGGCCGGCCCTGGACCAGGGCATCAGGGCCTGCACGACCAGGTACGTCTTCACACTGGACTCGGACTGCGAGATTCGCGAGGCCGGATTTCTGGAACCGATGCGTGCGCTCTTCACCAACCCGATGTTGTACGCCGTCGGAGAACTCCGCTTCAAGAGCCGGTATGGGTACACTTTCGGCTATGGGGAAAAGGCTCGAACCGGACGGAGGCTCCGCATTCCCTATATCCACCCATGGAGCATGCTGCTGGACCGGGAGAAGTACCTCGCGCTCCGGCCCTTCATCCATCACGGATCGCCCTGCCTGCAGAACATGCGGAGCGCACAGAAGCGAGGCTACCAGGTCCACGACTTTCCGATGTGGGACTTTATCGAGCACTTCGGAGGAGGGACGTCCTCTCGGCACGGTTACGGAATCTGGGCGGGGGCCAAGCAGAAACTGGCCTTCTGCCTGGAGAAACTGGAGGGAGTTCTGCTTCGAGATCCCACCCTGGATCCGATGGGTGGGTCAAAGCTGCAGACCTGATCCTTTGAGTCGACTATTTGCCAGCTCCCGAGGCAGGACTCGAACCTGCGACCCGCTGATTAACAGTCAGCTGCTCTACCAACTGAGCTACTCGGGAATGCCGTACGGGGACGGAAAGCTAGCGAGCGGTATCGAATGGCTCAACTCCCCTCCCCCCGTAGACAAAGCGGTAGCGAGACGGCGGGAGACCAGCGAACGAACACTGTCCGCGAGGAGGGAGCCCAGAACGGCACGTCCCTCCGGCGTGAAGTGAGAGAAGTCGGTATACCACTCGCGGCGCCCGTTCATGAGGGCCGCGGCGTCCACCACCATGACGCCTCGCTTGCGTCCCTCCTCC
>DATJGL010000180.1:0-6301 GCA_035495075.1 Gemmatimonadales bacterium
TTAAGTATGTATTCTCCGGGTTCAGGTGGCGCGGGAATAACAAGGAAGTTGCGAGGAAATAGTTCGTACCAAGCGTCGAAGATTAGCGCCTGAGACGCCCCCATTGCACCTCCTCATTCTCCGAAGCCTGTCGCCACATTCAGAGCGTTACGGCAAACGAACGGCAAACAAGCTGAAGAAATGGACCTCACGGCTTGAATGAAGCTTGAGGCACAGGTGCTTGTCAGCGCGGAAGTGCCCGAGGCGAGAGTCGAACTCGCACGGGGTTGCCCCCGATGGCTTTTGAGTCGTCCGCCGGCCCGACAACATCGACCATCAAAGTGCACAACTGACAGCATCCGCAGGGGCTTCGCGCTCTCCGCGCCCTTGATTGTTGTCAGGTATTGCGCTTGATGGTCGATGGTGGAGACATACTCAAGAGCATACCAAACTCGCAAGCGGGCCGGGACAGAGAGAGCGGCGGAACCGACCTTCGATCCATCCTTAGCGCGCGCCAAACCCAACAGCTGCGGCGATAAGGACTAGAACCGGCTCAGGAACGCGGGGTACTAGGCGGCGGGCGACCAGCGCGCCTGCCGCAATAATCACCGTGGGCCCGTCGAAGATGGCACCGCGCCCGAGCACCACCACCGCCCCTGCGATCGCGCCGACGGCAGCGGCCGTGACACCCTGCACGATCGCGACGAGCACTGGCCGCGTTCCGTACCGACGGAAGAGCGGTGCTGGTACGACCGTGAACAGGTAGCAGGGAAGAAATGTCCCCGCCGCTGCCACCAATCCGCCGGCGAGACCAGCTACCAGGAAGCCGATGAACGCTGTCGTGATCACAACGGGCCCGGGTGTTATGAGGGCAACGGCGACCGCGTCTCGAAACTGGTGCTCGCTGAGCCATCTATGATCGAGCACCACCCCGCCGTGAAGAAAGGGCACGATCGCAAGGCCGCTGCCAAACACGAAGGAGCCAGCAAAGCTGAAGAAGCCGAGGAGCTGTACCAGGACGGGAACCGAAGAGGCCAGCTGGCCCGTTGCAGCCGCAATCCCTATGGCAATCAGGCCGCTGCTGGCCAGCTCGCGGGCGCTTGCTCTGACCAGCCACGAAGGCGGCGCGCGGAGGAACCAAACCGAAAGCCCTGCCAGAAGGACCAACGACACCAGCTCTCGCCCGGTCGCGATCGTGGCTACGGCCAGTACGAGAGCTATCCCCCAGAGGAGTCGGTCCTGACCGAGTGTCTTCCGTAAGAGCCCGTAGGCGCTGTTAGCGATGAGCCCGATGACTGCGGCACCCACTCCGTAGAAGACCGCCTGTACCCAGCTGAGGCCGCCAAACGCCGTGTACGCCCAACCGAGCAGCAGTACCATCACAAGGCTCGGTAGCACAAACGCGGTTCCAACAGCGGCCGCACCGAGCGCTCCCCCATATACGTAGCCGATGTAAATGGCCAGCTGGGCAGCCAGGGGACCGGGGGCCATCTGAGCGAGAGCCAGCCCCTCCCGGTATTCTGCCTCGGTAAGCCAGCCCCGCTCCTCGACAAGGTCCCTCCGCATTGCCCCCACCAACGCGACCGGTCCGCCGAACCCAAGCGCGCCCAGGCCCAGGAAATAACGGGTGAGCGCAGCGCGCGTCGCTCGAGCTGGAGGAGTCCCGCCCATGAGCGCCTAGGGCACGATGCGGTGCACGGCTTTGACCACGAGCGCACCGTTCAACGGGTGCCCAAGCACATGAGGACTGGGAAACCGATGTAGCACGGTGGGATCAGTGGTGTAGCCAGAATTCCATACGACGTAGACGTCGTCCCCGATCACGGGTATCCAATGGAAGCGGAGGTTGAAGTCGATACGCTCGGCCTCGTTGTTGTACTGAAGGAATGCGAGAAAGTCCGTCCGCGTACTGAAGGCGTACTCGATCCGTCCAGTCGCCTGTAGTGCAGTAAAGCTGGCCGCAGGTAGAGACACCTCACTTCGATCGACGCCACCGGCCAAGGTCAAATGACCGCTCTTACGCCAAGTGCCTTCAAATGCTGTTTCAAAGTCGGTCCCGTCGTAGAACCCCCCGAAGCCGACCAGCGTGGTGACGCTGAACGGCCGGCCGGGAGAAGACATGTACTGGAGCTGTCCACGGGTCCACCAATAGCGTCCCGGGCTAATGTGCACGCCGCGAAACACCTCGAAGCTATCGGGCGGGGCGTCGAGCAAGCGTAGTACGTCGATCTCGAAGTGGTCGTCGGATTCCATAGTTACGCCGAGCGGAATCCACTGCAGGGAAGCGGTCTGCCAGTCCCCGCTGCTGAAGAGCGACCCCTGCTCGTTGGCGATGATGTCGCAGGTCGGGATTGGGAACTCAAACACGAGCTGGCGGATACCGAGAGTGTTCGGCCTCGGCATGAAATCGACGTGACCGGTGGTCTCCCAAATCCCGGTCCGTCGCACGAAGCCTAGTGTCGGCGTGAAGCCAGCATCGATGCGATAGAGCGAGATGAAATTGTCGAAGAGGTCGTTCGGATAATCGGTCGCCACCCGCCATGCCTTGGGTGTACCCGGCACCCCTGGAACCTGTGTTCCCGCAATCCAGGCGAACGGCACGAGATTCTGGCCGTGTATGACCAGGGGCACATCAATATCGAACCCCGCCCCTCGTTCGGAACCAGCCACGCCAGGCCCGGAGCGCTGGAGCGCCATGGCCCCGACATAGCCGCGCTCGAGCAAATCGTGCTTCGCGCGGAGAACGAGGTCATTGGCCTCGTCGCCGCTGCCCGTGCGGGCGTCCAGGAACCCGAGCGCCCACGGGCCCGCCTTCCCGGAAAGACGAGCCCCGCCGAGGATTGGCACCGGAAGGCCGTCGGCCTGCAAGCCGATCCGGCGAGAATAGAATAGCTGAACCTGTTGCAACGTGCCGAAGTCGAAGATACCGCTCGACTCGAGGAAGAATTGACGCTTCTCAGGAAAGAACACCGGAAAACGAGTGAGATTGATGACCTGGCTGTCTGCCTCGACTTGCGCGAAGTCGGTGTTCACCGTGAAGTCAGCCGTGAGGGTAGGTGACACCGCGAGCTTAGCATCGACACCTGCCTTCAGGCTTACCCCGGCCCCGCCCAGGCTGGCGCCGGAAGGGTCATGGTCGTTGGCCGTCGCCTTCCCGAGCGCGTAAGGCATCAGCTCGAGCGGTCGTCCTCGGCGCAAAGGTACAAGGCCTACCAGCTCCCCTTCGCGAAGCAGGTGGAATAGCCCTTCCGTGCGCCGATATGATTGCCACAGGACTTCCTCGTTCCTCCGGCGGATGAACCGCTGCACGTTGAATCCGAGGCTCGTGGCGTTGCGCGGGAAGCGAAGTGTCTGATACGGGATCCGGAATTCCGCCGTCCACCCCGCCGGGTTGCGAGCGACCGCGACCTCCCAGATGCCGTTCCAGCTCTCGTTGAGGTTGTCGGATCCCGTGAGCTGGGCGTCCCACATCGCCCCGTTCGGGTTCGTTCGGAATAGGAACGCCCCCCGGCGATCGTGGAAGCTGTCGATGAGGATCGTGATGTAGTCATCAACAGTGAGGTCGGCATCGCGACGGAAGACAGTCGCCCGGACGGCTCTCACGTTGCGGTCCTCCGCCCACACCCCCACATAGAGCGCTTCTGACGTGGAAAGGACGCGCACCACCGTCCGCTCCGTACCAGGCTCGCCCTCGGCCGGATCGCGCTGGCGAAAATCAGTCAACGAGTCCGCGCCCCTCCACGCAGAGTCCGCGAGCCGGCCATCGAGCTGCGCCTCGGCAGCGGCCGCAGCCCGAAGTTGGGGGATATGGGAGCCTGGGTCGTTGCCGGCGCTCTGCACCGCAGGCGATTGGGCTGCGAGCCCGAGCGGAGCGATCAACAGGGCGCCCGGTAAGGTCAGGCCACACCAGATCGCCGCTCCGGGAACTCTAGGCGTCAAGAGGCTGCCTTCTTCACGTTCATCCGATCGAGCGCCTTCCTGAGGCCGCGCGCCAGCGTCACAGCGTCGTCGTTCGCCCAGTAGTGCAGAAAGAACAGTCGTGGCTCCTCCGTCAGCATGTGGC
Source organism: Gemmatimonadales bacterium (assembly GCA_035495075.1). Lineage (GTDB taxonomy): Bacteria > Gemmatimonadota > Gemmatimonadetes > Gemmatimonadales > GWC2-71-9 > DASQPE01. Next base: position 4,043 of record DATJGL010000180.1, read on the forward strand.
TGTGGACCGCGGTGACCTCGATGCCGCTGTTCCTGAGCGCCTGAATTACGGGATTTACCTCGTTCGCGATGAGGACGAAGTCGCCGGTTATCGCGGCCTTTCCCCGCACCGTTGGCTCAAAGTTGATCGCGGTTGCCACGCCCATCGACGGCAGGATCTCCATTCCGTCGGCGCGAATAGTCTCGGCGCGAGGTATGCTCACTTGATAGACGCCTCCGTTCACGGTGCCACCGTAACCCAGCGCGGCCTTGATCTGCGCGGTATCGAGCGTGAACGCCTCGTTCGGCTGGGCGGCCGCCGGCTGCGCCGGCGGGGTTCGCGTGAGCGCTAGGGCCGCATGTACAGCCTCTGCAATCTTGGTCGCTTGGCTGCGGGCCTCGATGTGCAGGTACATGATGCGAGGTGATTCGCCCAGCAGGTGATTGTGTAGTGCGGTTTGCTGCACCCCCATCTGTTGGAGTTTGGTGATCACCGGAGTAACCTCGCCCTCCGCCAAAACCAGGTCGCCCATCGCCATGGCATCGCCGCTCGTACCCTCGAACGCGACCCAGGAACCCAGCGCCAGAGCCGGTTTCACGGTGACCCCGTGGGTTTGAACCTGGAGATCACCCCGAGGAAAGGCATATTTGTAGACGCCGCCGGGCTGCATTTTGCCCTCGCGCCCCATGATCCGGTCAACCGCCGTCCAGTCTGCCGCTCGGGTAGGCGGCTTTCGAGTGATACCCGGAGCTTGCGCCTCCGCAGCCGAGGCAACCCTCAAAGCGGCAACCAGAATCAGCGCTGCGCGCGAACCCCATCGATTTGCTTTCATTTCCTGACCTTCCCTTCTAAAGTCCGTGAATCACCCAGCAACCGCTCTCTGCGCTGGGCTCGAGCGCAGTACCCGCCGACGATGCCTCGGCTCTCATCCTACTGAAGTCCCCAGTCACTCTTGAGTGGTGCGTCGAACCCAGGCATACAGTCCGTCGTACAGACGATGGGTTATTGCCAGGAGCACCCGGCCTCGATCGCGATCCACCCCCCATCATGTGGACCGCCGATGCACAGGAGCTCTTCGCCATGCCGCTTGTTCCGCATTTATCGTCGCCTTGGATCAACGATAGTGCTGAAGCAACGGGCCTGCGAACATGGCAAACAGACGGCCAAACGAATCAACGAAGCGGGCCTCACAGGTTGCATGAACCTGGAGGCCCGAAGTTCTTATCTGCGTGAGAGTGCCCCTCCAGCGCCGCTACACGACCTAGCGCTTCCAACCTCTCCACAGCCTCTCACGCTGTAATCACGAGTCCTTGCGGCGCTCGGGTTAAGGCCAGGTCAACGGCTGCGACCCGGAGCTCATCCGGTAGCGCCAACCGCGCGAGCAACGCATCTTCGTCGGTAGCCGTACACGACGATACCGCCGCACCATCAACCAAATCTCAATTGCCGATGTCTAAGCGCCATCCGTATTCGCCGCCGACGATGGAACCGGCAACCGAGGACGAGGTCATGGCTCAACTGAGGACCGGGACCTCGCCGCTGAGCCGATTCCGGTCGATCCCGCAGACTGTGCGCGCGAGCTGGCCTTGCTATCCCGCGTGGTCAGCGCCGTGAAGGGCCGCGGCGACCCCGAGCTCGTAGCGAAGATTGAGGCTCGGATGAGCGCTCTGGAACGTCATCTCGGCGGACCACCAGCCGCCCGACGACCATCGATCGCGACTCGCGTTGAGACGTTTCTGAGGGAAGAAAGTCAGCAGCGCGGCACCAGCTGGATGCTGGTTGCAACCCTGCTAGTGCTTCTCATTGCTGCACTCGCGATCTACGGAGCAGGAGTGCCGTAAGAAGGACTAGTCACGTGAAAGACCCGGCAGACAAACGGCAGACTAACCAACGAAACGGGCCTCACAGGTCAAATGAACCTTGAGGCCCGAAGTCGTTATCCAGCGCGGAGTGCCCGAGGCGAGAGTCGAACTCGCACGGGGTTGCCCCCGGTGGATTTTGAGTTCGGCCTATCCAGTACACATCCAACCACAGCAGACCACAACTGACAACAACCGCAATGACTTCGTCCGACGTGCTCGAAGTGCGTCATGGACAGATACGGTCGGGTGTGGACGATGGTGTCGTCACACTCGCGTCACACCTCTTAGGGCCGAACTTCAGCCTTCAACTCCTGGAACCAGTTTCGGACCAGCACGATCTGCGGTGGCGGTCCTGGCAGCTGGCGTATGAAGTAGAACGCCTGGTCATCGGGCGTGACGGCGTACGCCGCATGATACT
>DATJGL010000181.1:0-2914 GCA_035495075.1 Gemmatimonadales bacterium
TGCTGCCGTTGCTTCACGTGCGCAAGCGACTCGGCGAGCGCCCGTGCTGCCATGCCGCAGGCTGCAGCGGCGACCGTAGGCCGCAATCGATCAAGAGTCGCCAGCCCCAGAGCGTAGCCGCGTCCCTCGGCGCCGAGCAACGCATCCGCCGGCACTCGGCAGTTCTCGAAGGCGATCTCCCCCAGCGGATGCGGGGCGCTCAGTACCTGAGGCCCGACGAACCGGAGTCCCGGAGCATCCGCCGGCACCAGGAAGCAGCTGATTCCTTTCGAGCCCTTGGCTCGGTCGGTGGATGCGAAGACCGCATAGAGATCGGCGATACCCGCGTTCGAGATCAGCGTCTTCGCGCCGTCCAGCAAAAAGCCCGGCCCGTCGCGCCGAGCCGTCGTTGCGATGCCGCTCACGTCCGATCCCGCCTCCGGCTCGGTCATCGCGAAGGCGGTCATCGCCTTTCCCTGAGCGATCGGCCCGAGCCAGCGATCCTTCTGGGCCGGGGTTCCTCCCAGCAGAATCGGCATCGTGCCGAGCCCTTGGAGCGCAAACACCGCGTCGGCCAGCGGTGACACTTCGGCGAGTACCTCTCTCATCAGGCAGCAGCCGCGAACATCGAGATCGAAAATCGGCTGGAGCCAGTTGCCATCGCCGAACAGTTTGAGCAGCGCGCGCGCCTCCTTGCGGGCGGCAGCATCGTCCCCCGGCTCGGCACGCTTGGCGATCTCCCCCATCGCAAACGCGCTCGCCCGCTCGGCCAGCGCCGTGTGCTGCGGCTCGAGAAAGGTGCGGATCAGTCGGGTGTCTGGCATCGCCTACTTGAACTTTGCTTCGCGCTTGGCACGGAACGCTTCGTAGGCCTCGCGGTAGTTGGGGTCTTCCATGCACCTGGCCTGTACCTGGGCCTCGTACTCGATCGCGCTGGCAAGATCCATTGCCGCCTCTTCGTTGAGGGCCTGCTTGGTGACGCCGAGCGCGGCCGACGGCCCCCGCGCCAGCCTCGCCGCGATCTCGGTCGCCTCCGCCATCAATCGCTCTCCCGGCACCACCCGGTTATACAATCCGATCTGCGAGGCGCGCTCGGCGCTGATGAAGTCGCCCAGCATGAGCAGCTCGCTTGCGTGTGCCATCCCGACGATTCGCGGCAGCAGCCACACGGCCCCCATGTCGGCGCCGGCCAGGCCGACCCGGGTAAAGAGAAACGCGATCTTTGCGTTCTCCGCTGCGATCCGGATGTCGCTCGCCGCCGCGATCACCGCCCCAGCTCCCGCCACCGTTCCGTTGAGAGCTGCAACAATCGGTCGGCGACACTGCCGCATCGAAAGAATGAGCGCGCCGGTGAGCCGGGTGAACTCGAGCAACCCCGCCGCGTCTCTGGAAAACAGCGCGCCGATGATGTCCTCGACATCGCCTCCGCTGCAGAACGCTCGGCCAGCCCCTGTGATGATGATCGCGCGAACGCCTGGCTCCGTGTCCAGCGCGCGAAACGTGTCCCTTAACTCGGCGTAGACCTCAAACGTGAGCGCGTTGAGCCGCTCCGGCCGGTTGAGCGTGATGGTGGCGACGGCGCTCGCGGGGTCGACGCTGTAGAGAAACGACTTGGGGCTCAGAGGCATCCATGTGCTCCAAACTCAAAGCGGTGACTGACGAGCCTTAGTGGCGCGAGCCGGTGGCCACGAATTGACATGTCAGACACCGCCCAGGACCGCCATCGCCTCGATCTCCACCAGCGCCTGTGGATCCACCAACGACCTCACCTCCACCAGCGCCATGGCCGGGAAGTGAGTTCCCATCCGACGCCGGTACACCTCGCCCAGTGGCTTGAGGTTGTTGCGGTACTGCGGCATGTCAGTGACATAGATCGTAAATCGGCCGATGTCCCCCGGCTTACCGCCGGCTTGACCTAGCACCGCAAGGACGTTGCCCAGCGCCCGGTCGAACTGGGACACGAAGTCGGAAGACGGCACCCTGCCCGAGCTGTCGCGCGCGGTCTGCCCTGCGATGAAGAGAATGCTGCCCCCAGTTTGGGCCAGCATTCCGTTGCTCCAGCCGCGCGGCGCGCCGAGCTCTTGGGGATTGATGACTGCGAAACGGCCGCTCATACGGTCTCTCCCGTCCAGGACCAGTGCCTCTCCATTAGGGGGATGCGCGTCGGCACCCGTCGCGAGCGACACCACGACCCGCGCCACTTCCTCCACCGAGATCAATCGAGTCTGGCCCGCCGAGGCGAGGGCCGCTGCCAGGGCTTCTGCCGGGGTGCGACCAGTCTTCGCCACGATCCGATTCACGGTCTCGATGGTCATCTCGGTATCGACGAACCCGGGGCACACCGCATTCACCGTGACACCAGAGCCCTCAACCTCGGCGGCTGCGGACCGAGTCAGTCCGATCAGTGCGTGCTTGGCCGCGGAGTAAGCCGCGAGGTATTTGCCGCCGCTCAGTCCGGCCGTCGAAGCGATGTTGACCACTCGGCCCCACCGCCGCTTGAGCATGCCGGGAAGAAACGACCGGGTGCACAGGAACGCGCCGGTCGCATTCACAGCCATGAGGCGGTTCCAGTCTTCGAGCGAGGTCTGGGTGAGAGGCATCGAGCCTGCGGCACCGGCGTTGTTCACCAGCACCACTACCGATCCCAGGTCGGCTGCCTCGCGAGCGAGCGCGTGCACGCTGAATTCATTGGTCACGTCGCAGACCACTGCTCTCGCCCGATATCCCTTCGCCGTCAGCTCGGCGGCCTGCCCCTCGACCTGGTCTCGGGTTCGGGCGGCGAGCACCACACTCAGCTCGGCGTCCGCGAGTGCTCGAGCGGTCGCCGCACCGATCCCCCGGCCGGCGCCGGTCACGACTGCCACTGGATTCTTCAGACCACTCACCTCGCCCGTTCCCGGCCGAGTTCGGCCTGAACCGCTTCGTCGAGTATGGC
>DATJGL010000182.1:0-42505 GCA_035495075.1 Gemmatimonadales bacterium
ACGTGGTGGTTCGGCGCGGCAACGAGGCGCGGCTCGGGGAGTACCGGGTCGAGCTCAAGAACGACGCTTACGTCGTCCTGAGCCTATGAGCGTTGGCGGCCTTTGGCGACAATGAGCCTGAGATCATGCACTCATTCGAACCGGCCAAAAACACTTGTGGATCGGCGAAACCTTACGATGAGAATCGGGATGAGATGCTCGACCGGGCTGACCAACGCGTTCTCTTGGAAGGTCGAACATCGTAGTTACGCTATGGCGCTCAACTTCATGTATGCCACGTTTGCCGGCGGCCTCAATGACGCTGATCAAGACCCATCCTCGCCAATATTCCGACTACACCGGCGATGGCGGCTGGCCTCAGCGATCACGTGCAAGGCTGACGATCATGCCGCCGTCCCAGGATGCATTGCCGGTCTTCCGAGTCAAAGACAGCAGCGCGACACCTGTCGCAAAAAGCAGTGCCTTCACAAAAACGGAGGGGCCGCCCGCTGGAGCGGCCCTAAGTGATTACGCACCGAGAGGCGCCGGGCGGATTCGAACCGCCGCATAGAGGTTTTGCAGACCTCTGCCTTACCACTTGGCTACGGCGCCGAGGTTGGTGAAGCTACTGGCCCGCAAGATGATACGCAACGCCGGCGCCGCTATCGAACGCCTCAGCGATCTCACCCGCGCGTCCGGGTCACCCCAGCCGTCTACTCAGGTTCCCGCGCCGCTGCCACCGCAGCCGCCGTCATGCCCCCCAACGCACGCCAGCCGGCCTCGCCCAGCCGCTGCCGCAATCGCTGTTGCACCAACTCCCATGCCGGCGTGGCCCGTTCGAGGACGCGGCGACCAGCCGGTGTCAGCTCGACGAGCCGCTGTCGCCGATCCCCCCCCGGGAAGCTTCGGATCCAGCGCGCCGATTCGAGTGGCGCCAGTGTGCGGCTCAACGTAGTGCTGTCGGTCGCGAGAATGTCAGCCAGGGTCCCCTGAGTAACCGCTCCCGCGCGCGCCAGGACCTGGAGCAGGGTGAACTGGGTGGCGCGGAGCCCCTCCCTCCGAAGCCCCGCGTCGTACAGCTGGGTCACGGCCCGGGTGGCCCGGCGCAGGTCGGCGCAGGCGCAACCCAGCGAGCCCGGGCCAGGCCGGTCCTTCCGAGATTTTGGCATGAATCAATGGTGATACATCCAACCACGGCTGGCAAGGGCCGATCGGCGACTGCAGCTCGGCGCTTCGCCTTGACAACTCTGGATCGTTGTATATACATCCAGCTTGACGGAAGCTCGCGGACACCGGCCGGGCCTGAGCCGCACTCCCTGGCGCCGAGGTGGTCCCGATGAACCGCGGAGGGGCGCATGGACGACTTCAGCAAAAAATGGGCACTGGTCACTGGAGCTTCGAGCGGATTCGGCGTCCAGTTCGCCAAACTCCTCGCGGAACGTAAGGCGAACCTGGTCCTGGCTGCACGCCGCACGGAGCCGATGGAGAGACTGGCCGCGGAGCTACGCCAAAGGCATTCGGTCCAGGTCGTTGTAGAAGGAATTGACTTTTCCCACGCGGGAGCGGCAGCAGAGCTCAAGTCACGGGTCGATCAGCGCGGAGTCCAGATCGAGATCCTGGTCAACAATGCTGGCTACGGCCTCTACGGTCCCTTCCTCGATCAGCCGCTGGAAAAGATCACCGACATGCTGCGAGTCAACATGCTCACGGTGACCGAACTCACCCACATCTTCGGGCAGGAAATGGTGAAGCGCCGCAGCGGCCACATCCTTTTGACCGCCAGTCTCCTCGGATATCAAGCAGTCCCCGGCTTCGCGGCGTACGCCGCAACCAAGGCATACGTGCTTCTGTTGGGAGAAGCCTTGCATCAGGAATTGGAGCCTCACGGCGTCACGGTCACCGCCTTGTGCCCTGGAACATCTACCACGTCGTTCGTGGAGGTGGCCGGGCAGAGGGTGTCGCCCCTGCTCAAGATGATGATCACGACGCCGGAGCATGTCGCCAGGGTTGGTGTGCTGGCCATGTTGCAACGGAGGGCGACTGTGGTTCCCGGGTTCCTCAACAAGGCAACGGTGTTCTTCGATCGCCTGATGCCCCGGCCGATGCAGCGTCTGATCGTGGGGAAGGTCGTTGCAGGTTAGTTGACTCGGGAGGGTCGCCGTGCCACCGGCTGCGGTCGGACGCCTCGGGTTGGCGCCCGGCCGCAGTCGCTTTCCCCCTTCCGGCGATCAGGCCTTCTTGGCGAGTGCCGCACCCAGCTTGGCCGAGGCCATCCCGAAGAGTGCTCCGAGGACCATGGAAATCACGATGAACAGGAACGCATTCCGCTTGAAGTCCACCGCCGTCATCTCCGCGATCACCATGGCCTGCGCGGTCAGGAGCAGATACGCAAAGGTGGCCGCGTAGCCGTACACGCTGGCCGGAATGACGGCGAGCGCCTTGAGGTGCGCTGCGATGCACATGATGAAAACGGTGATGCCCACGACGATTCCCGCCCAAAGCGGCAGACCCAGGCGGTCGCCCAGGGGGAAGGAGAGAATGATGAACGCGGCGATCCAGGCGCAGATGGCGCCGAAGATGTTACCGACGATGGTCTGCTTGAGGGCGTTGGAATCGCCGCCGCAGTGGAAGAAGCAGGCCCAGGCGATGAAGCCGGCCCAAATGGCGAGACCTAGCTTCAGGTAGATGAACGTTGCAATGCCACCCAGCAGTCCGATACTGATCGACAAGGCAACCAACTGTGACATAGCGACGCTCCCCTGGTGACTGGTCCGCCGTAGAGCCGGAACTCGACGGCTTGGGTTTGTGACACGGGATCATCGGGTAGGCCCGTCCCACGTAACCCCCGAAAACGGACTTGTCAACCAGGGTTCGGCTCAGGTCACGCGCTTGGTGTCGGCAATCTGGGGAGGTGGCGCGATGGTGAATCGAAAGTGTTGCTCGACCAGCTGGCGAACTCGATGGGTCCCTCGCTTAGCCGGGCGAAACATCATGTGGGCCAGGGCGGCCCGGACCGAGGCTTCGAACTCGGGGTGCGGGCTGGTGAGGACTCGAATGGAAGTCGTGTCCACAGCGCCGGTTGTGTCCACCACGAACTGCGCGTACACGGTTCCTTCGGCCCCGTCGGCCAGCAACTTGGGGGGGTAGGCTGGGGCGGCGCTCCAAGGATACCGCTCGACCATCGAGTCGACCTGGAGGACGCTGAAGATCGTATCAGGCTGTGCCATCTGAACACCGGCGGGCAGTTGCCCTTGTGCCCCGCTCTTGTCCTCCTTACCCCGCCGGTTCATCGCCTCACGCTGCAAGAGCCAACCCTCGGCGGGCTTGCTGAAATTGCGTCCATCCTGGAAGTCACTGCCCAGCTTGCCCCACTGGGCGACCTCCATCTGGCGGGAACGAGCATCCACCCGGTCGGGAGGCAGCAGGAAGAACACCCTGGCCTCACGCTCAGTCTGGGGGAGCACTCGTCCGCCTTGCGTCAGTGCCAGCACGCCCCATACCAACGCCCCGTGCGCTACGATGCTGAGCATGGCGCACTCGGCCGTCTGAAGGAACCTGCGATCTGACTCGACCAGGGTGAGTCGCATGGACTTGTCGCGAAAAAAGGGGTGACCGCCCCTGACCCGGGACGGAACCACCGCTCTCTGGTATATATGACGTCCGCCAGGGCGGCGGCAAGACAAGGCCCTAAAAGCGGACCCCCCTCCGGACCACCACCGCCCACCCCGCTCGTTGAATGTCGGTCTCGAACCGTCTGGCAAAGTCAATACTTACCACAGCATCGGTGTCGGTGCTCCGGCTGGGGCCCAGCCGGAATCCGAACCCGGCGTCGGTCCCGGTCCGGCGGGGGGAGCCGCTGTACCATGCCCCCCCGTAGTCCACGAATCCGGCGAGGCCCAATCCGAGGACGTCCCACCAGCTCTCGAGCATGGTCCAGCGGTACTCGACCAGCACGTTCACCATTCGATCTCCGGTGAAAGCGTGGGCGTAAAAGGCCCGCGGACCGCGACTCAGTCCGAGATCGAACTCCTCGCCGGGCGTCGGGTTTTCCTGCCAACCCAGCTGGCCCAGAACTACCAGGGTGTGGGCCCGGGAGGGCTGTACGACCCAGGTACCGGTTACCCGGACCGTTCCGGAATCGAGGCCGGATCCGCTGACCAGCCCCGTCGCCGCCGCTCTCAGCGTAGCGAACCCGCTGGGCAGCCGAACGCCGGACCCGGCATTTCCCTGGAGACCAACCCCATCGTGGTCGTATCCGAACGCCTCGGGGGCAGCATAAGTCCCGACCAGGAACGTCGTGCTGAGGTCTACATCTTCCTCGCGGCCGAAGCTCCGGAAGTTGCGCAGCACCAGAAACGAGGCTCGGCTGGCCCAGAAGTAGGGCCCGACCGCCGCCGTGACCGTATGAGGGAAAGGAGTGGAGGCGACCAGACTCGTATCAAGAAAGTCGTCGCGCCGCACCTGACCGAAGATCCCGAGGCGAACGAAGCCGCGTGTCGAGGCCGACAGCGCCAGCGCGCCATCCATCCTGCCGACCGTGTAGCGGCGTCGGAGCACCTCACTCGGTACCGGATTTCCTCCCAGAAATCGAAGCACGTCGCCGTCGAAGTCGAGAAAGCTCGTCGTCAACGCGTGCCGGGAATCCAGGCTAAGAAAGGGCAAGCCCAATCCCGCGCTGACCGAGCGGCCGTCCGAGCGGTGCTGGTACCCCGCCGTGGCGTAGATGCGATTGGCGATCAGGCGAGGTTGTCGGAACTGGAGGGTGAGTGCCGTCCGATCGGGCGTGTCGCTGTAGGTGACCGAGGCATACGTCGCGCGGCCGAACAGATTGAGCTCTTCCAACCCAACGGCCCAGGCGATTTGGCCTGAAGTGCTGTTGAAGTCGAACAGCGGGCGGGTGCTCCAGCCGTCCTTGGTAGTGACCCGCAGGACGGGCCCCGAATCGGTGTGGATGCTGTCGATGATGACCCGACGGAAGATCCCCATTGCTCGGAGATTCCGGGCTGTCTCGGCGATCTTGGCGGAGTCGAACGGGTCACCGGTCTTGAACAGGAGCTCACGCTCGACCACGCCCCTCCGGGTGGTCGCGTGGATCGAGTTGGCAAACCGCACTAGCGAGCTGGCCTGGGCCTCTTCCGGCTCGAAGATGTCGCGGGTGTCCACCATGACACCCTGGATGATGGGGCGTGCTGCCGTGTCGGGCGCAGACTGGGGGTGCGCCATCGTGTCTGGCGCCGACTGGGCGCAAAGCGGCGCGGCGCCCAGGATCCATCCGAGCGCAACGAAATGGAATGGCTTCACTCGGCGAGTGCCTCGGCGGCGGGGCGCAGGTCGGCGACGCTGTCGAGTATTCGATCCGGCGTGATCCCACTCTTGCGCAGCACGTCCTGGCGGAACTTACCGGTCCGCACCAGCCACCCCTGAAAGCCCGCTTCCTGGGCCCCGCGGACGTCCGACCACAGGTCGTCCCCGATCATCGCAACCGACCCCTCAGCTGGTGTCCGGCCGAGCTCGGACACGGCGGCACGGAAGAACTCCGTACTCGGTTTGCCCACCAGCAGCGCTTCGCGTGCCGCCGCGTACTCCAGGCCGACGACGAAGGGCCCCGCATCGAGCGCGAGTCGGCCGCCGTTTTGCCAGTATCGGTCGCGTGACAGCGCAATGAGCAACGCGCCATCGAGCATGTAGCCGAACGCCTCCTGCATCAGATGGTAAGTCCATTGCTGACCAAGGTCGCCCACCAGCACGGCTTGTGGCGGCGATCCCCCGGCCGGGTGCCCGGAGGTCCCGCCCCGAAGCTCGAAGCCTTCGAGATCGCCGAGAGATGCCGATGCAAGAAACGGTGCGAGGACGCTCATCCCCCTGTCGCGCGCGAGCCGGCTGGCAGCGGTGAGGGGGGTCAGGATCTCGGTCGGATGGGCCGCGAACCCACATTCCCGGAGCCGATCGACGAGGCCCAAGCGTGGTCGGCTGGTGGTGTTGGTGACGAAACGGAACGGAACGCCCGCACGCCGCAGCGCAGCCACGGTCTCCGGCGCCCGGGAACCGCAGCGCCTTCAGCGTAGAGCGTGCCGTCGAGGTCGAGGAGAAAGCCGGAGGCGCCTAGTAGCGACCGAGGTAGTTGTCGATCTCCCACCGGCTCACCTGGAGGTTGTACTGCGACACCTCCTCGCGCTTGGCCTCGAGAAAGCGCTCCGTGAGGTGCTCGCCCAGCGCTGCCTTGATGACGTCGTCCTTCTCGAAGTACTCCAGCGCCTCGTGGAGGTCTCTCGGCAACTCGTCGATCCGGTATTTCCGGCGGTCCCGATAGCTCATGCGAAAAATGTTCCGGTTGACCGGCTCGCGACACGGCAGCTTCTGCTCGACGCCATCCAGCCCCGCCGCGAGTTGCACTGTGAGCGCCAGGTAGGGATTCGCCGAGGGGTCGGGCATCCGAAGCTCGCAGCGGGTGCCCAGGCCGCGCCGGTCGGGAATCCGGACCAGCGGTGAGCGGTTCCGCATGGACCACGCGACGTTCACCGGCGCCTCGTAACCGGGGACCAGTCGCTTATAGCTGTTGATGAGCGGATTGGTAATGGCGCAAAAGCCGCGGGCGTGTTGCAGCAATCCCTCGATGTATGACAACGCCACGTTGGACAACTGATGCTCGCTGTTCGCCGCGTAAAAGGCGTTGTCCTTGGGCCCCTTGAACAGAGACTGGTGGGTGTGCATCCCGCTGCCGTTCTGCCCCTGGATCGGCTTGGGCATGAACGAGGCGAGAAAGCCGAGCCGGCGAGCGACGTCCCGCACGATGAAGCGAAAGGTCGCCAGGTTGTCGGCCGTGGTGAGCGCGTCCGCGTAGCGGAAGTCGATCTCGTGTTGCCCGGGGGCCACCTCGTGGTGCGCGGCCTCGACCTCGAACCCCATGATCTCGAGGTGCTCCACGATGACCCGCCGGATTTCCTCTCCCTTGTCCACCGGTGTCAGGTCGAAGTACGCGGCGGAATCGTGGGTATTCGTCGTGGGCGACCCATCCGGCGCCATCTCGAACAGGAAGAACTCGGCTTCACACCCGGCCATCATGGTGAAGCCGAGCTTCTTCGCCCGCTCGATCTGCCGCTTGAGCGTGGTGCGCGGACAGCCTCCGAATGGACCGCCGTCGGGGGTGTGGATGTCGCAGAGCAGCCGGGCTACGCGGCCGCCCTCGTCGTCGTAAGGCAGGATCCGGAACGTCGCCAGGTCCGGCTTGAGGAGCATGTCGGACTCTTCGATCCGCACGAACCCCTCGATCGACGACCCATCGAACATGATCTCGCCGTCGAGGGCCTTGTCGAACTGGCTGTGCGGTACCTCGACGTTCTTGTTGACGCCGAGAATGTCGGTGAACTGGAGCCGGAGGAAATCGACATGAAACTGCTCGGCCAGCTCCACAATGTCCCGTTTACCGGCCCCGCTCAGATCGGTCGGAAAGGTCTCCCGCGCTGGGCGGGCCGGAGTGGGCGCCATGCGACCTCTGTGAGAGGAGTCGGGATGAAGGTAAGAACGGCTGCCACCCTGCGGGAGAGGGGTTACCTTTCCGCCCCCACGCCATCCGGAACGCGATGACCGGATCCTCGACCATCAGCTGCAGTGCCTGTGGCGCTGTAGCCCCGGCAACGGCCAAATTCTGCGGGAGCTGCGGCGCCAGTCTTGGGCCCCGTCGCTGCGCCCATTGCGACGCCGAGTTGTCGAGTCGGGCCCGGTTCTGCCACCGATGCGGCCGTCCCCTGGCACCCGGGCTCGCTCCGAGTGCACGCACCGGCGCGCAGCCGGTGAGATCGGAGCAAACGGCGTGGATCGTAGCGGCATCGGTGGTCGCAGTCCTGATTGGCCTGATCGTTTGGTGGGTTGGGCGCGGCACGCCGGCACCGGCCACGCCAGATATGGCGAATCCCGGAGCGGCCGGCGCGGCGCCCTTTGCCGGTGGCTCGCCCGCACGGGCAGCGCCAGACATCAGCCAGATGCCGCCTCGAGAGCGTTTCGACCGCCTCTTCAACCGGGTGATGGCCGCGGCCGACCGCGGCGACTCGACCACGGTGACGAGCTTTACGCCGATGGCACTCGGGGCGTACGCACAGCTCGATACGATCGACGTGGATGCACGATACCATGCGGCGCTACTGATGCTGGGGGTGGGCGGCGTCCCTGCCGCGCTCGAACTGGCGGACTCGATCGAGGCCGCCCAGCCCGGCCACCTGTTCGGATACCTCATCCGCGGCACCGCGGCCGATCTGGCCCACGACGACAGCATGCGCCGCCAGGCGTACGGCGATTTCCTCCAGCATTACCAGGCAGAGGAGCGCGCCAACCGTCCTGAGTACCGGGAGCACGAGCCGGCGATTGACGAATTCCGTAAGGAGGCCGAAATGGCAGTTAAGAGACCGCGTGAACAGTGAACCGGAGGCCCATTCATCACCGGAGCCCACGTTCACTACCGGAGCCCACGTTCACTGTTCACCGTTCACGCTTCCTCTCAAGGCACCTATGACGAAGACCATCCACATCGCTCACAGCCCCGATTCGGACGACGCGTTCATGTTCTACGCCCTCGCCGAGGGAAAGCTCGATACCGGCGAGCTGCGTTACGTCCATGAGCTGGCGGACATCGAAACGCTCAATCGGCAGGCGCTGGCCGGTGAGCTCGAAGTGTCGGCGGTGTCGATCCATGCCTACGCCCATCTGGCAGACCGGTACGCTCTGCTGGGAAGCGGTGCGTCCATGGGCGACGGCTACGGTCCGCGACTGGTCGCTCGCACCGCTTGCCCCGCCGATCCCCAGACTGCGCTGCGAGGCCGACGGGTGGCGGTACCCGGCAAGCTGACTACGGCTTATCTCGCGCTCAGGCTATTCCAGCCTTCGTTCGATGCTGTGGTCGTACCCTTCGACCAGATCGAAGGCGCCGTCGCGGCGGGCAGCGTGGACGCTGGGCTTCTGATCCACGAAGGCCAGCTTACGTATTCGGACCAGGGCTTCGAGCTCTGGGCCGATCTCGGCGCGTGGTGGCTGGCCCAGACCGGGTTGCCCCTTCCGCTGGGCGGGAATGTCGTGCGACGGGACCTGGGCGAGCATGTCATGCACCAGATCGCGCGCGACCTCCGGGCCAGTATCGAGTATGGTCTCGAGCATCGGGTCCCCGCCCTTGCCCACGCCCGTCAATTCAGTCGCGGCCTGAGCGAGGAGCGGACCGATGCGTTCGTGGGGATGTACGTGAACCACTGGACCGTCGATTACGGCCCCCGGGGTCGAGCCGCGGTCCAGCGCCTGCTGGACGACGGCCACCGCGCTGGGGTGATCCCCAAGCCGGTCCACGTGGATTTCGTCGACTGACCTGGCCGCGTTGACCAGTTCCGTAGCGTGACGTAGGTTGAGGCAGCCTACCCCCCCTCTCGCCGGCCAGCGGTGACCTCAAACGACCGGCGTGGCCCGCTCGACGGCGTGCGACCGCTGCACCCGGACGGAGTGCGTGTGCCGCTGACCGACGGCCCCGTGACCATCATGGTCGTGGATGACGAAGAGTCGATCCGCAACGCGGTGCGCAAGTTCCTGGTGCAGCAGGGCTATGAAGTCCTGACGGCCCAGACCGGGGACGACGCCCTCGAGAAGCTCCGCCGCCACAAGGTGACCGGGATGCTCCTGGACGTGAACCTTCCGGGAACCAACGGCATCGACCTGGTGCCACGGCTCGTCGAGCTGGAGCCGCACCTTGCCTTGCTCATGCTGACGGCGGTGAACGACGCGACCAGCGCAGCTCTCTGCATGCAGCGCGGCGCGATGGACTATCTCACCAAACCGATCGATCTCCCTCATCTGTCTCGCGCGATCCAACGCGCCCTTCAGGAGCGCAAGACCCGCCTCGATAGCCAGCACCTCAACCAGTGGCTGAAGGAAGAGGTCGCGGTGCGTACCGCCGAAGTGCAGTTCGAGCGGCAGAATCTGGAGCGGATTTCCCTGGCAACCCTCGAAGCGTTGGTGAACGCCCTCGAAGCCAAGGATCCCTACTTGCGCGGACACTCGGCACGCGTCGCCGACATGTCAGCCCTGGTCGCGGCAGCAATGCACCGGTCCGACGAGGAGGTCGAGCTGGTGCGTACCGGGGGGCGGCTGCACGACATCGGCAAGATCGGCATTCGCGAAGAGGTACTGGCGAAGCAGGGTCCCTTGACCGACCGCGAGTACGACCACGTCAAGGAGCACGTCGTCGTCGGCTCGCAGATCCTGTCCCCCCTCGTCCATCTGAAGCACGTGATCGCGTTCGTGCGGAGCCATCACGAGCGATGGGACGGCAAGGGATACCCAGATCGTCTCGCGGGCGAGGCGATCCCGCTCGGCGCACGCATCATCGGCGCGGTCGAGATCTACGACGCCCTCACCACGTCGCGTCCCTATCAGGAAAGGATGGAGCCTCAGGTCGCCGTCGAGCGCATGCGCGATCTGGTCGGCACGGTGCTGGATCCAGCGGTCTACCAGGCGCTGTCGGAGGTGGTCGACCGCAAGGCCGTACTGGTCTTCCTCGACGACCAGCCCGTGTGACCGGGTCGAAGGGTGAAGCCCCCGACCGCGCGGGGCTTCGCATTCTGTTGGTGGACGACGACCCCGCGATCGCCCGTTTGGTCCCGCAGATTCTCCTGGCCCACGGTTTCGCCCCCCCGGCCCATGTCACCACCGGGGCCGATGCGCTGGCAGCAGCCGCTCAGGCCGATGTCATCCTGCTGGATCAGCAGCTACCCGACGGCCCCGGTCTCGATCGGCTCGACGCGCTCCGCGCGGGCGCCCGTCCTCCCGCCGTCGTACTGGTCACCGCTCACGGAAACGAGTCCCTGGCGGCGCGCGCGTTGCGAGAGGGAGCCGACGATTACCTCGCGAAGGACCAGTCGTTCGCCGACCTGCTGCCGCAAGTGCTCGAGCGGATCCGCTGTAGCCGGGCGGTCCGTGACGCGCTTGCGGCCGCGGAACGGGAGCTGCTCCGTACCGAGCGCATCGCGGCGATCGGCGAGCTCACCGTCACCCTGCACCACGAGATCAACAATCCGCTAATGGCGGCCTCCGCCGAAGTCCAGCTTCTGCTCGCCGGGGCCACCGAGCAGACCCGGCAGGGGCTGCAAGCGATTAAGGTCGCGCTGGATCGCATACGGGATATCGTCCGGCGAATCCGCGATCTCCGCGACGCTCCGTCGACGGAATACCTGGGCGCGCTCCGCATGCTCGACGTCACCGACGGCGGGGTCGTGCGTGAGGTTCGACGGGGCACCGCCGTGCTCGCGGTGCCCGATGAGACCGTCGCACGGGTGGCCACGCTGCTCCTCCGGACGGCGGGGTTCACGGTGGTCCGCGTTACTAAGCCTGCCGAGCTCGCGCGCGCGACCGGCGCGCCGAACGTCACTCTGCTGCTGGCCGGTCAGGGCGGCCTGCCAGGGTCCGACCCGCTGGCTGGATTCCGGGCACCGACCGATCGCCGCTACCGGGTGATAGCCCTCGCAACCGAGCCGGGCGGCACCGTGCCTTCCGCGGAGGTCGACCACGTCATGATGCTGCCGTTCGATCCGGGAACGTTTGTGGGGGAGATACTCGGGGTGCTGGAGATCTCGTGAAGAGCTCAGGCCGTTTGGGTCTGAATCCCCTCCCTCTTCGCTTCCTGATACGCCATTCCCCTGAGCCGAATGATCCGCTGCGCAATCGGTGGATGCGAGGCGAACACGTCGCCCAGGAAGCCTTCCGCGCTGGCAAACCGGTTCCCCGTCGGATCCACGATGCAGAGGTGCGCCGCGCCCAGCGTAATCGCCTTGGTCGGCGCCGATGCCGCGGCGAGCTTTTCCAATGCTGATGCAAGCGCGCCCGGGTTGCGCGTCAGCTGAGCCCCAGTGGCGTCGGCCAGATATTCCCGTTTCCGGCTTACCGCCATCGCCAGGAGGCGGGAGATGACGGGGGCTACGAGCACGGTGACCAGCCAGAGCGCCAGGACGACGAACCCCAGTGGGCTCCCCCCTTTTCCTCCCTTGTCACCGTCGCCGCCCGAGGTCCGTACGTTTCCAACGCGCAGTATGCGACCGGTGCCGTCCGACATGAGGGCAATCGCACCGACCATCGCGGCGAGCAACGTCATGAGTCGGGTATCGAGGTTGCGAATGTGCGCCATTTCGTGCGAGACGACGCCCTGCAGCTCCTCTCGATTCAGCGTGTGGAGCAGCCCCTCGGTCACTGCGATGCTGGCGCTGGCGGGGTCCCGGCCCGTGGCGAACGCGTTCGGATCCTCATCCGGGACGATCCAAACCCGCGGCTTCGGAAGGCTGGCTGCAATCGCCATTTCTTCGATCACGTTGATCAGTTGCTTCTGCTCGAGGGTCGCCGGTTCGATGACTTCCCACGCGCCCGTCGCCCATAGCACCCGCTCGGCACCGAACCGCCAGGCGTACCAGCAGATCCCACCCGCTACCAAGGTGGCGACGATTCCGATCACGGGGACGACGTGGTGATAGCTGCCGGCGGGGGCGTTCCGGGTCAGCAGTCCGAAGGCGATGTCCCCGCCAAATCCGACCCAGGCAAAGAACAACACGAATCCCGCCACCAGCCATGTTGAACGTCGCCGATTCGCTTCTTGCTGCGCAAAGAGATCGGTCTCGCTCACGCGGCGGGTGGCTTCGGCAGGGAGAGGTCGACCGTCGGCACGGTTCGCTCAGCCGAATCCTGGATCTCCCACAGCTCGGCCGGGGAAGCCTTGGCCATTCCGGCGACCAGGTTGGTGGGGAACTGCATCTGCTTGGTGTTGTACTCGGTGGCGGTGTCGTTGTATGCCTGCCGAGCGAAGCCGATCTTGTTCTCCGTGCTGGTGAGCTCCTCCTGCAACTGCAGCACGTTCTGGTTGGACTTGAGGTCGGGATAATTCTCTGTGAGTGCGAACAGGCGTCCCAGCGCCTGGGTCAACTCACCTTCGGCTTTGGCGGTCGCCTGCACACCCGTGGCCGACACCGCCCGGTTGCGGGCCGAGATGACCGCTTCCAGCGTCGACCGCTCGAAGTCCATCGAGCCCTTCACCGTATTCACCAGATTCGGGATCAGATCGTGGCGGCGCTTGAGCTGCACGTCGATCTGCTTCCAGGCATTGGCAACCCTGTTCTTGAGGGCGACGAGTCCGTTGTACGCGCCGATGATCCAGAGCGCGATCACGACGATGACGGCCAGAAAAAGGATCAGTCCCATCGACCGTCCTCCGGTGTTGGGTGGGTATCAGCCTCTGAACGGGAGCGCTGTCGGACCGGGTGGAGGGTCGCCCGGCCCAGGTCAGGTTCCGTGCAACAGGCCTTCCAGGAGAGAGCGGACGCCGGCGGCGAGGGTGGCAGCAGCCTCCGGACGGCGGAGAGCCGGATGGCGGTCATCCACGATCAGCTCCACGCCGGGACCGACCGGGATTTTTCGACACGAGGTCGGCTCCGTCGCGGTCCCCGCGGGGGGCGGCGCGATCCACGCGTCCAGCGCGCGTCCGACCCGACCGCGGCCGGACCGCGGGCCGCGTTCAAGCTCGAGCGAAGACGGACCCGGGATGCGCGGCCCCAGCGTCGCGGCCACCCGCCGCTCCACGGCGTCGCCGGTCACGCCGGTCATCTCGCGGACGATCGCCTCCAGCGTGGCGCCCTCCATCTGCCGCAGCTTGACCGCCAGCACCTGCAGCAGATGCCGATATCCGTACGTGGCCGCCGTGCCGCGTCCTTCCGGCGGACTCACCAGGCCCCGAGCCACGTAGAACCGGATGGTGCGCTCGGTCGGACGCGACCGCGCCACCGGACTGACCGGTACCACGCCCGACACGTCCAGAATACCTGCGGCGATGGCGGTAAGGTCGCGGAGGCCCCAGGGCGCGAGGGAGCGGTATTCCCGCAAAGTGACGAGCGGATCCGGCGCCGGACCGGCAACCGGTTGGGGAGAGAGCATGACCGTCATGCGCTGCCGTTCTTGGTCCGAATGTCTGGCTTGGCAATGCGGGCGACCAGGCCCGCGAGGGTGTCGAGCGTGAACGGCTTAACCAGGAGCGGACAGGCCACCAGCTCCGGCGGCCAGGTGTCTTGCGCGGACCAGGGGTCGCCCGACATCAGCATGACGCGGCCACGGAGGTACGGCCACTGACGGACGAGCGCGAGGTACAGAGCATCACCCTTGGCCTGCCGCAAACGCAGATCGAGCAGCACGACATCGTATGTGGCGTCACCCAGCAGATGATAGGCCGACAGGGGGTCGGGCGCGCTGTCCACTTCGTAGCCAAAGGAGCGGAGCGCGCGCTCCAGCGTCTGCCGCAGGGACGTCTCATCGTCGATGATGAGGACCCGGGCGGTCATGAGGCTGCCTGGCTCGGCTGATGGAGGTGTCGTTCGGTGACCAGCCGCAGCGCCTCCTCGGACGAGAGCGAAAGCCTGACCTCGCCCGCGGTCAGGCCGAATACCTCGCGAAAGTGCATCTGGAGGGTCTTGGCTCGCGTATAGCCCAGCTTGACTGCCACGTCTTCGACGGTGTAGCCGGGGTCGAGCAGCAGACGATGGGCGTACAGCACCCGGGCGAGCAGCATCACCATCTTGGGAGACGGCAGGCCCAGCCGCGCGAACCACCTCTCGCACGTTCGCCGTTTGAGTTGCGCCCGCGCCGCCAGAACCGACACAGTTGGCCCGTCACCCGGTGTGTGCAGCGTTGCCTCGAGCGCCCGCCGCAGTGACTCGGGCAGGGGCGGGAGAATACCGGTCAGCTGCTGCATCAGCTGCTGGGAGGCGCCCTGCTCCAGCTCGGCGTGGATTGCCCGTCGGAGCGCAGCCGGGGCATCGTCGAACCGGTGAAACAGAACCCGGCGGATGCCTGCTCGGCCCAGGTCGAGGAGCACGCCGGCGGTCTCGGGAGCGAGGGTGGTGTACACCACTAGAGGCAGCGACGGGAAGTGCTGCCGCAGCCGCTCGATTTCCATCGAGCGTGGCTCGCCTCCGAGCGTCGGGTCCACCACTGCGAGCTCTACCGGCCGGGTACGAATGACTGTGACTGCCTGGACCCAACTCGACGCCGGAACCCATTCGTATCCTTCGGGTTCGGCGGCATGAAGGCGGAACAACCGTTCGCCCGGGACGGCGGCGAGAATCGGCACCTGTCGCAAAAGCGCCCCTCAATGTCGCAAAAAGTACCTAACCCCGGCTGCCCAAGCGGTCCCAAGTTGGCGCAGCCCCCTTGGATGGCTCAATGTCGGAGGTCTGCACTATGTCTCGTTCGCGTGGGCTCGTTCTTGTCGTGTGGCTCGCGGCCGGCCTGTTGGCCGCATGTTCGGACGCCACTGGACCGCGACCCAACTTCTCTTGTGAGACACAAGGATCCAACAGCATCCGGACCACTACCACTAGTTGTAAGAAGTAATCCTTAAGCCCTACGTCTCACGCCGGCATAGCCTCCTCGGCGTATGCCGTCAGCCCGGCGGCCAAATCCGCGATCGCCGCCGGAGCCGGTTGGGCCTCGGCCCGCAGGATCTGCGGCGCCGCGCAGCCATCCAAATGCTGCCCCAAGCGTTCCAGGCGGAAGTACCACTCGTTGAGGTGGTGGGCTTCGGCCAGTCGCATCCCTTCAGCCCAAGCCTCGCGGGCTCGCGCAAATTGACCGAATCGAGCGAGGCCGCTGCCTGCCTTGAAACGGTAGTCGATCGCCATGGACGGCGTCATACGCGGGACCACCTCACGCAGCTCCCCGCGATGCCGCTCGAACGCCACCCGGTTTCCGGAGGCGGATTCGATCTCCATGAGCTCGAGGCGTGCGTTGGTCTTGACGATGAAGCTGGTATTCGATCCAACGACGATGCCGAACGCGATCCGGGCAACGTCGTAGTAGCCCAGATCGGACAATTCGACGCCGAGGTCGCCGAGATAACGCATCCGATTGAGTGGATCGGCAGCCAGCCGGAATGCCTCGTAGGTGGCACGCAGCGCGCCCAACCGATCGCCCTGCACGTTCATGACGTGTCCCAGGTCTGCGTACGCCCGGCTCAGCGTATCGGTAAGACCCTCGGCCCTGGCCTCGACGATCACTTCTTCGACCGCCGCCCTCGCCAGAGGCAGATTTCCTTGCGCGCGCATCACGTGGGCTCGGCCGAGGCGGGAAACCAGCCGGGCATTGATGTCGCCGATAGCTCGGGCCCCTTCCTCCGCCGCCGCGTATGCCGTGGTGGCGGCATCGAAGCGGGCCTGCAGTCGGTTGAGACGGCCGGCGAACAGGGCGATGGCCGGGAAATCGGCCGGCGGGATGGCCGGCCCGTGCGTACGGGCGGCCAAGCGCAAGATGTCCAGGGCCTCGGCCAGCCGGCCTTCGTGCTCGAGGAAGTAGGCGAACGCCGTCAACGCCATCCTGACGGCGGGGGAGTGAGCGTTGCCGACCACCCGAAGCGCGTCGAGAATCCCGTCCAGGTGCCGCACTTCGGGACGGTTCCCGTCCAGCTCGCCGATGTAACGCCGCGCGCCTTCGAGCTGCCAGTTGTACGCTTGCCTATCGTCGTCGGTCGCCGAGCCTTCGAGGCAACGATCGATCACCCGCGCGACCAAGTACGCGGCGAGGGCGCCTCGCGATGCGGCGTCGTCATCGCGCTCACGTTCGAGGCGGGCACGCTCCAGGAAGTCATCGTGCCAACCCACACCACCGAGGTGATCACCAGCCTGCCCGAAGACCCGCTGGGGCGTAAAATCGTTCAGGCGTAGCTCCGGGCGAAGGACGTCAGTGAGAGGGGGTACCGGCTAGTATCGCCCGGCGAGCGCGCTGGGGCAAGCGTCGCGTGTTTCCAACACCTGCCGCGGGAAAAAGCTGCCGGGTTCCGAGGCTGGAATTTGTAGTCTTGCCCCCATGCGACAAGGTACCACCCTTCCCGAGCTCATCGTGGTCCTCGCAATCGTCGGTTTGTTAACCGCGATTGTCGTTCCCTCCAGCAGAGACCTGCTCGCCAGCATCGACACCGAGCGCGCCGCGCACCAGTTCATGGCGGCCCACCGAGTCGCCCGGTTCACTGCAATCCTGCGGAGGCGGACCACCCGACTCGACATCGGAGCCGACTCACTGGTCGTTCGGGTCGTGAACGGGCCGGGCGCCGGCGTCGTCTGGCGCGCCCCGGGCCCCGCGGCCGACCGGGTGGCCTTCGACGGCCCCACCTATCCGCTCATGTTCACGCCCCTGGGCTTGCCACACGGCGTAGGCAATGGGACTTACACTTTCAGCCGTGCGTCTGCCAGGCGCTCGGTGGTTATCTCACGACTGGGACGCCTGCGTCTGGTCAGGGATCAATGACGGTCGCACGGAGGAGGACGGCACCCTCGTCGGCCGGGCTCGGAGGCCCGCATGCGCTCCGAGCCGCCGCACTCGGCAGGACCGCTCGCACGGAAGTACCACGGATGGTCAAGCCCCGCTTCGCCTCGCGCCCGCCTCGCCCACATCCAGGCCGTACTTCCGAATCTTGTGCAGGAGCGTGGAGCGGGAGATCCCGAGAATGAGGGCTGCTTGCCGCCGATTGCCCGCGGTGTGCTCCAAGGTGCGCGCAATGTGAAGGCGCTCCGCGGCGTCGAGAGAGACGGGTGACCCGGGTGCCGATGGACAGATGGCCGCCGCCAAGGCTGCGACATCGAGTTGGGGAACCCCGAGGGAGACGAGAGCCGCGTCGAAACCCCCGCCTTGTAGCGATTCGGCTGCCGACCGTGCGCCCTCGGCCTCTTGCACGCGCGCACCGGTCGCCCGAAGCACCTCCGCCAACTGGCGCCGGCGCTCGGGATCCAGCTCGAGGAGGAGCAATTGAATTGTCATGGAGGCAAGCTAAGTGGGCCAACCGACGTGCAGCTATTCGACTCCGGGGGGCTCCCCGGCGATTCCCGCCCTGGACTGGGACGGGTAGGCATGCTGCAGCGCCATCGCCAGCCGTTGAGCCGTCGTACCTCCGGTTCGAAGCCCGCCGGCCACGACGAATTGGTACATCCGCTCCAGGTCGTCTATCTCCCGAGTCCAATCGCGCCCCACCGCAAACGCCCGTGCGGCCTGGGCCATTGCCGCACGCTGAGCGGAGTCGCGGATGAGCCCAATCATCGCCTCGGCAAACTGACGGCTGTCGCCCGTTGCCACCACCAGCCCGTTGATGCCGTTGCGCACGTTCTCGAGCACGCCACCCCGGTCGGCGCTGATGACGGGCAGACCCGATGCCATCGCTTCGAGCGCGACGAGGCCGCAGGTTTCCGTGGGTGAGGGGAACACGAAGAGATCAGCCGCCGCATACAGGTCCGCGAGCGCATCCCGCTCCAGAAAGCCGAAGTGTCTTGCAAATGGGAGCGCCTCACGGAGGGCGGCCGCGCGAGGGCCATCTCCGGCAATACAGAAGACGGCCTCTGATCCCACCGCTTCACGAGCCCGTTGAAAAGCCTCGATCAGCACGTGGGGGTCCTTCTCCACGGCAAGGCGCCCCACATGGAGAACCACCACCTTGCCGGTCGCTCCGAGCGCGCCCCGCTGAACTTCGGTACGGCGAGCCGGGGTGAACCGATCCGACTCCACACCGCGGCCCCAGACCACGGTGCGCGGCAGCCCTAGGGCCACCAGGTCTGCCCTGCTCACGGCGCTGGGCGTTTGCGTGATGACGGCCGGCTGATGGAACCGCCGGAGGTAGGTCTGGGCCACTTTCTCCGCCCAGGGGCCCAAATATCGGGCCGCGTAGCGGGGAAAGTCCGTGTGGAACGAGGTGACCAACGGCCGGGCCCGATTGAGTGCGTACCGGCGTCCGATCGCCCCCAGGGGGCCCTCCGTCACCACGTGAATCAGTTCCGGCACGAACCGGTCGAGCGCCCGAAAGACGTCGGGGCCGAACGGTGAAGAGAGCCGCACGGCGGGATAGCTCGGACAGGGCACCGAGGCTCGTCGGATCACCAGTCGATCCGGCTCGGAACACGCGGGATAGTCGGGGGCCAGGAAGAGAAGCTCGTGCCCCCGGCCGGCAATCAGCTGCCGGATCATCTGGAGCACCGTCGTAACCCCGTTAATCTCGGGGAGGTAGGTATCGGTCACGAACGCCAAGCGCACGGGCGGAAGTCTCTCCACCATTCCGCACGCCAGGGAAACGACCGTGTCACGGACCCGAAACAGAACAACTTTGGAAGGGGACGAAAACGGAACGGCCGCTTAGTCGTGGCTAAGCGGCCGTCCCCCACATCGACTGTCTGCGGTCGGAGCCTTCCGGCTGCCGTTCTCCTTTCGCCTGCCTCCTTGCGTCGCCGCTCGGCGTGGCAGAGCAAAGCCGCAGTATCGATCCCCAGGCCGGATGGCCATCCCACCTGGTTCGTCTATGTGAGCGCTGCGAGTCGGATCGGGTCGCGGACCGACCCTTCGCACTGCTCCCCGAGGCGCTAGATCGGGGAGGGTGAAGCACGCGACTGGCTTCACCCGGACAAGTCGGGGTGACCACCGGAATCGTCGGGCACCTTTGGGCCGCTGGCCCGTCGGCATCCTCCTCCGATAACCCGCTCTGCCCTCGCTTCTCGTTTCCTCGCGTGGACGTGGAGTTCCCCGCGTGATCCGAGCAACGCACTCAGAAGATCACCCTCGGGTGATACGCTCGCAAGTGCCTATGTTTCTTCGGGTTACGCCATTCTGCCTGGAGGGGGATGTGGACAAATAAACCCAGCGGTGACCATCACCTAGCGATCCTGTCCACAGCTTGTGGAGATGTGTATTTCGAGTTCTCTACATGCCGCGAGAGATCAGGACTCGAGGCCGGCCTCGATGTACCGATAGTTGGGTTCGCTCTCCGTCGGCCCGAACAGGCACCCGGCCGCGGTCGCAGCAAACCAACCGGCGACCAAGGGCCGAGGAACATCCAGTTCCTTGATCACAGGACCGAGCCAGCGCCTTAGATGTCTGATCTCGGGGGCTCGTCGGCCGAGCAGAGCGATTAGCGCGCCGGCTCCGGAGGTCGCTCGGAGAAAATGGGCCAACCCATGGGCCCGCTGGCTGAATTCGACCGCTTTCACACCCGGTTCGTCGAATAGGACCGCTCCCTCGAAGACATCCATCGGAGGAGCGTCCAGGCGCGGTCCGAGGTAGACGAACCGGCGCCCGTTCTGGGTCTTCCGTTCGATCACGGCGGCGGCGGTTTCGCTGGTGAGACGGGCTGCATGGAGCAGGTCGTCGTCCACGATGATTCCGACCGCGCCGGTCCATTCGAGTGCGGCCAGCGCCGTCTCCAACGGACAGCCCAGGGCATCGTCGAAGGCGAGCAGCCGGGGCGCCTCGCCCGCCCGGAGGATGAAATGGGACAGTCCCTCGGACCGATCGGCGAAGGTGCGGACGACGAGAGTTTGCGGCGCAGACATGCGTGGAAACTAAGCTGGCGCTACGTTTGTCTGTATCCCCGGAGCCGCGGAGTCCCCGTGCGCGTGGAGTGGACAACCTACGCGTCACCGATCGGCGCCCTCACCGTGATCGAGTGTGCGGAGGGGCCTCTGGCCGTGGAGTTTCCCCACCGGGCCAACCGGATCCGATGGACGGTACGGCTCCGCGCTACGGTGCCCGAGCTGCACATCATGCACGGCGAGTGCAGTCGGACCACGGCCTGGCTGGACGCCTACTTCGCCGGATCTCCCTCTCCCGTGGCGTTCCCTGTCTATCTCCGCGACTGGTTCGACCTTTCTCCCGCCCAAGTCTCGGTATACAAGCAAGTCCGGAAAATCCGGTTCGGGGAAACCCAGTCGTATGACGATATCGCCCGGGCCACCGGGCTTCACCCCCGGCAGATTGGATGGCTGATCGCGGGAAACCACCTGGCGATCATGATTCCGTGCCACCGCGTCATAGGTAAGGACGGCGGACTGGTGGGCTACGGCGGCGGGCTGGCCGCCAAGCGCTGGTTGTTGAGCCATGAGCTGCGGAAGGCGGGCGTCGTCCTCCGCTGAGCCGGGCCGTCTTGACAACCTCCCGAACGGACGGGACCTTATCCCTATGGTCTGCCAGGTCCACTCCGTCTAGAACTCGGCTTCATCGTGCCGTCCGCTGCAAATGCCGGCCGGCCCTTTTTCTTCCTACTCCGGCCACGAGGGCCGGGGGGTTTTACCGGAGCAGTCGGCTCCCATCTTCACGAGGTTGTTGCAATGCCGAAGGGCACGGTCAAGTGGTTCAACGACGCGAAGGGCTTTGGCTTCATTGCGCAGGACGGCGGCAAGGACGTGTTCGTTCACCACACGGCGATCATCGCGGAGGGCTTCCGCTCGCTCTCGGAGGGCGACAACGTAGAGTTCGAGGTGGTCGAGGGCCCCAAGGGCCTTCAGGCCGCCAACGTGCGGAAGGTCTAGCAGCGCCGGCGCAAAACCCCGCGCACTGACCCCCAACGGACCGCAGGAGCGGCCCTCTCTCCCTACAGGGAGGAAGGGCTTGGTTCTTGCGGTCCTTCGCATGACCATTTTCAGATCGTTCCAGCAATGGGCTCCGCCCAGGGTTGTTTCATGGTGCGCTCGACTCGAATTGCGTCGGCGATCGCAGTCTGCCTCGCGGCTGTGGGAAGCCCGGTCTCGGCACAGTCGCTCGCGCGCGACGGCACCTCGCTTGAGTTCCGCGGTTTCCATCCCGGCGACCGGCTGAGCGACATTGCGGCTCGGGTTGAACAGCTCGATGGCAGCCGCCTCCGTTGCGATCGCGCCAAGGTCGATCGCCGGATCAGCGAGTGCCGCGCCCGCATCACCGACCCCGATTTCGGAGGCCAGGTCGAAATCTGGCTCTCCGCGATCGACAGCGTGGCAGGCGTGGTGACCTTGTCGGGCGACGTGGCGCCGGATCAGCTCGACCAATGGCGCAGCAGTCTCGAAGCACGGTACGGCAGAGTGGGCGCCAAGGTGCAGGGCCCGCAGTGGATGATGCAGTGGATTCGTCAGGATCGGATGATTCGACTCACCTGGCGAATCGATCGCACCAACAAGGTCGCGTCGGTAGCGCTGGTGGACGGCGCCGTTCTCGACGCGTGGGGTCGCGAGCGCGCCCGCCGCAGCGGCTCACGGTCGTAGCCGAACCAGGAAGCTTCCTTCGCCCTGTTCGAGCACGTAGTCCAACACCGCACTGCCTTGCTCCTTGAGCCGCTTGAGCAGCGTCCGGGTGCGGGTTCGAATCGGCGCGCCACCCCCTGATCTGCCGCGGCCGGTAACGAGGCGAACGACGCCACCCGGCGTCGCGCGGGCCTGACTGCGCAGAAACCCCTCAGCGCTCCTGAGGGCCTCGAGCACGGTCTGTCCGTGAAGATCGAAGGTCGCCGTCGGCGGCCGATCGGTCCAATCGATCATCTTGTTTTCTCCCTGATGGCCACCTAACCTTCGCGCACTCTTGCGATTCCACCACCCAAGCCCGCTACCCCATTTGCTACGACTCGCGCGGGCAGCGCGACGCGCGTGGGCGCTCGTCCTGCCCTTGCTCGCTGCGACAGGCTGTCGCAGCAGCGACGCTCCCGTCCTGATCGGCCTGGCAGGACCCTTCACTGATCCGGTCGGCGCGCCCATGAAAAGGGCCGCCGAGCTTGCCGTCGACGAGATCAATGCGCAGGGCGGAGTTCGCGGCCGACCCATCCAGTTGCTGGAGCGCAACGATTTCGCGAACCCCGACTCGGCTGTCTTCGTCGCCACTGATCTCTATAACGCTGGCGTGACGGCCGTCGTAGGGCACCTCTACTCGGGCCAAACGCTCGCAGCAGCGCCGGTCTACAATACCGGCGAATCCCCTGTGGTCGCTCTCTCCCCCTCATCCTCTGCGCCCGAGGTGAGCAGCCAAGGCCGGTACACATTTCGGCTCTGCCCCAGCGACCTGGCGCACGGCGCTGCGTTGGCTCGCTGGATCCGCAACCAGCTGGGGCTCGAGCGCGGCGTGGTCCTGTATCTGAACGACGATTACGGCCGCGGCGTGAGAGCGACATTTGCGGATGAGTTCAACCGCCTGCGAGGTGAGCTGCTTTCAATAGACCCCTACCTCGGCGACACTCCCGACGTCGCGCTCTACCTCGACCGCATGGCCAAGCGCGCGCGGGCGCAATTCATCGTTGTCGCCGGTAACCGCACCGAAGCCGAGCAGGTCTTGCGCGAGGCACGGAAACGGAACGTCAACGTGCCGATCCTCGGCGCCGACGGCCTCGAGGGCATCGAGCAGAGCGGCTCGTTGGCTGAGGGTACTTACGTATCCCAGGCATACCTCCCGTCCATCGAGCGGCCGGCAAATCAGAAGTTCGTCGCGGCGTACCAGCGGAAATACCCCGGCACCGGGTTGCCCAATCAGCCGGCCGCGGCAACGTACGACGCGATCTACCTGTTGCGCGACGTCATCGGACGCGCAGGAACCAACCGCCAAGCCGTGCGGGACGCCCTCGCTGGAGTGGGGACCAGTACACCCGCCTTCGAGGGCGTGACCGGACGTATTGCGTTCGACTCGGCGGGCGACGTCCCTTCGAGCGATGTGCACATCGGCGTAGTACGGGCAGGCACCATTCGCCTGGCCGAAGGCGGCTAGCCAATGCTGGAGAGTCTGCGGGGACGCTTGTGGGCGGGAATGGCGGTGTTGATCGCCCTGGTCGTTCTGCTCTTTTCGCTCGCAGTGAGGACGATCCGGTCGCTCGACCGCTCGGTTGACGAGGAAGTGAATCTCCTGCTCCAGACCACCGCCATCGGGAACAACCTGGTGAGCGCGGTTACGAGCGAGATCCGGTCTGCCGAGCAGTATATCGACCAGCCCGCGGCCAGCACCAAATCCGATTTTCTCCGGAGCGGCGACTCGGCGTATTCGCTGCAGCGCCGCTATCGCGAGGTCGGATCGCTCACCACGTCGGACCGCTTCATCATCAACCGCATCGGGGCCACCCAGGCCCGCCTCGAGGTGGCCTACGCACACGCGCACGCGCTCACCGACCTCGGTCGCCGGGAGGATGCCCGAAGGCTGGCCGGCGAGACGCGGACTGGTGCCGATACCCTGATCGGCGACGTTCAAGCGCTCACCCTGGCGCAGAGCAACCGCTCGCTGGTCCGCGCCAATGACCTCAAGACCGAAGCGGAGCACCGGCGCTCCCTCCTCTGGCTCATTTTCTTCCTCTCGCTGGCCGCGGCTGTGGTGATCGCCCTCGTCACCGATCGCTGGATCAGCCTGCCGCTGCGACGTTTGATCGGGGCGGCCGATCGTTTCGGGAGCGGAGACCTGCGGCCCGTCAAGCTCGGGTCGATGCCTACCGAGCTCGATCGACTGGGCCGGGCGATGGGCGACATGGGCGGCCGCCTGCGCGATGTAGTAGAGTCGGTCATCCGCGAGGCCAATCAGATCAGCGGGAGTGCGAGCGATTTCTCCGCGATGAGCGAAGAGCTGGCCTCCTCGAGCGGGGAGATCTCGACCGCCATGGTCCGCATGGCGACGAGTGCGGAGCAGCAGGTGAACGGCATGCGGGAAGCCGATTCCCTACTCTCCTCGCTGCGCAGGGCCGCGGAAAGCAACGCCGAAGCAGCCGGGCGGGTGGTGGCATTGGGGGATCGCATCCGGGACCTTGCGGCCCATCACCAGAACGACGTGCGCAACGCCGGCGAGACCCTCCTCGGCATCCGTGAAGTGGTCCAAACCTCGGCGACGCAGGTTCAGCAGCTCACCCGGCTTTCCGAGTCGATTACCGATTTCATAGACCTGATCAAGCAGATCTCTTCCCAGACCAACCTTCTCGCCTTGAATGCGGCGATTGAGGCCGCCCGAGCCGGTGAGCATGGGCGCGGGTTCGCCGTGGTCGCCGAGGAGGTGCGACGCCTGGCCGATTCCAGCGCAGCGGCTGCGGAGGACGTGACCAAGACGGTGGAATACATTCGCGAACAGGTGCGGGAAGTCTCCGCCACGATGGAGCTCGGCTCGGCAAAGGTGAGCGGTGTGGAAGGGGTGGCCGCGGCGGCGGCGAGCGGCCTGGAGCAGATCGCGGCAGCTGTGGCGGAGGTGACGGCGGCAGCGGCCGAGGTGGCGCAGGAGGCGGCGGAGAACAGGCGAATCGTAGACGACGTCGGTCGCAAGACTTCAAATGCGAGCCAGACTGCGACTGAGCACGCGTCTATGAGCGAGGAAGTGACTGCGGCGGCGGAGGAGCAAACCGCGTCAACCGAACAGATGGCGTCTTCGGCGGGGGACCTGCTTCAGGGTGCGCACCGGCTGACCACCCTGATGAGCGACTTCAAGACCTGAGCCTGGCCCGCTTCCCGGTCTTGGCCGCGCGCTTGATAGTCTTGACCGACTTGACCGCTTTGGACTTGGCCTTGGCTTTGTGGGTCCGGGCCCGGTCGGCGGCGCGATCGACTCGGCGGCGATAGGCCTCCTGAACCTCCACCAACAGGCGATCCCCCTCATCGGACCCGAGCAACCCGCGTCGGGTTGCGTAGCGTACCAACTCCTCGGCGTCCGCCAACTGGAAGTCGGCAATGCGGGCCGCCGCGCGGATCGTATTCACCAACGCGTCAGCGACGGGGCTCCGGAGCACGTTCGCAATGCCCGGCAACGCCTCGAGCAGCGTAGAAATTTGAGACCCGCCAAGCTCCGACACGACACGTCCTTTGCAAGCGATGGGGGGCCGTCGTACCGCCCGGCCTTCTTGGCGGCAACGTACCACGGGGTTGGAGTCCCGTCAAGCGAGATTTGCTGCGGATTTGATAGTGGTTGGATAATCCGTACTGTCAGCTACTACCAAGGAAAAGCCGAACCTACCGAACGACGATCAGCTCTCCTCGCATGTCATACGCCCGGTGGGGTGTACAGAAGAACCCATAGTGCCCCGGGGGCAACGCCGGCACCACGATCCGGTACTCCGCGTCAGACCGGTCCAGCACCGGGCCACTCAGGTCCCCGCTGCGGTTCGGCATAGCGGCGTTCAGGGCACCCCTCCCCTCCGCCGTCAGTGGCTCCGGGTCGAAGGCCACGTTGTGGGGCCCTCCGCTCGAGACCTTGAACCGGACCACGTCGCCCGGGCGGACGGTGATCCTGGCGGGCACGAACCGATAGATCTCCTGATCCGGGGTCACCTCGAGCCGGACGATGTGGGTGGCCTGGGCGCTGGCGGGCTGGGCCGGGCAAAGGCCAACCAGCCCACCGATCGCCAGCGCCAGGTACTTTGCGCGCCCAGCCTTCGACTCGTAAATTGTGTGTAGGTGGGATGTTCGCATCCGAATCACCGCTTCCCACCGAAGGACCGACCGTGGGTCGTCGGGGCATCAAGGAGTACCGCGCGCCGGAGGCGTTGATCTTGATCGCGGCGGATCGGGACCACAAAGTGCTGGTGTGCCCCTCTTGTGGGTCCGCCGCTGTCGACCGGAGCCCCCCTCGTACTTCGAAGATCGATCAACACCCCGCCGGACGTATCACCCTCCACTGCACCGCTTGCGGCCGCAGCGCTGTGTACATCGACCGCGGAGCCAGCGCGTCGTCGATGACGGAAGCGCCTTGGCCTCGGTAACGCTCAGCCCACACCCACGACAGGGGCCGGCTCCGCCCCCAAGGAAGTCGCGGTATCGGCGGATTCGGGCCCGGTGTCGGGCGACTTCGCGGCCGGCAGATAGACAGTAACCGTCGTACCCCTCCCCGGCTCGCTGTCGATCCCGATGAACCCACCACTCTGCTTGACGATGCCGTACGCCGTCGCGAGCCCCAGTCCGGCGGTTTGGCCCTCTCGCTTGGTCGTGAAAAACGGCTCGAATGCCCGCGTCCGCGTGACCGGGTCCATCCCTCGCCCTGTGTCACGCACGCGCAAAGCGGCGTAGGCACCCTGCGGGATCTCCACGCCGGACAGCGCCTGGTTGCCGACTTCGAGCTCGATTGCGGTGGTCTCCAATCTCAGCTCACCACGCTCCATGTCAGCGAGAGCGTCACGGGAATTCAGCACCAGGTTGAGCAACACCTGCTCCAACTGTTTGCGATCAGCGAGCACCGGACCTAGCGCTTGGTCCAGCGAGAGAATGACGTCGAACCGGTCGCCGAGGAGCCCGCGGAAGGTGCGTTCCATGGCCGCGACCATGTCGTTCAGGCTGAACTCCGTCGGCCGGAGCATCTGTCGGCGCCCGAAGGCGAGCAACTGCCGGGTGAGCTCGGCAGAACGGAGCGCCGCATTTCGGATCTCTTCGATCTCCTGGCGGCGAGGATCGCCCAGCGGGAGATCTGTCTTTAGCAGTTCGGCATAGCCCAGAATCGTGCCGAGCGTGTTGTTGAAGTTGTGGGCGACACCTCCGGCCAGATTGCCGATAGCCTCCAGCCTCTCGCCCATGTCGATCCGGCGCTCCAACCGCTTGCGCTCCGACACGTCCACCAGATACCCCAGCATCTCGATCAGCCGGCCCGCTTCCAAGCGGGGCACCGCGTGCTGCAACACCTGAATCAGGCTACCGTCCGTTCGGGTAAGCTCCATTTCATACCCGTCCAGCGAAGTACCATTCGCCAGGTACGCGCCGAAGTCGGCGGCTGCGACCGGGTCGGCAATGACGTCACTCCAGGTGTGCCGGTAGGCCTCCTCGACCGAGGGGAAGCCGAGGTGCGCGGCAAAAACTGCGTTGCAGAGCAGGATTCGTCCATCGGGAGCGGCGACCCATCTGCTCGCCGGGTCGGTATCGAAGAACTGGCGGAAACGCTCCTCGCCATGGTTGCGCAGCCGCACCGACGCCTCTCGAACCCGAAGGAGCACGTCAACGCGGGCCAGGAGTTCAGGCGTCTGGACGGGGGCCTGGATCAGCTCGTCCACCGCTGTCCAGAGAAACCGCGCAAACAGGCCGACGTCGTGCGGGGTGGTAACGAGGAGAAAGGGCAGGAGCGTGGGCGCCTCGGCACGCTTCCGCTCCGCGATGCGGCGCCAGATGCGGTGCAGCATGGGGCCGTCCACGATGCCGAGGTCGTAGCGGCCGCTGATGGCGGCCTCCGACTCGCCGATCGTGACATGGCGACTCCGGGCCAGCATCTCGGCGAAGAGCGCGGCGCTCTCCGAATCGGAGAGCAGAACCAACACCTCGCCGGCCGTGCCCTGGCCTGACTGAGCCATCAGGTCGCTACTCCGGCGTTGTGAAAATGCGGCTCCACCGGATCGCCGTGATGAACGGCAGAGAGCGCCAGCTGCTGGAGTCGTAGCTGTAGTAGACAAGAAGCGGCCGCCCCCGCACGTTCTGACGCGGCAAAAACCCCCAGTAGCGGCCGTCGTACGAGCTGTCCCGGTTGTCCCCCATCATGAAGAACGAATCGGCAGGTACGACGATGGGGCCCCAATCCTGGAGGTCGGGCTTGTAGCTCGCCGGGTCGCGCTTTACCAAGTGCGGCAGCTGCCACTCCCGCATCTTTACCCGCTGCACCGGATCTTCCGACCGGGTGGGGTCCGTGTGGATCGCGTACGGCTCATCGACCTTTTCACCATTCCGCCACAGCTCCCCGTTTTCCATCCAGAGTGTATCGCCCGGCATCCCGATCAGCCGTTTCACCACCTTGAGCCCCTCCTCCTCAACAGAGTCGAAGACCAGGATGTCGTTGCGGTGGGGCTCCCGGAAAGCTGGCAGATGGGCGTGTACGAGGGGGACTTCCGCACCGTATAACGCCTTGTTGACGAACAGGAAGTCGCCGATCAGCAGCGTGTTCTCCATGCTGCCGGATGGAATGCGGAAGGCTTCGACCAGGAATGTGCGGAGGACGAACCACACCAGCAGAGCCACGACGATGGACTTTGTCCACTCCCAGAGCCAGACCGCGAATGATCGATTGGGTTGCAAAGGGATCCCCGGCCGCGGAGCGGGGGGAACGTCGGTCTTGGGCGATGCGGTCATGTCGGGCTATCCGGTCGGCGCGAAGGGGGATGCGATTCGGGAGAAGATAATCGGGCGTGGCGGGCATCGGTCCCTGCCCGGCACCCCAGGTCAGCTCTGGAGCGCCGCCAGCACCTCCGCGGCATGACCCTCGGGGCGAACTTTCTCGAATACCCGAGCGATCCGGCCTTCCGGGTCGATCAGAAACGTGGTGCGGAGAATGCCTCGATACTTTCGCCCGTACATGGACTTTTCACCCCAGGCTCCGTAGGCATCCGCGACACGATGATCAGTGTCGGCCAGGAGCGGAAACGGAAGCTGGTATTTCTGCTTGAACTTCTGATGAGAGGTTACCGGATCGGGCGAGACCCCCAACACGACAGCGCCGCTCTGCTGGACATCCTTCCAGCTGTCCCGGAACTCGCACGCTTCAGTGGTGCACCCGCTGGTGTCGTCCTTCGGATAGAAGTAGAGCACCACGCTCTTGCCTCGAAGGCCCGCCAGCGTCACGGTCGTGCCGTCGTCCGCCGGGAGCGAGAACTCGGGCGCCGTGGCACCGGTCTTGAGAGTCACGTAAGGTCAGCCTTCCTGTCGCGCCGCAGGGGCGCGCTCGACGGGTTTCGGCGCAACGGGAGCGCCCTCGGATAGGCGCTCCTGGCCGCCGACGACCACCAGATCCCCCCGGTCGATACCCCTCTTCGCTTCGACCCACCCCGGCGTCCGGACACCGAGCTCGACCTGCCGACGAGTTGCTTTCCCATCCTTCGCTACCCAGACGAAGTTAGCGCCTTGAAGAGGAAGTACCGCATCCTCCGGAACCACGATCGCCGCGGGCCGAACATCGGTCGCGAGCCGAGCATCGATGAACATCCCGGCCTGCAGCTCCCGCTTCACGTTTGCAACCTCGGCCTTTACGGTGATGGTTCTGCCGGGAAGCTGCACGACCGGATCCACGAAGTCCACCACGCCGGTGAACTCTTTTCCCGGCAGCGAAGCAACCCGGAACACCACCCTTTGGCCCACCTTGAGCCGGTCGGCATATCGCTCCGGTACCTGAAACGCCGCGCGCTGAGGATGTACCGTCTGGATCGCCGCCAGCCGGCTCGAGGTTGTCACGTAATCACCCAGGCTCACGTATCGCTGCCCCACTACCCCTCCGAACGGTGCTCGGACGGTGGTACGCGCGAGCCGAAGCGCCAGCAGCTCGTATTGGGCCTGGGTACTACGAGCAGTGGCTTCTGACCTTTCCAGGTCTGCCTGAGAGGATGCTCGCTGATCCATCAGCTCGCGGGTCCGTTGCAGCGCCTGACGGGCGAGGTCCCGGTCGGCTTCGGCGCGTGCCACCTCCGCCTTGAGCTCGCCGTCGTCGACCTTGAAAAGAGGTGTGCCCTTCGCGACCTCACTGCCTTCGCGGACCAAAATCTGCGCAAGTCTCCCCTCGATTTCCGGCCGGATGTCGATGGACTGAAGCGCTTCGATCTGCCCGGACGCGAGGATCGCGTCTACTACAGTATCGGACCGCGCCGGGGTGACCTCGACCGGCATCGGGGGCGGTGCACCAGCCCCGGAACCCTTTGCGTCCTTCGACTCCGGCGCTGCCTTGGTGCACGCCGCCAGGGCGGCCATCAGCACCGCCACGATTGGTACTCTCACATAACGTCCTTGTTCGGGAACAAGCGGCGACCCAAGATCACCTCGAGCCCAGCCAGGGCCTGCCGGGTAGTGAAGTCCGCCTGGACCACGTCGGCTTCGGCCTGGGTGAGCGTGATTTGAGCATCCAGCAGCTCGACAATCGTTGTCGCCCCGGAGCGATAGCGCGCATCCTGCACCCGGAAGTTCTCCGAAGCTGCGCCCAGCGCCGTTCTGGAGAGGTCAACGGTGGCCCGCGCGGTTCGATAGGCCTCATAGGCCTCGGTCACGTCGCGGAGTGCGCCCCGTTCGAGATCCTCACGAATAGCCCGGGAAACGTCGCGGTCAACCCTCGCCTGCGTGACCGCAATCTCTCGTTGCCCCAGGTCCCACAGCGGCAATTTGACGGTGAGCGTGACCGAAGAGATGTTGCGAGCCGTTGGAAAGAACTTTGAGTCGAAAGTTTGATTGGCCCCCGAAAGCTCGGCCGACGGAAGGTACTCGCCTTTGACCCCGCTCAGCAGCGCTCCGGCCCGCCGCTCGGTCGCGCGGGCCGCAAGGTACTGTGGCCCTTGGTGGAGCGCTTCGGCAACGGCTTCGGCCAGGGTGATGGGCAGCTCGAGCGGCGGGGCGCTGTCTGGCGGAGCGGCGGCGACCGGGCCTCGCTCACCCACGCG
Organism: Gemmatimonadales bacterium; assembly: GCA_035495075.1. Lineage (GTDB taxonomy): Bacteria > Gemmatimonadota > Gemmatimonadetes > Gemmatimonadales > GWC2-71-9 > DASQPE01. Next base: position 31,076 of record DATJGL010000182.1, read on the forward strand.
GCGGCCCAACTCGAGCTGGGCTACTTGTAGCAACGTGTTCGCCCGAGCGAGGTCGATCTGGCCGCGGGTGGCCTCTACCTTGAGCTGCAGCGAATCGGATTGGACCGCCGCCCCGGACACCACCCGAGCCCGTCCCACAGCCAGCTGCTCTTCTGCGCGACGCAGTCGTTCCTGCGCGACGCGATACAGTGCTTGCGTCGCCAGGACGCCGTAATACGATGATTCGACCTGAAAGGCGGTGCGGAATCGCTGCTGCAGCGCCGACGCTTGTGCGCCTTCGAGGTCCGCCTGGGTGGCGCTCAGGTCGGTGAACTTGGAGTACCGGAAAATCTGGTAGCTGCCGGCTAGCGTGGCCGTAACTGCCGACGATTGGGGCTGACCAGTGCCGAGGTTGAAGAACTCGGCTGAATACCTGGTCGCGTCGAGTTGGGCGGTGAGCGCCGGTATAATGAAAGCGAGCCGAGCAGCCCGGCGACCCCACTCGGCGTTATCGATCTGACCCACCGCCCGCACGTAGTCGGGATCGAGGCGGATGGCACGTTGGAGAGCCTCTGTCAACGTCACCGTTGGAACAGCTTCCTGTGCCGGAGCCCCCCTCGTTGGAACCATCAAGCTCAACGCAAGCACGGCCATACCCATCCCCGGCCTCACTCGGCCTCCGCAATCACTGGTTTCCCGGCAGTCAGCGCCGCGCGACTCGTCCGGACTCTCTGCCGGAGGGCGTCGAATACCAGGTAAACCACCGGGACCAGAAACAACGTGAGGAGGGTCGAGAGCAGGACGCCGCCCACGATCGCGTATCCCAGTGGCCGGCGACTGCTTGATCCGGCTCCCAGTCCCAGTGCCACGGGGACGGCGCCCATGACGGTTGCAACCGAAGTCATCAGAATGGGCCGGAGCCGGATCCGCCCTGCCTCGCGCACTGCTTCAACCGTGGCGAGACCGCGCTCCTTGAGCTGATTGGTGTATTCCACCAGAAGGATCGAGTTCTTGGTCACCAGCCCGATCAACAGAATCATTCCGATCTGGCTGTACAGGTTGATGGTGGAGCCTGCCAGCCAGAGGGTGAGCAGCGCCCCGGTCACCGCCAGCGGAACCGCGAGCAAGACCGTGAAGGGATGCACCAGCGACTCGAATTGCGATGCCAGCACCATGAACACGACGACCAGGGCGAGCAGGAACGCGAAGTAAAGCGACGAGCCGCTCTCCTCAAGCTCCCGGGATTCGCCGGCGAGAGCGGTCGTGCTGCCGCGAGGCAACACTTCGTCGGCGAGGCGACGCAGTGAATCAACCGCTTCGCCCAGGGTGAAGCCGGGAGCAAGGGAGGCCGTAATCGTCGCCGAGCGAACCCGGTTGAAGTGATTCAGCTCGCGTGGCCCGACGCCCTCCTTGACCGACGCCACGGCTTCGAGCTTCACCAGCTGATCGTTATGCCCCCGCAGATACAGCCCGGTCATGTCGCTCGGCGTGGCTCGTTCCCGCGGATCGAGCTGCACGATCACATCGTACAGCTTGTTGTTCCGGGTGAAGGTGCTGGTCCGGGTGCCGCCCAGAAGGGTCTGAAGCGTACTGGCCACGTCGCCCACCGGCACCCCGAGATCCTCGGCCCGGTCCCGATCGAAGCTCACGGTCAGCTCGGGCTTGTTCACCCGCAGATCGCTGTCCACGTTCTCTAAGCCTTTGATCTGGCGGGCCCGCTTGGTGAAGGTGTCCACCGCCTGCGCAAGTTGGGCAAAGTCGGGATGCTGGATCACGAAGTTCACCGGGCTGCCCCACCCGAACGCCGGCGGGTTGTTGGCGAACACGAACACGCCGGGGATGCCGAAGAATTGCGGCTGGATCTCGGCGATGATGTCCTGGACGGTCCGGGTCCGCGAGGACGAGTCGGTGAGGTTGCTGAAGATGATGCCACGGCTTACTCCGTCACCGATGTTGACCACGCTGAAGTAGCTCTCGATGCCCTTGGTCTTGCTCAGCACAGCCTCGGCTTGGCGCTGGTAGCCGTCGGTGTACGCCAGCGAAGACCCCTCCGGTGCGATGACCAGAGTCAGGAACCAGCCTCGGTCCTCGGGGGGAACGAACTCCCGTTTTAGCGTGCGGAAGAGCGCACCCGCCCCGATCAGGATGCCGACGGCCCCGAGGATCACCACCCAGCGGTGCTGGAGGGCCACCGCGAGTGTGCGGGTGTAGCCTCGCGCTATCCAGTTGAAGCCGGCCTCCAGGATCTTGTAGACCCGTCCGTGACTGGGCGGTACCCGCAGGATCTTGGCACAGAGCATCGGCGTCAGCGTGAGCGCGACCAGCCCCGACAGCACGACCGAGCCCGCGACCGCGATCCCGAACTCATTGAACAAGCGGCCGGTCGAGCCCTTCAGGAACGCCAGCGGGGTGAAGACCGCCACCAACGAGATCGTCGTCGCAATCACGGCGAAGCCGATCTCCGCGGTGCCTCGCTGCGCCGCGGTGTGCGGATCTTCCTTGAGTTCTTCCTGATGGCGGAAGGCATTTTCCAGCACGATGATGGCGTCGTCCACGACGATCCCGATCGCCAGCGTGAGCGCAAGCAACGTGAAGTTGTTGATGGAGAACCCGAGGAAGTACATGATCGCGAACGTCGAGACGATCGACGCCGGGATCGCCAGGCCCGGAATGATGGTCGCCCGAAAGTTTCGCAGGAACAGGAAGATGATGACGACTACCAGGCCGGCCGCGAGAACCAGAGTTTCCTCGGCCTCGAGGATGGATCGTTTGACGAAGGTGGACTGATCGAACGCCACTTTGAGCTGGACACCGGGGGGGAGCGCCGCCTGCACCTTGGGCAGCTCGGCCCGGATGGCGTCGGCCACGTCGATGATATTGGCTTTCGACTGGCGAATGACGCCGATCGCGACGGCCGGCGTGCCGTTGAAACGGAGCGCACTGCGTTCGTCTTCGGCCCCCAGCTCGACCCGGCCGAGGTCTTGCAGCTTGACCAGCTGACCGCCCTGGCTGGACACGACGAGGTTGGCGAACTCGGTAGGCGACTTGAGCTCGCCGAGGGAACGAACGGTGAATTCGCGCCGCTCGGACTCGATCCGCCCGGCAGGCACTTCCACATTCCGCGTGCGGATGGCCTGCTGCACGTCCTGGACGGTAAGCCCACGGGCGGTCAGCTCGGCGGCGGAGAGCCAGACCCGCATGGAAAACCGCCGCTCTCCGTAGATGCGCGCGCTGCCTACCCCGGGCAGCGTCTGAAGCCGCTGCTTGACCAGCCGATCACCGATATCCGACAGCTGGAGCAGGTCGTAGTTCTCACCAGACAGAGCGAGCCAGAAGAACGGGTTCGCATCAGCCTCTTCCTTGGCAACGACCGGCTCGCGGACGTCTTGCGGTAGCCGCCCCCGCACCCGCGCCACCTTGTCGCGGACGTCTTGCGCCGCCGCCTCCACGTCCCGGTCCAGTGTGAACTCGAGGGTGATGTTGCTGAAGCCTTCCTGGCTCGAACTGGTGAGCGTCCTGAGTCCCTGTACGGTGCTGAGCTCCTCCTCGAGAATGTCCGTGACCGCGGACTCTACGACCTGTGGATTGGCCCCGGTCAGCTCGGTCGAGACCGATACGATCGGTGGATCCACGTCCGGGTACTCCCGCACCGAGAGCCGAGAGTAGCCGATCACACCGAAGAGCACCAGGGCGGTGCTCACCATGCTCGCGAACACCGGCCGGCGGATGGAGAGGTCGGAGATTTTCATGGGAACGGAACCTGCGAGGGTTCTCGGATACTACGCTTGCCGCGTGCCGGAGATTCAAGCCTGGGGCCTGGTTGGCCCCCTTCGAGTAGATTTGATGAGCCCCCTCACGACGGCGCTGCTCATGAGTCAGAAGCTGTCGTCTCGGCAACAGGCCCAACTCGCGTTGCTGCAGACGCTTCCACCAAAATTCCACCGGATGCAGGCGACCATCGAAGAGATGGGAGCCCTCCGGGCCGACGAGGTGATGGTCCGCGGGCTTGCCCGCCAGCTCGACGAACTGCGGGTCAAAGCGCAAGGTCTCAATCTCGGCAAGGTCGCCGAGTCGGCTGGGCTCATGGCGATGATGGCGCGAAGGTCCGGCGGATTGCAGGTGCGGGTGCGGGGGTTGCGAGAGCTGCTGGCGAACCTGAAGATCAACTACGACGCGGCGCTGCGGGAAGCCACCACGCCCGGTGCCGACGCCGAAGCGGAAGCGGCTAGCGAGTGAGGATCAGCGACTGCGGCGGGCCAGCACCCGATCGATCAGTGGGCCGGCAAACAACACGATCATCGCATTGATCAGAGCGCCCACCAGCAGCGACACGAACGTGAGAGCCCCGAGCACGGCGCCCGCGCCGATCGTCGCGAACAGCACACCAAACCAATGCACGTTATCGCTCCGGAAGTCGATCGTAGGCCGGTAGCTTAGCCAGCGGCGCCCGGGCCCGCAACTGCACAACCCTCGTGCCGCCGAATCCTACCCCGTGAGGTACGCCCATGCGTTTCGCCCGGTGCGTTCTTGTCTTGTTGGTTGTGGCAGCCCCGCTGGCCGCGCAAGCGAAGAAGGGCGCCAAGCCTGCGGACCCCGATAAGCCTGTCTCCGGTGGCGGCCACCTCCCTGCGGGTTGGTCCACCCGGACCGACGAAAAGGGGAAGGAGGCCGATACCAAGTTCGTCGTTATGGGTAAGGGGTATCACGTCACCCTCGGACCGGCCGCGATTTTCTGGCGTGCGTCCGACAAGGTTGACGGGCCGTTCCATAGCGTCGTCCTCTTTACCCAAACCAAGCGGTCCGAGCATCCCGAAGGGTACGGCATCTTCGTCGGCGGCCAGGGACTCACGGGTGACGCGGAGAAGTACACCTACTTCATCATCCGCCAGGACGGCAAGTTCCTGATCAAGCGAAGGGACGGCGCCGGTACCATGAACCTCACGTCCAACTGGACCGCGCACCCGGCCATCGTGCAGCCCAATGTGGCGGGAGAGACCACGAACCGGCTGGAGGTGACGATCAGCAAGAACCGCTTGTCGTTTGCGGTCAACGGCAAGGAGGTCTACACTGCCGACCCTCGGCTGGTGGACGGGAACGGAATCGTTGGCCTGAGGGTGAACCACAACCTCGATCTGCACATCGACGAGTTTGCAGTTACCAAGCAGTAGTTGAACAGGATCGATCGCCCGTCAGCTCAAAGGCTGGCTTCGCCGATCGAGCGCTTCCTGGGCCACCCGCCGGACCGGCGGGTCCCCCTCGCGCGCGACGCGCGCGAGGGCCGGATCGCGGCACGGGGCCGGCACGGTGGAAAGCGCCCGGACGGCTTCCAACCGCCGGCTCATCGAATACCCCTCCCGCCCAAACAATCGGCGCCGAGCCAGCGCGATCGAGGCAAGCGCGGCACAGGACTCCGTCGACGCCAGCCGACCCAGCGCCCGGACCATGGCGCGCCACGCGGTCGAGTCGCGTTCCACCCCCAGCGCGGCAACCAGAGGCATGGCGAGCGGCGTCGCGGCGACTCGTCCGATCGCTTCCGCCGCGGCCGTGCGAGTGCCTGCCGATGGGTGGTTCAGCGCGCCACCGAGTGCCTCCGCAACCTCGTGGGGAGGAAAATTCGAGAGCGCCAGCAGGACTGCTTTGCGAACCTGCGGGTCCGAATGGCTCAGCTGAGCCTTGAGCGGGGCAAGGGTTTCCGGCCGAGCCATCTGCCCCAAGATGGCGGCGGCGTGGCTTACCTCGTGAGGATCCTCACTCCGTAGAAGCGGCGCCACAGCGGTCCAGGACTCAGGCATCGCCGCCAGGGCCTGATGCAAGAACTTCCGAGGCCCCACGGTACGGCTTCCTCGGATGGCCTCGACGATGGCGTCCGCACCCTCGAGCCCCGACCATCGAAGCACATCCACCAGCCGACCCTGCTGCGCGGACTCCCTGAGTCCAAGGTCGATGAAAGCGGCATACACTTGCGGAGAGAGAAACCGCCTGGTCCCGAGCGTGAACGAGCGCCGTTCGATGGCCGGCACTCTGGCAGCGAATAGAAAGAGGTCGTGGGCGGCCTCGAGCCCGGTTCGCCAGGAGCGATTGGCGAGAGCGCCGCTGAGGCGGTCCTGCAACCGACCGATGTCGGCCTCGTAATGCTTCAGGATTCTTACCCGCCGCTCGCCCGTGATCCGGCGGTCTGAGCCCCTCCGCCGCTCCGGTCCTTGCCACGGCTCTGGACGCCAGCGTCGCCGGTCGCGCCATGAGCGACGATCGGTCTCGCCGCGCGCGGGGCTGAAAGCATCGGAGCTCGCCATGACCAGGTCGCCGGGAGCGACCGTGGGGAGCATCTCGACCCGGAGCTGAGGAGTGCTGGGAACCGGCGTTACGTCGTGTGAAAGCGCGCGGGCAAGCCGGAGCAAATCCTCAGGCGGGGCCCCAGCGCTCACCCGCAGGAGGTCGATGCGACGCGCTCGCATCCTCCCTGCCAGGGACACATCCTCCGGACCGGTGCCGTGCTCGACACCGGATTCCACGACAATCGAGTGGTCGGCGACCGCCGCGGCAGCGGCGGTCAGGGCGAGATCTTGGGCGGCGTCATTTCCGGGGTCGACTCGGAGCAGGGCCACCAAGTCGCCAAATCGCCTGACGAAGACGTCGCGAGGATCCAAAGACAGGCTCGAAGTCAAAGTCTGATGCGAAGATGCATCGCCCATGCCAACGGCGCAACTCCGGCGAGATGTGGCTAACGCACGCAGCCGTAACCGGTTTGATTCAAGATAGTAGTTGCAGGCACCGCTACTCTAACGCCATCACAGCTCTGAGGTACCCCTTCTTCCAGCGCTCCATTGCGCCCCTGTATCGCCAGCCCTTTGTTTGAGCCATGAACGCCGCGGTTCCGCTCGCCGACAATTCCGAGCTCGCGGCCGCCCTCCTCCAGGCCGCCATCACGGCTGCGCTCGCCGCGCTGTGCGGGTTCCTCTTTCACCGCTACAGAAAGCCGTACTTCGCCTGGTGGAGCGCCGCGTGGACTCTTTACGTCCTCCGGCTGGGCGCCATCATCAGCTTTCTCGTCGCCGGCCCCGCGCACCTGGGCTGGCTGTACTGGCATCAGGTCACTACCGGATGGACAGCGCTCGCTCTGCTCGGCGCCGCGCTGGTGTTTTCGCGCGGGTGGCGCTGGCGTTGGGCCTATTTGCCGGTGTTTCTGTTCCCTCCGGTCTGGTCGTACGTCGCCATCTACCGGATCGACGCATTCGGGTGGGCTGCAGGTCCGGCAGTCGCTTTCTTGAGCCTCGCCACCCTCTGGACCGGCTGGGTGTTCCTTCAGTATCGCCGGCGGGTGGCGTCGAGCGGAGCTGCACTGCTTGGCGTCGCCTTTTGCCTCTGGAGCCTGCACCACCTCGACTACCCATTTCTTCGCGCCCGCGGGGCGTGGACGCCGTGGGGTTACTACCTCGACGTCCTGTTCGAGCTCTGCGTCGGGACGGGTATCCTCCTGCTGGTCCTGGACGACCTGCGGCGGGGGCTCGGCGCCCTCGCCGCGCTGTCCGGCGAGCTGCAGCGGCGGGGCCGGGAGCGCGATCTACTCGACGCACTATTGGCCCGACAACTCTCGCTTCCGGCGGTGCGTGGCGCGGCGATGTATCTGCTCGCACGCCCCGTCGGACGCTTTGTCGGGGGAGTCGGGGTTTGCTCCGGCTGGGTGGACACCGTCCCGTCGGGAGCGTCGGCGCAGGTCCTCGCGGACGCGGTAGCCTCCGGCCGGCCGAAGATCACCGCGCACTGGTCCGACCCACTCACCCAGAGGACGGCGCCGTACGCCTACGCTGCGGTCTTGCCAATCTTCGACGGCACCGACGTCACGGGGGTGTTGGTTATCGTGGGTGATGCGCGCGACCCGTTTGCCGCACTGGACGAGGATTTCCTGGTCGCGCTCGGACAACAGGTGGGAGCCGCTCTGGAGAATGCCGACCTCTACCAGCGGGTGCACGCCCGAACGGTCGAGCTGGCGCGGCTGTCCACCCGCATGGTGGAGCAGCACGAAGAGGAGCGTCGCCGGCTCTCACGAGAGCTGCACGACGAGACTGCCCAGGTTTTTTCCGCTGTCAAGATAGAGCTGGGCGTATTGCGGGACGGCGCCGCGCCGGCGGAGGCGAAACGGTTGGACCGGGCGCTGGACCTGATGGACACGGGAATCCGAAGCATTCGGGCCGTCACCAACGATCTCCGTCCGTCCCTCCTGGACGATCTCGGCCTGGTTCCGGCGCTTCGTTCGCTCGGCTCCGAGTTTTCCGAGCGCACGCGGATCGCCACCGATCTGACAATCACGGGCGACGCGCCGGTGCTTTCGAAGGACGCCGAGCTGGCTCTGTTTCGGGCGCTGCAGGAAGCGCTGTCCAACGTGGCGCGGCATGCCGGCGCGTCTGCCGTTGCCATTCAACTGGCAAGAGAGAGCGACGCGATGGTGCTGTCGGTCCAGGACAACGGACGCGGCGTTCCGCCGGGCACGAATCCCCGCGACTTTGAGCGGAACGGGCACATGGGGCTGGCCGGCATGCGAGAACGGATCCGCGCTTTGGGTGGCGACATTGACCTGACCTCGACTCCCGGTGGCGGTGTGCGGCTCACAGTTCGGGTTCCGCTTGCCGCCGCGATTTCCCCATGAACGAACCCGCCATTCGCGTGCTAGTGGCGGATGACCACACAGTCGTGCGGGAAGGAATCCGCTACGTGCTCGAACGAGAGCCCGGATTCGAAGTCGTGGCCGAGGCCGGCAGAGGATCGGACGTCATCGAGCTGGCGGAGCAGCACCGTCCCGACGTCGCGGTGCTCGACATCTCGATGCCGGGCGAATCCGGCATTCAGGTAGCCGCACGTTTGCGTCAGCGGGTGCCGGAAACCCGAATTCTGATCCTCAGCATGCACGAGAACGCCGAGTACGTCCTGGAGAGCGTTCGAGCGGGGGCGCACGGGTACATTCTGAAGGACACGGCGGCAACTGAGCTGCGAATGGCGGTTCGGGCGGTCCAGGAGGGGGAGGCGTTCTTCAGCCCGCCGGTCGCCTCCCGGTTGAGCGCGGCGGTTAGAGGTGAGCTCGCACGCGAGCAACGCAGCGGTGATCTGGGCTCGCTCACGCCTCGCGAGCGCGACGTTCTGCAAGGGATCGCGCGGGGTCACACCAACAAGGAGATCGCCAGCGCGTTGGGGATTAGCCATCGCACCGTCGAGACCCACCGGGAAAGCCTGATGCGGAAGCTGCGAATTCGGACGGTCGCGGGCCTGACACGCTTCGCACTCGAGACAGGATTGATCAGTGAGTAGCCAAACAACAACAGAGCCGACCGGAGCGCCGGCGGTCGAGCCGGTCAGGAAAAGTCGCAGGCGAGTCAAGACCGGCATCGTCATGCTCAACCTAGGTGGGCCTTCTACTCTCGACGCTGTCGAGCCGTTTCTGCTCGAGCTGTTCGCAGACCGGGAGATCATTCAGCTCCCCTTCCAGCGCTGGCTCGGGCCGTTCATCGTGCGGCGCCGAGCGCCCAAGGTACGGCAGCTCTACGAACAGATCGGCGGGGGCTCGCCGATTCTGCGCTATACCGAAGCGCAGGGGCGGGGCATGATCGAGCGGCTCGATCGCCTGTCACCCGGCACGGCGCCCCATGAGTTTTACGTCGCGTTTCGCTATGTCCGGCCCAGGAGCGAGGACGCACTTGAGGCCATGCGAGCGGATGGGGTCGAGCGCGCGGTCGCGTTCACCCAGTATCCTCAGTTCTCCTGCGCCACCACCGGGTCCAGTCTCAACGATCTCTGGCGGGCTGTCGATCAGCTGAAGCTCCGCGACGTCTTTACCTGGAGCATTCTGGACCGCTGGCCGGTATACGATGGATTCATCGATGCGGTAGCCGGGACGGTGCGGGAGGGGTTGCAGGAGTTTTCCCCGGAGGACCGGGAGAGGGTGGTGCTCCTGTTCAGCGCGCACTCGTTGCCGATGCGGTTCGTGAACCGGGGAGATCCCTACCCGCCCGAAATCGGTGCCAGCGTGGAGCAGGTGATGAGGCGGCTTGGCTATTCTCACCCGCACGTGCTGGCCTACCAATCAAAGGTTGGCCCGGTCGAGTGGCTCAAGCCCGGCACCGCCTGGGTCATCGAGCAGCTGGCCGCTCGGGGCCACAAGCACGTACTCGTGATCCCGATCGCCTTCACCAGTGACCACATCGAAACGCTGTCGGAGATCGACCGGGAATACAGCCACCTGGCCGCACGTCTTGGCATCGCTCACTTCCGCAGGGCGCCGGCCTTGAACGACCGCCCCGCGTTCTTGGATGCCCTCGCCAGTCTGGTGCGAGAGCACCTGGCGTCGGGCGAGGCGCACAGTGCGGCGTATTCGGTGCGTTGCGCGGGTTGCGTCAATCCCGCCTGCCGCGCCATCGTCAACCCGGTCGGAGTAGCCAGCCTGCAAGACTGACGGGGCACCCGAGCAGCGGGCGTCCCGTCGTCGACTCACATTCAAATACGGTTTTACGCGCGCTAGAGGTTCTGCCTGATTTTCTGGCTGGCTGGATAGAGGAGGCGGCGCACTAACCGGCTTGCCATTCGACGGACCACTTCACGTTCCTCAGCGGACAACGTCTCCAGCTCGGCCAGCGCTCGCTCAGCCTCTTCTTCTGCCAGTCGCTCGCCCAGCGAATGAAGCTCGGCCAAATGCGGGGCGGCTGCCCGGATCCGGAGCGTCCGCCCAAACCGCGTGGTCGCATCGCGAATAATGGCCTCGGCCTCCTCGATCGACGGAGCGGCGCCGGAGACTGCCGGACAGTGCTCCAGCCGAAGGTCATCGAGATCGAACAGGCGAACCCCAGGTACGTCGCGAGCCAGTGGATCGACATTGCGTGGAAGCGCGAGGTCCAGCACAACGATGGGGTTCCCACTGCGTGACTCCAACGCCGCGGCGAGCAGGGCTGCCTCGAGCACTGGCTGCGGCGCCGCGGTCGCGGCAATGACCACGTCTGCTCGAACCAGCTCGGCCGGCAACGCCTCCCAGGAAACCGTTTCCGCTCCCCGACTGCTCGCCAGTGTCTCGGCGCGGTGCGCCGTTCGGTTGGCGACGACTAGCGTGCTGTGCGGGTGGGACTCGAGCCCGCGTAGAACCCCGTCGGCAACCTCGCCGGCGCCCAAGAGCAAGAGCCGCCGATCTGCAAGGGAGCCGCTCCAGCAGAGTGCCGCTTGCGCGAGTGCCGCCGACGCGACGGAACCGGGATGGCGGCCGAGCGCGGTCTCCCGCCGTACGCGGCGTCCGGTTGTCAGGGCAGCGGTTACTGCCGCATCGAGCTGCCACGTCGTCGTGCCCACCGCCTGCGCCTGCTCGTGCGCCCGCCGCAGTTGACCCAGGATCTCGTACTCGCCCATGACCTGCGAGTCGAGCCCGGACGCCACCCGGAAGAGGTGATTCACTGCCGCCAGGCCGTCCCGCCGATAGAC
>DATJGL010000183.1:0-15027 GCA_035495075.1 Gemmatimonadales bacterium
CGCGGGGTGAGGGCCAACAGCGTGCCGAGATCGTGAGCCAACAGGATGAGGCGGCGCCCGCCCAGCCCCGGCATGACCAGACGAACTGGAGGGCGGGCCGCCTCGAGCCAGGCGCCCAGCGGCTCCAAGCTTCGGCAGAGCGCGACCAGACGGGCGAGCGGGAAGGAGGAGGGGAGGGGCACAATTCGCCGGGGCACGCGCCCAGGCTACTGGGGGGCGCGCGACGGGCCTTCACCGCCCGAACGCAGCACGGCGCCTACGGCCGCGTCGCGGCTTGACGTCCCTGTTTGGCGACTCGCCCCTGGATCACCGCGTTCACGAGTGGGGCCGGGTCGAACCGGACCGGGTCGGTGACGGGAAGCCCGGTCTCCTGAGCGGCGGCTTCGCAGGCGCGGAGGGCCGCGGCCTCGGGCAGATCGTAGGTATTGAGACAGATGCCCAGCACGCGGGTAGGATGCACTAGCGATCCGACAGCTTCGTAGATCTTGATATACTCCGAGAGCGGCGGCATGCGGAGCCAGTCGGCCTCGTCCAGATCGCCGATGTACTCCCGGGTGGTCTGGTGACACAGGATCAATCCGTCCGGGCAGGCACCGTGAAGCAGCCCGAGGGTGACGCCGGAGTAGCCGGGGTGATTGATGCTCCCCTGCCCTTCGACCAGCACCACGTCGGCCTCGCGAGCACCTTCCAGTGTGATCCGCTCCGCGGCGCCGGCGATGAAATCCGCGACCACCGCGTCCACCGCGATGCCCCAGCCCTCCAGCATGATTCCGGTTTGACCGGTGGCGACGAACCGGGTGCGGACACGCCGGGCGTTGAGCTCGCGAGTCAACTCGAGCTGCGCCGTCATCTTGCCGACGTTGCAATCGGTGCCGACCGTGAGAACGACATAGGCATCGAGCTCCTTGACCTTGCCCGACGCCACCGGCAAGTCGGCCGGCGGCCGCCGCAGATCCAGGATCTGCCGCCCCGCCACCTTTGCCCTGTCGGCCAGGAGCGGATCGTCTCCCAGGAACGTGTGGAGGCCGCTTACCAGATTGCATCCAGCGTCGAGCGCTTCGGCCAGCCAGCTCCGCCACTCCGCCGGCAGCCTCCCGCCCACCGGCGCAATGCCGATCAGCACAGTGTTGGCGCCCAGCGCGAGACCCTTTCGCACTGAATCCACCACCGGGATCCCCGCGCCGAAGCCAAGTACCGAGTCCACGGTCTGTCCGGCGAAGCGCCGATCCATGACCGCGACGACGCGGTCCGGCTGGAACCGGATGATGGCGTTGGCTGTCTTCGAGCTCATTGGGCCGAAGTCGCCGTCGGCGATGATCAGATAGCGGATTTGGCTCATGGCGTCGAAAACATAGTAGGAGCCGGTAGGGACCTGAACTACCTCAGGGAGCCTCCTTGCGGTAGCTTGGAGCGTCAGCTCTTCACACCGTGGCTGGGACCGGTGCCAGACCTTCGAGTTCTCCTCGAAAGCGGCTTGGCAGGCCACTACACGCTCGGGCGTGAGCTTGGGCGCGGCGGGATGGCCACGGTGTTCCTCGCGCACGATCTCAAGCACGACCGGCCGGTCGCGCTCAAGGTTCTCCATCCGGAACTCGCAGCCAGCCTCGGACCCGACCGGTTCCAGAGAGAGATCCGCCTCGCCGCAAGACTCCAGCATCCTCACATCCTGTCGGTTCACGACTCTGGGGAAACAGCGGGCCAGCTCTGGTTCACCATGCCATTCGTGGAAGGCGAAAGCCTCCGACATCGACTGGCTCGCGAGCGGCAGCTGCCCCTGGAAGACGCGCTCAGCATTACCCGCGAAGCGGCTCTCGCTCTCGAGTACGCCCACGAACACGGGGTGATCCATCGGGACATCAAGCCGGAGAACATTCTGCTCACGAAGGACGGCAGCACTCTCGTAGCGGACTTCGGCATTGCCCGAGGCGTTTCCGGCGACAGCGACCAGCTGACCGAGACGGGACTGTCGGTCGGGACCCCCACCTACATGAGTCCCGAACAGGCCGCGGGCGAGCGTGCCCTCGATGGGCGAACCGACATCTATAGCCTGGGCATCGTCCTCTACGAAATGCTGGCGGGCGAGCCGCCTTACACCGGCGCGACCCTGCAGGTCATCGTGGCCAGACGCTTGAGCGAGGCACCCCGGCCGTTACGAGCGGTGCGCGAGACTATTCCCGAAGCGATCGAACAGGCGGTGCAGAAGGCACTGGCCAAGACTCCAGCCGACCGCTTCACCACCGCTGCCCAGCTTGCCCAGGCGCTCACGCTCACAGTCACGACGCCGGCGGCGACACCGACCATTGTACCGGTCGCGACGCCGTCGATTGCGCAGTCGCTCAGGGCACAAACAGCCGCTGAGCTAGCTGGCGCCCGCGAGCTAAGAAGGAGACGCCGCGTTCCGATTGGTCTGGCGACGCTCGGCGTGGGCTTCCTCCTCGGGCTGGGCGTGCTCTTCGCTTGGCGGCGCACCCATGCCGGCAGCGACGTCAAGGGGCCCAAGCACCTCGCCGTGCTGCCCTTTGAAAACCAGGGCGACTCAGCGGATGCCTACTTTGCCGACGGGATCACCGACGAGCTACGGGGGAAGCTCGCTGCTGTGCCCGGGCTCGAGGTCGTGGCCGGGCGCAGCTCCAACAAATATCGGCAAACCACTAAGGACCTGCCGGACATAGCACGGGACCTTGGCGTCGAGTATCTGTTGGTCGGGAAGATCCACTGGGCGAAAGGTCAGGGGGCGAGCCGGGTGCGCGTGAGCCCGGAGCTGATATGGGTGAGGGCCGGAGCCGCGCCCACCACCAAGTGGCAACAGCCGTTCGATGCCGCGCTGACCGACGTGTTTCAGGTTCAGGCAGACATCGCTGGTCGCGTGGCCCAGGCCCTTAATGTGGCACTTGGGTCCGGCGCGTCGCAGGCTCTTGCAGCGCGCCCCACCAAGAGCCCCGAGGCATACGATCTCTACCTACGCGCCAACGAGTATTTCAATCGCAACAACAAAGACGACAACGAGATCGCAGTCGAGTTGAACAATCGAGCCATCCGGTTGGACTCTGGATTTGCCCTGGCGTGGGCGAAGCTGGCTCAGTCGCACGCTGGCGCTTATTGGCAGCATTGGGACCCTTCACCTCAACGTCTGACCCTGGCGAAACAGGCAGCACAGCGCGCCCTGGCGCTCCAACCAGATCTTCCCGAGGCCCATCTGGCAATGGGCTTTTATCACTATTGGGGTCATCGCGACTACGATCGGGCGCTCGCGGAATTCGCCGTTACGCAGCGGATGCAGCCGAACAACGTCGACGCCATCGAGGCGGTGGGCCTCGTCGAGCGGCGCCAAGGTAAATGGCAGGAGGCGCTCGCCTCAATGAGGCGTGCCGTCGAGCTGGACCCACTCAACTACTCGAACCTCGTCGAGTTAGCGGGGACTTACATGCTGATCCGAGACTATGGAGTGGGTGCACAGCTAGCCGACCGCGCTATCGCCCTCGCACCGGATGTTCCGGGTGCTTATGGTGCGAAAGCCCTCATATACCTCAACTGGGTGGGTAATCTCGAACAGGTGCGCAATATCCTCCGCGAGGCCCTCCGCTACAATGAGCTTGGAAGGGTCGTCGACCAGGCCCCTACACCCGCGGTGATGGTGCTCGCGACCGATTCGACCCAACGGTCAGCCATCCTGACGCTCGGAGCTCAGAGCTTCGGAAAGGATGTGCTCACGTACTTCGAGATCAAAGCAAGAGTGTACGACCTCAATGGCGACGTTGGGCCGGCCCGAACCTACTACGACTCGCTCGGCCTTACCGCCAAGGCGGAACTCAAGGAGCAGCCAGACGAGGCACTGACTCACGCGGCATTGGGAATCGCCCAAGCTCACCTCGGCCACCGGGATTCTGCGATTCGGGAGGGAAGGCGAGCCGTCGAGCTGCTACCGCTTACGAAGGACGCCTACTTCGGGACCATTGCCCAGGCGCTACTCGCCGAGGTCTACATGGTGGTCGGACAGCCGGATGAAGCGATCGACCAGCTGCACGCCCTGTTGCTGACGCCCTCGGTTGTCTCTAGAGCGGGACTGAAGGTCAGCCCGATCTGGGCGCCGCTTCGCGGTAATCCTCATTTCGAGCAGCTCGTCTCCGGACAATAACGGCCTCCAAAACTCAAGCGGGGTCGTCCTGGTGGACGACCCCGCCGTAGCTTCGCCCGGTTCGCCGGACGTCAGGGCTTGGTATCTCCGCTGCTTTCCTCGATCACCTCGGCGTCGTGCACGCCATTGGCACCCGTGCCGAGCTGTTTCGCGCGGTTGGCGCCGCCCGGCAGCAGACCCATGCGCTGTTTGAGCGCCAGCAGCTGCTGGTCGGCGGTGCCATGGTACTCGAGCGCCTCGAACTGCTTCGCCAGCGTATCGCCCGAGAATTCTTCCTGCAGCTCCGCGGCCGCGAGCGCTTTGCGCTCGGTCGCCTCGATCTTCTCGGCCATCCGGTCGAACGACTCGAACGCGCTCTTGTCGGACATCCCCGACATCGTCTCCTGAATCCGCTGGGTCGCCTCGGCCCGCTTGGCGCGCGCGATCAGGATGTTCTTCTTCCGCTTGGCCTCTTCGATCTTGTCGTTGAGTTGGCGCAGCGCGAGCTTGAGCTGCTCGGTCTCGGCCTTATGCTTGACCCAGGTCTCGTGCAACTGCTGGGCGCCCTGCAGCTGCTCGTTGTACCGCATGAGCGCCTGCTTGGCGAGATCGTCGCGATTCTCCTGTACTGCGAGCATGGCGCGCCGCTCCCAGTCTTCCGCCTGCTTTTTCAAAGCTTCGGCGTCGGACTGGAGTTTCTTTTCGTCCGCGATGGCGGAGGCGACCTGCTGCTTGGCCTTCGCCAGCTGCGTCTTCATGTCGACGATCAGCTGGTTCAGCATTTTCTCCGGGTTTTCAGCCCGGGTGATCAGGTCGTTGATGTTGGACCGAATCATGGTGGACAGACGGTCGAAGATTCCCATCGCGGGTCACCCTTCCCGGTAGGGCGCGAGCGCGCCCAGATGCGTGGCGAGGGCCAAGGTGATCGAGTCGAAGCTCGCCTCGAACTCGCTGAAATCCAGGTTCTCGAGCTCGAGCGTGTCGGTGAGCACAATGTCGTCGCCCTCGAGACCGTACGAGCCGTGGACCAGCTCGCGGGCGTTGAGCTCGAGCAGCTGGCGGAACAACTCGCTCCGACGCGGCTCGCTGGCCGGCAGTTCCATCACCCGCACCCGAAGGATCACCACCGGCGGCGCGTAGTGCGCCACCACTTCGGCTCCCTCGGAGGTGCGAACCAGCCAAAGATTCGGCTCGAGCTCCTCGGTGGCTGCCGTGCCACCCTCGAGGCGATCGAGCCAGCCCTGGATGTCTTCGCGAGTGATCATGCGTCGCTCCTTCCTGGGAGCCTTTCAGCTTGCTCGCTCTTCGCCAGCATACGCTCGGCGAAATCTAACCGCTCCTCAACCTCCGCCAACCGACCTTTCATCGCTTCCAGCTCCTCGAGCACGCCCGGATCCGGTGGAGCCGAGCCGCGGAGCCGATCGGCGAGCGCGTTGCCCAACGGGCCGCGAAACAGCTTGACGGCCATGACCGCCAGGACGATCGCGAGGATGACGATGACATCGTTGTTCACAGTCGCACTCGTCCCCTAGCCTTCCAGTCGATCCGGTTCCCGCTGCCTGGCCAACATTCTCTCGGCGAAATCCACCCGCTCTTCCAGCTCCGAGATTCGGTCCTGCATTGCCGTGAAGCGCGCTTCCGTATTCGCCGCCTCGTGTCCAGCCCGTTTCGACACCTGCCGGATCCAGGAGCGCCCCGTCGGAAGGGCGAACGTAACAGCCACGGCACTTACGACCGCGGCGGTCGTGGTCCAGACGATGAGCTCCACCATGCTGTCCAGGCCCATACTCGCCCTTTTTTCACCTACTGCTGGAGCCGGTCTGGCTCCCGTTGCTGCGCCATCACCCGCTCCGCGAAGTCCACCCGTTCTTCCAGCTCCGCCATCTGGCCACGAAGCTCCTCCATCGCCTGGAGGAGCGCCTCATTGTCCCCTGCCTCCTGCCGGCCCTCAATCCGCCGCGCCAGTGCCTTGCCCAACGGACCGCGCAGGATCACGGCCGCCGCCACAAACGCCGTAATGCCAACCGGGATGGCGAAGTCTTCTCCGACGTTCACCGAAACAATCGTGAACCCGACCGCCAGAAAGCACCCGATCAAGCAGATCGTCAGGAGGAGCGGATTCTCTGCGTCCTTCCGGCTCATTCGCTTCCTTGTGGACCAGGCAATCGAGTAACGGCCTCGTTTCGAGTCAGGAGCCGCTCCGCGAAGTCAACCCGCTCCTCGAGCTCGGCCAATCGTCCCTGCGCCGCTTCAAGCTCCGCGACGCGCTGCTCGAGCTGGTCGATGCGAGGGTCGTGCTCCGGCGACGTTCCCGCGCCGACTTCCATGGCCCGGGCGAAGCCTTTGCCGACAGGACCCCGCAGAATCAGAGTCCCGGCGACGGCGACCGTAATCACGATCGTGATCACGACCGGCGCCACATCACCAGCTGGAATTGCGATCACCCGGTTCCCCTCTCACGAGGCCGGAATGCGGTTAGGCTCGTTGCGCTGCGCCAGCAACCGTTCCGCAAAATCCACCCGCTCCTGTAGCTCCGTGAGCTCGTCCCGCAATCGGTGCAGCTCCTCCTGCATAGCCGGATCGGGCGCCGCTACCGGCTCGCGGTGACGGATGCGATCCGCCAGCGCCCGCCCAACCGGGCTAAAGGCAAGGAGGATCGCCGTGCCGCCGCCGAAGATGAAGATGATCGCGAGAATGTTTTCCATGTTTTCGGACTACACGTTCCCGTCGCCGCCGGCGATCCGCGCGTTGGGTGGCCGCTGACTCAGGACTCGCTCGGTGAAGTCAAGACGTTCATGGGTCTCTTCGAGTTGCTGGCGAACCGCCTCCACCTGTTCCCTCAGCTCGGCGACTTCAGCCCGAAGGTCCGAGTCAGCGCTTCGACCCTGAATGCGCCGCGCCACGGCCTGCCCCAGCGGGCCATGGATCACCTGCACGGTGCCCCAGATGGCAGCCACGGTAATGATGAGGCCGGTGAACATGCCGGCAATCGGTATCATGTCGCCCATTCGACCTTCCCCTGACTAGGCGGCCCCACCGAACGAGCCCTGCGCTTCGTGCCTACGGCGGCACACCGGCAAATGTTTCAATTCGAGACGGCGACAGGCGGGGCACTTCGACCGACTTCTTCCGCCACCAACGCTGTCCACCCTCGGGGGCAATTTCGAGCCGCTCGCGAGGGCCACCGACCCGACGGGCAGCTGTGGATGTTCCGCGCTAATGTAGGACCGCGCCGGAGGCGGCGCGAGGATGCCTGCCCGGTTCCGGAAGGGTACCTTACCGCGCCTTACCATCATCGGCACGTCGGTTGCAAACAGAAGTCAAAACACAGCTCAAACCGACCAAAGAGACCATGACCCGCTTCTTTCTATTGACGCTTTCACTGGTGCTCGGCATCACCGTTACCGCAGCCGCCCAACACACCGATACCCCGACCAGCTCGGCCAAGCACGCGGGGCCCTCGTCGGGAGTCAGCTTCGACAAGGCGACCAAGACCGTGACCTTTGCGCTGATTGCCGGTGCCCCTGGCGGGAACGGTGGGCCTTTCAATTTCAACGGCTACACCAACGGAACAGCCACCCTCACCGTGCCGGCCGGGAGCAAGGTGGTCATGAACTTCGTCAACGAGGACGGCACGCCGCATAGCGCGGTCGTGGTCCCGGGTGACGGGCCACTCCCGAACGGAGGCGGCGATCCCGCGATTCCCGGCGCCTATACCCGCGACGTGACGCAGGGGTTGGCACCGTTTGGGAAGGACGTGCTGCAGTTCACCGCTCCAGCGAGCGGCAGCTACCGCATTATCTGTGGAGTGCCCGGGCATGCCGGCATGTGGATCTGGCTCAAGATCGATCCGGCCGCAAAGGAGCCGAGCTTCGGGCCGACCAAATAGGAAAGCGTGAACGGGGAACGGGAACAGTGAAGGGGCTCCGGTGATTAGAGCAGCCCCCGTTCACTGTTCACCGTTCAAGCTGTTCTATCGGCTTACTCAGCTTCCTCCTGAGAAACCGTCCTGTAAAGCTGTCCGGTTTCTCCTCCACCTCTTCCGGCGTCCCCTGAGCCACAACCCGGCCGCCACCGTCACCCCCCTCCGGTCCGAGATCGATAATCCAATCCGCGGTCTTGATGACATCGAGGTTGTGCTCGATCACGACGACGCTGTTCCCCTTGTCAACCAGCCGATGGAGCACCTCGAGCAGCAGCCGCACGTCCTCGAAATGCAGGCCCGTGGTGGGCTCGTCCAGGATGTAGAGCGTGCGTCCGGTGTCGCGCTTGGACAACTCGGTGGCGAGCTTGACCCGCTGGGCCTCGCCGCCCGAAAGCGTAGTTGCCGCCTGGCCCAAATGGATGTAGCCGAGTCCCACGTCGTTGAGCAGTTCGAGCTTCTCGGCGATCCGGCGCTGGTTGGCGAAGAACTCCAGCGCGTCGGCCACGGTCAGATCCAGCACGTCGGCAATGCTGCGGCCTTTGTAGCGGACCTCCAGCGTTTCCCGGTTGTAGCGGCGGCCCTTGCACACCTCGCAGGACACGTACACGTCCGGCAGGAAGTGCATTTCGATCTTCACCAGCCCGTCGCCCTGGCATGCTTCGCACCGACCGCCTTTGACGTTGAAGGAGAAGCGGCCCGGGCCGTACCCCCGCATTTTCGCCTCCGGCAGTGCGGTGAACAGCTCGCGAATCGGGGTGAAAAGACCGGTGTACGTGGCCGGGTTGGAGCGGGGCGTCCGACCGATCGGGCTTTGATCGATGTCGATGACCTTGTCGATCTGATCGAGACCCTCGAGCCGGGTATGGGCCCCGGGGACCACCTTGGCGCGATAGAAATGCCGGGCCAGCGCGCGATACAAAATATCCGTCACCAGGCTCGACTTCCCCGAGCCGGACACACCCGTCACCGTCACGAACAAGCCAAGTGGGATGTCAACCGTGAGATTCCGCAGGTTGTTGGCGCGAGCGCCAACGATGCGGAGCCGCCGCTTGCGGTCCGCCAGGCGTCGGCCGGGCGGGACCGCGATCCGAAGCTCGCCACGGAGATAGCGTGCGGTGAGCGAAGTCGGATGCTGAAGAATGTCCGCGACGCCGCCTTCGGCGACGACTTCACCACCCAGACGGCCGGCTCGAGGTCCGAGATCGATAACGTGGTCGGCGGCCCGGATGGTGTCCTCGTCGTGCTCGACAACGATGACGGTGTTGCCGAGATCCCGTAGACCCTTGAGGGTGCCGAGCAGACGCTCGTTGTCACGCTGGTGCAGTCCGATGCTCGGCTCGTCCAGGATGTAGAGCACTCCGACCAGTCGTGAGCCGATCTGGGTAGCCAGGCGGATCCGCTGCGTCTCTCCGCCGGAGAGCGACATGGCCGCCCGGCCCAGCGTCAGATAGTCGAGCCCAACGTCGCGCAGGAAGCGCAGCCGATCCCCCACTTCCTTCAGAATCGGCCCCGCGATTTCCGGATCCACACCGGCCCGACCGTTTTCGCGCTGAGGGATGCTCTCGAAGAACGCGACCGCCCGGGAAACCGGCAGATCCACCACGTCACCGATGCTTCTCCCCTGCACCAGCACGGACAGGCTCTCGGGCCGCAGCCGCTTGCCGCCGCAAACCTGGCACGGCTGCTCGACCATGTACTCCTCGAGCGATTCCCGGACGGCGTCGCTGGTGGACTCGCGATAGCGGCGCTCCAGGTTCCGCAACACACCCTCCCACTCGCTTTCGAAGTCGCGTCCCTTGCCGCCGTCCACCGCGAACCGGAAGCGGCCCGGAGCGCCATGGAGAATCGTGTGACGGGCGTCCTCGCTCAGCTCACCCCAGGGAGCGGAAAGGTCGAACTTGAACGCCTTGGCGAGCGTCGGCAGCACGACCTTCCGCAGATAGCCGGTCGGCTCCCCCCACGGAAGAATCACGCCCTCGAGAATCGAAATGCTAGGATCGCCCAGAATCAGGTCGGCATTCACCTCACGCCGGGTGCCGACCCCGTGGCACGCCGGACAGGCGCCGAACGGCGAGTTGAACGAGAACTGTCGGGGCTCGAGCTCGGGAAAGGAGAGTCCGCACACCGGACAGGCGAAGCGCTCGGAAAAGACGGTGGAATCTTTTCCTCCATCATACCTCACCACCTCGACAATCCCATCGGCGGTCTTGAGCGCGGTTTCGATCGAGTCGTTGAGCCGCGATCGATCGGTCGCGCGCACGACCAACCGGTCCACCACAACCGCGATGTCGTGGTTCTGTCGCCGATTGAGCGTCGGAACGTCGGCCACGTCGTAGGTGGCGCCGTCGACTCGCAGGCGCACGAATCCGCGCTTCCGAACGTCGTCGAACAACTCGCGAAACTCGCCTTTACGCCCCCGAACCAGCGGAGCCAGGACCTCGATCCGGGTCTCCTCCGGCCACAGAAGCACCGCGTCGGTGATCTGCGAGGCGCTCTGGCGTGCGACCGGGCTGCCGTCGTTGGGACAGTGTGGGACGCCTACCCTGGCCCACAGGAGCCGGAGGTAGTCGTAGATCTCCGTCACCGTCCCCACGGTGGAGCGGGGATTCTGGCCTTGCGCCTTCTGCTCGATCGAGATGGCGGGCGACAGTCCCTCGATGGCGTCGACGTCGGGCTTTTCCATCAGGCCGAGGAACTGACGGGCGTACGCCGAAAGCGATTCCACATAGCGGCGCTGCCCCTCGGCGTAAATCGTATCGAAAGCGAGCGAAGACTTACCCGATCCGGAGAGTCCGGTGATCACGGTGAGCTGATTTCGCGGGATGCGAACCGAGATGTCGCGGAGGTTGTGCTCGCGCGCACCTCGAACGATGAGCCATTCCTGAGCCATAGCCAGGGAAAGCTACCGGGGGTCCCCAGCGCGCTTCAATCCGCAGGGTGGGAGGGAGTGTCGAACCCAGTCTTACGCATTCTCGAAACGAGCCGTAGCATAAGGAAGATCGACCAAAGAATGTGGAGTCATCATGGCACGAACTCGCGAGCGGCAGGCGGCGAAACCAAGCCGTCAGCGTATCAAGTCGGCCGATCGGGCACCAGCTCGGCCGGAGTCGGCACCGGAGGCTCCGGCCGTCGACGCTGCGGTCCCAGCCGCTCAAGCTCTTCTGCCTCCCTCGGTACCAGATCCCGAGCCAGTCGTCCCTCCACCGATCCACACTCCGGCGGCGAACGGCACGACGCCCCGCAATGGTAAGGCAGGCACGAACGGGACAGGCGCCGGTAACGGCGCGGTCGCCAGCAACTGGGCAGCCGCCGGCAACGGCGTCGCCGGCGCCGCTCACCAGGCGGAAGAGGAGGGGCGGCCCGAGGAGGCACTGGCCCTGCTGGACGAGGGCATCCGCTCAGCGCCGGATTCCGCCGATCTGCTGGCCCTGCGCGGCGCAGTCCTCGGCAGGCAGGGCCGCTTGAGGGAGGCCGAAGCCGACCTTCGGCGAGCGCTGCGGCTCCAACCGTCGCACAATCAGGCCTTGCTTGATCTGGGCCTCACGTTGTGGCGACGCGGGCTGGCGGCTGAAGCAGCTCAGACCCTGGACCGGGCAGCCGCTCATCTGCCGCGAAACCCCGCCGCATTCATCTACCTCGCCGAAGCGTTGAACCAGACAGGTCAGGCCGAGGACGCGGTGGTGGCACTGGAGCGGTCGCTGGCCCTCGATCCGGATCAAGCGCGGGCCTACCACCTGATGGGCCGGGTCCTGGACCGACTGCGGCGGCCCGAAGAGGCTCGTCAGGCGTATCGGCGGGGACAGGAGCTTTCCCGGCAGTGATTCAGGTGGTCGTCGACGATCTCGCGTTCGTTACGGCGGACGCGGTCGTCCGGCCAGCCGACGAAGCTCTAAACCCGGTCTCACCCGAAACCACCCGGCTCGACCGGCAGGCCGGCGAGCGTTTCGCCGCGCTACGCCGGGTTACTACCCCCCTCGACGCCGGGGCCGCCGTGGTAACAGGCGGCGGTGACCTGGCGGCACCGTTCGTGCTCCACGTCGTCATCCGCGACTCGACCCGACGCACCGACCGCGACGTCGTCCGGCGGGCTCTGGTTTCCGCCTGGCAGCGGGCGGCCGACTGGGGCCTGGCATCGATTGCGACCCCCCTGGTCGGCGCCGGTGCCGGTCAGCTCAGCCTGGAGGACGCGGCGACGCTGCTGGCCGAGACCTTCCAGGCACAACCCGGCGGCCATCCTAGCGAGCTCAGGATCGTGGTTGAGCGCGAGGAGGATCGGGCGCTGGTCGAGGCTATCGTGGAGCGGAGACCCGGGTGATTACGCTGACCGGTTTGACCAAGCTGTATGGCAAGTTCAAGGCGGTTGACGGCATCGAGCTGACGGTCCCCAAAGGGGAGCTGTTTGGCTTCCTGGGGCCCAACGGCGCCGGCAAAACCACCACCTTCCGCATGATCGCCGGGATCATCGTGCCCACAGCCGGGCGCATCGAGATCGGCGGTGTTGACCTCGCGCGACAGCCGTTGGTCGCCAAGCGGCGCCTTGGCTACATCCCCGACCGTCCCTTCGTCTACGACAAGATCACCGGAGCGGAGTTCCTGCGCTTCGTTGCCGCGCTTTACAATGCCGAGGACGCGTCGCTGGAGCGCCGGATCGATGAGCTGCTCGACGTGTTCGAGCTGACGCCCTGGAAGCATGAGCTAACCGAGTCGTACAGCCACGGGATGCGGCAGAAGCTCATCATCGCGGGCGCCCTGATTCACCGTCCAGAGGTGATTGTAGTGGACGAGCCGATGGTGGGCCTGGACCCCAAGGGCACGCGCCTGCTCAAGGATCTCTTCCGGCGATACGTGAAGCGGGGCGGGACGATCCTCATGAGTACGCACACCCTCGAGGTGGCGGAGAGCATGTGCGACCGCATCGCGATCATGCAAAGCGGCCGCATCCTGGCCAGCGGGACTATGGATGAGCTGCGGTTGCAGACTGCGTCGGGCGACGCCAGCCTCGAGGATCTGTTCCTGCGGCTGACCGGAGGCTTTCGCGAGCGCCAGCTCGATGCGATCCTCGGGCCCTGATCGTGCCCTGGCGTCAGTACCGCGGTCCCCGCCTCTGGATCGTCCTCAGCCCGAAATGGCAAAGCGCCCGAGCGCGACTCCAACAGCAGCGGGCCGGAGCCGGCCCGCGGTTTTTTTTGTTGTCGCTGCTCGCCCTCGGGTTCTGGTCGGCCGTGTTCGGGATCGTGTACCGCGTGCTTCGCTATTTCCGGGGTGTGGCGGAGATCGGTGATCTCCTCGCGACCAAGCTGCTGGGGCTGGTGCTGCTCGCCTTCTCGTCGATCCTGCTCCTCTCCAACGTCATCACGGCGCTGTCGAGCTTCTTCCTCGCGAAGGATCTCGATCTGCTGGCCGCGTCTCCGGTTCACTCGATTCGATTCTATCTGGCGAAGGTCACCGAGACCCTGCTCCACTCCTCCTGGATGGTCGCGCTGCTTGCGGTACCCCTCTTTGCGGCCTACGGCATCGTCTACGACGGCGGACCGTTGTGGCCGCTGGCGGTCCTTGCCGCCTTCATCCCGTTTCTGCTGCTTCCGACTGTGATCGGCACTGCACTCACCCTGCTCTTGGTGAACATCGTGCCGGCCCGGCGGGCCAAGGAGCTGCTGAGCCTGATTGCGATCGGAGCAATCGCGAGCGTGGTGCTGGTGCTCCGCGTGGCGCAGCCGGAGCAACTGGTTCGTCCCGAGGGGTTCCGCTCGCTGGCCGACTTCGTATCCATGCTGCAGGCGCCGACCAACCCGTGGTTGCCGAGCGAGTGGGCGATGCGTACGCTGATGAACTGGTTGCTTCGGGTAGCCGACCCCAAGCCGCTCGTTCTGCTTTGGAGCGCCAGCGCCATCGGTCTCGGCGTGGGCTCCGTACTCTATCGCAAGCTCTACCGGAAAGCGTTCTCCAAGGCACAGGAGAGCGCGCGGGTGTCGGCCGGGGGCCGCTGGACGACCGCATTGGAAGCAACGCTCCGCTGGCTGCCCGCCGACCGCCGGGAGTTCATTCTCAAAGACACCCGGCTCTTCTTCCGGGACCCGACCCAGTGGAGCCAGCTGATTCTGCTGGCGGTGCTTATCGTCGTCTACCTGTTCAACATCCAGGCCCTGCCCCTGTTCTCGGGCGAGCGCTTCCCTGCGTCGGTGCTCTCGCTCGTAGTGTTCCTCAACCTCGGCCTGGCCGGGTTCGTGCTCGCGGCCGTTGCCGCCCGCTTTCTTTTCCCATCGGTGTCGCTCGAAGGGCGCCAGATGTGGTTGCTCCGCTCGAGTCCGCTGGACTTGAGGGCCATGCTCTGGAGCAAGTACTGGATCGGGACCGTCCCCCTGCTCGTGCTGGCAGTGGTCATGACGACCGTGACCAACCTCATCCTCAAGGCCTCACCGTTCATGACCGCGGTGAGTCTGGTGACGATGATTGTCTTCACCCTCGCGGCAAGCGCTCTCGCCCTCAGCTTCGGAGCGTTCTACCCCCGTTTCGATACCGAGAATGCGGCGCAGATCCCGACGAGCTTCGGTGGCCTGGTCTACATGATGGCGAGCGTGACCTTGCTTGCCCTCGTGATCATTCTGGAAGCCCCTGCCGTCACGGCCCAGATCTGGGCCGAGCAGCGCGGGGACGTCGTTGCGTGGGATCCCTGGGTGGCAGTCTCTCTCGCGGGCGCGTCAGCGCTTTGTATCACGGCAATGCTGCTGTCGTTGCGGCTCGCTCTCGGCAGGGTGCAACGCCTCGAGCTTTGAACCCAATCTGAAATAGCTCGCGCATCATGCCGCCGCAGACTGGTGCAGTCTGCGGCTTTTCCGCGCCTCCTCGCAGAAATAGCATCCCGAACACCGCATCAGGTCCTCCTACCTTGGCCGCGCCGTCACAACCCGGCGCCGTCTTGGCGCACCACCCAAGGAGGAGATATGCCCACTCGGACTCGTCTCGCAGCGGCGCTGCTTCTCGCCCTGCT
>DATJGL010000184.1:0-4098 GCA_035495075.1 Gemmatimonadales bacterium
TCGGCGCGGTGTTGACGACGGCGATCAGGAACTGCGAGCCATTCTGGACCGTGAGCTGGGTACCCAGATTGGGCGAATCGAGGAAGGTCGCCGATTGCCCGGCAGCCGTGAGAGTCGTCGTACCGCTCCCACTGAGCACCAGAAACGTGACCGTGATGGTCTGCGGCGTGTTGTTGGCTGCGGGGGATGATATCGGCACCGACGCGGTGTAGGTGCCGCTCGTCAGGCTGCCGGCGTTCGCCGCCAGGGTGACAATGGTAGGCGCGATGGTCTTTTCGATGGCCGCACTCAGCCATCCGGACGGGCCCGCGTAGGTGATCGGACCCACGGTCAGTCCGGACAGCAGTCCGCCGCCGCTGTTGCCGACGGCGACGGTTTGGGGGGCAGAGCTCGCGCCGCCTTGCGGAGCGGCAAAGGTCACCGTGTTGACGGCGACCGTGATCGTGGGAGGGTTGGGTGGCGGACCCGTCGTCGAGTCCCCGCACGCTGCCAGCGCGAGGCCGAGCGGACCGGCGATCGCGAACTGCCGCACCCGTCCCATCATGGGCAATCCTCCGAATCTTTCTGGCAAATATCGCCTATCCACGTTCCGGCAGCGGGGTGAGCGGCTCCTCGATACGGATTCCCAGCAAGCGCCTGACCAGATACGCCGCGAGCAACAGCACCCCGAACGCACACACCACCAACGGGCCGGTCGGGAGGTCGTATCGGAACGAGATCCACAACCCGCCTGCGGAAGCCAGCACGCCGGCCAGCCAAGAAACGGCGGCGAGCATTCCCTTCTGCCGGGTGAACTGGAACGCGATAGCTGCCGGGATCACCAGGAAGGAAAATACCAGCAGCACGCCGGCCACCGGTACCGAAAAGGTGATCACCAGCCCAAAGGAGAAGTAAAAAAGAAAGTCCCACCAACGAATTCGCCACCCCTCGGCCAGCGCCTGCTCGGGATGAAAGGAAACCGTGAGGAAGCGGCGGCGTAAGAGCCAGTGAAACAGCCCGACCGCGGCATAGATCGTCGCCAGCCGGCCGATGGTGGGCCAGGTTACCCACAACAGGCTTCCGACCAGGATGTCCTTGATTGCTTCACCGCCGCGCGGGGTGCGATCCGCGACCAGAATAGCTGCGGCGGAGGCCACGACGTACACGATGCCGATGATGGCCTCTTGCGGCACTCGACCCTTTTCGTCGCTGCGGGAGAGCGAGAACAGGATTGCTCCGATGGTGGTGAAACCGAGGGCGTACAGAAAGGCGGCCTGCGAGTCGGGCTGGATCCCCGCAAGCACAGCCACGGCACCGCCCAGGGCAGCCATCTGGGCCAGTGATAGGTCTACGAAGATCACTTCCCGGGCGATCACGTGCAGACCGAGATACGAATGAATTGCCACGATCACGAGGCAGGCCACCAGCGGCGGCAGAAAGAGGCTTAGGTCCATCACGACGCTCCGTTGAAAACGGCGGTCAGGCCGCGGATCCAGGTGTTGACGAGGTCGACATAGGTGTGCACGCCGGGAGCGCCCCCGGTGTTCTCGGGCACGATGACCGCTTTGGCCCCGGTGCGCGTGGCGACGGTCTCGATCTGCTTCCGGTCGAAATAGTTGGATGCAAACAGCGCGGGGATCTTGTGCTCTTTCATGTACTCGATCACTTCCTGGACATGCCCCGGCGTCGGCGGGATACCCGGCTTGGCCTCGATGTACTGAGCGCAGCTGACGCCGAACCGGTGGCTGAAGTAGGCCCACTCCTTGTGGTAGCAGGCAACCTCCTTGCCCCGTAGCACCTGTCCGTCCTTGAGCCATCCGCCCAGACGGTCGAGCAACGGCTTGCCCTGATACTTCTGCTGGCCCAGAAAGTCGTACAACCGGTCGGTCTTGAGCAGGTCGTACGCCGTGGCCGGGGTGAGGATCCCGACCAGCTCCGGGCCCATCGTGGCCTCGAGTACCTGCTTCTCGAACTGCTGCTCCCGCTGCGCGAAGAAGGCTGAGTTCTCCGGCGAGACCCGCTGCAAGCCCTGGAGGATGTTGCGCGCGATGATCATCCCGTTCAGCGGATCGGTGTGGATGTGAGGGTTTCCGTCCACGTGGATGTCGCCGGCCGAGCGGCTCAGGTTGCTGGGAACTTCGAGTAGCGTGATACCCTGATACGCGGCGACGTATCCCGGTCCGCCTTCGGCGACCTTGTGATTGCCTGCGCGATCGAGCAGCGCCGGCACCCATAGCTCTAGGTCGAGCCCGGTCGTCACGAAGACATCGGCGTCGCGCAGCACGGCGACGAAGCTGGGTTTGGGCTGGACGAAGTGGGGGTCCTCGTCGCCCTGCGCAATCGACGTGACCGTGCCCCGGTCGCCCACGATTTCCTTCGCGATGGCGCCATAAGTCGTCAGGCTGGTCACCACCTTGACCGGTGGTGCGGCGGGGCCGCCGAGCAGGTACGCAATGAAGAGCGATGCGATCAGCATCTGATTTCCTCTAGTAGGTCTCGTGTTTGTGGGGGCCCATCGCCCAGACTACCTGGAATGAGAGCAGGTTCTGATTGCCCGTCAGCTCGTCGTTCAGATGCTGGCCCTGCAGCCGCAGAAAGACAAACTCGCTTTGCCACCATGTGATCGCTGGAATCAGGGACCACTGGGTGTCCTGCGGCCCGCGTGGCGATTGGGAGTAATCGTACCGGCCGCCGAGAATCCAGCGTTGCGAGAGCCGCGCCTGCAGGTCCAAAAACGCGCCGTAGCGGTTGGTCTCGATCCCCGCTTCGGTGGCGTGCAGCCGATAGCCCTCGGCCCGGAAGGTGATGTCCTTGCGGGTCCCCGCCGACGGAGGTCGGTAAGTCAGCCGAAAATCGAGCCCCAACAACCGGCTCTGGAGATCGAGGTCACTGTTGTTGCCGCCGGTGGCGGTGAAACCCAGCTGGGCGTACGTGGAACGGGAGAGCTGCCAGAAATTCTGGAACCGGCCCAGCAGAGTCGGCTGGTGACTGTTCTCGTAGAGCGGCTGGCTCTCGGCAGTGGTCGCCTGAACGAATACTTCGTGAGTGCCCCCGGCGATGGAAAACGGCAGCGCGGTATAGAGCGACACTCCCACGGCCGCCAGACCTTCCTGGCCGAGAAAGCGCTGATAGACCAACGGGTATTCGGTTTCAGGTAGTGCGTGCAGGTGCCAGCGGTTCAGGTCGCCGACCTGCTGCCGGAACTTCCCGACGTCGAGCCGAATGTGTCCGGGCAGACCGGTCCAGTAGATGTAGCCTTCTTCGACGCCCACTTCCTCCTGCTCGAACGTGAGGAAGATCTTGGTCTTGGAGTAGGGATCGAGATCGGATTGAAACGCGAACTCGAACTCCCGGGCCACCGCGTTGTCCCGCTGGGGGCCCTGGTCCTGGACATTCAACCTGATATCGCCCGTCGCGCTGATCTCGGGATTGAGCAGGTTCTGCCCCCGAGGACCTGACGGCGCCGCTGCTGCTGGGGCTGGAGCCGGCTTGGCACCGGTGGTATCAACGGGCGCGCCTCCCGCCGCTGCTCCCCCCGCTGCAGCCGCGGCCGCAGCCCGAAGCGCCGCGAGCTCGTCCTTGCCGGTGTCGGCCGCGGCAGCGGTTGGCGTGGGCTGCACCGCGGCCCCGGGGGCGCAGCGGGCCGAGATGGCCCGCTCGACCCGGTCTCGCAATTGCTCGACCGCCGCCGCCAGCGAATCCAGCGACGACGGCAGGCCGGCCCGGGCGGGCAGGACCACGGCCGGACCGGTTGGGCAGGCTCCAGCCTCGAGTGAATCGAGCCGCGCGGCCAGGTGACCGACCGCCGCGTGCAAGGAATCCACGGCAGGGCCGGTCGGCTGTTGAGCCTCGAGCAGGAACGGGACAACAATTAGGGCGGCCAGCAGCGCGGCCGCGCGGACTGCGTGCGACATGGCGGTCTCCGTTTCGCAAACCCGCCCAGCGCGGGGATCGCGCCGAGCAATGACGGCCGCAACGAGCAGCCGGGTTACCGCTATGCGAGAGGAGCCGGTGGTGCGCGAGGCTGAGGAAGGCCGCCGACGTCGGCGGAACGAGGTGCGTCTACGGGGGCCGCGGGGGGCCGGCTGAACGGCAGCGCCACGACCGCGAGGCCGAGCG
>DATJGL010000185.1:0-5474 GCA_035495075.1 Gemmatimonadales bacterium
GAGTCCGTACCGGGCAACGCGGGACGAAGCCCGGGCCATGGCAGGCGCCGACCGATTCGTCGAGGTCTTCGTGGATACGCCACTGGAAGAGTGCGAACGGCGCGACATCAAGGGGATTTACGCGCAGGCACGCCGGGGCGAAATCAAGAACTTTACCGGGATCAGCGACCCGTACGAGCCGCCGCTCAAACCCGAGCTTACGCTCACGACGGTGGGGCACACGCCGGAGCAAAATGCGCGGCTGATTCTCGATTATCTGATGCGGGAGGGGCTGGTGGCGACGGATCCGGATGCGGATGCGGCGGATTAACGCTATCCGCTATCCGCCATCCGCAAACTAAGAGCGGACCTCCGTCTTGTCTGACGAAGGCTCGGAGGGATGGCGGATAGCGGATGGCGGATAGCGCTTAGTGCGCAATCCCCACCAGGCACCGCTCAGGAACGACACCGCCAGCACCAGCAGCGCGATCCGACGGATGATCAATGCGAGGCGCAGGTCATAGCCGAGCGCGTTGAAGTGGTCCAGCAAGTAGAACCAGTCGTGTTCCCCGCCATCCGGGCTGAAGCTCACCAGTGGAAGCTCCTGGGCCACTGCATCGCCGACGTAGACCGCGAGGTTGCTCAGGCTGAAGGAGAGCCAGCAGCCGGCGACGCTCGCCCCGAAGTAGTCCCCGCGTGCGAGCAGCAGCGCGCCAGCCCCGATGGGCACCAGCAGCTGCATCAGGCTCCCGCCCGCCACCCCCATGAAGTGCCCCATGAAGGCGAAAAACAGATGGCCGAACTCGTGGGAGCCGAAAATGATTCCGGAGAAGATGCTCCAGTAGTCCGGATCGGTCAGATGGTGCCAACCGGTCCACCCGAGCCAAAGGAGCAAAGGCAGGCGCCAGTAGGAGCCGAACCGGGTCCAACGGTCGGCGTCGTCAACAACCTGGGTATCGGTGGCTGTTCCCATGTGGGGATGGGGGGGCAAGTCCAGTGCCGCGGAGGGTACTTAGGCCCAGCCGTGGTCTATCGGTTCAACCTGAGACTCGGGAGGGGCTTAAGCCCTGGAGAGCAGGTTGGCCGGTTGACACTCGGGCCGACACTCCCGTATATACATGCAGCATGATGCAAACCGACGCAGCTTTCGCCCCGATGTGTTGTTGTCGCTCGCGGAGCCATAGGGTTCGCGCGCGCGGCGCCGTGCAGGTCAGGCGAACGTAGCGACGGAACGAACCCGACGGGCTCCGGTGTTAGCAGACACGGAGCGGCGTCGGGAGCCAGAGAGGCCCGGGTGACGGCTCCCCCGGGCCTTTTTCTTTTGCAGGAGCAAACCGGTCAGTGGCTGAAGCGATTACCAGAGAACACGTCCTCCGACGGAACTCGATCGAACGGCTCAAGGTCGAGAAGTTCCCGCTCGACATCCTGGCCGAGCTGCCGGTTCTCGCCACTCGGAGCTACGAAGCCGTGCCGGAGGAAGACATCGTCCGGCTCAAGTGGTATGGGTTGTACCACGACAAGCCCAAGACCGGGTTCTTCATGCTGCGGGTCAAGTCTCCCGGCGGATTGCTGACGCCGGCGAAGCTTCGCACCATCGCACGGCTGTCGGTCGAGCTGGGCCGGGAATATGCCGAGATCACCACCCGACAGAACATCCAGCTCCACTGGCTCGAGCTGCGGCACATGCCCGAGGTGTTCGCCCGGTTGACCACCGCCGGCTTCAACCAGGCGGGCGCCTGCGGTGACACGGTGCGCAACATCACCGGCTGCCCCGTCGCGGGGCTGGACGCGGCGGAGGCATTCGACGCCACGCCCGTCCTCCGCGAGGCGGCCCGTTTCTTCGACGGCAATCCCGACTACGCTGACCTGCCTCGCAAGCTCAAGATCACGGTCACGGCGTGCCCCCATCAGTGCACGGTTCCGGAGATCAACTGCATCGCTCTGGTGCCGCTCCGCCATATGGGCCGAGACGGTTTTGCCGTGCGGGTCGGCGGCGGCCTGGCGAGCGTGCCGCGGCTTTCCAAGGGACTGGGCGTCTTCGTCGAGCCGAAGGACGCGGTTCCGGTGCTGGCGGCGATCCTCGACGTCTGGAAGGAAACGCTCAAGTACCGGATGTCGCGGGTGAAGGCGCGCCTCAAGTTCATGATGGACGACGTGGGGCCGGAAGAGTTCCGCCGTCTGATCGAGGAGCGTCTGGGGCGTCGGCTGGAGGACGGCCCCCTGCCGGCGCCGTTACGCGGTGGGCACGAGCCGGGCGTGCATCCGCAGCGGCAGGCCGGGCTCAACTACATCGCGGTCCCGGTGACAGCCGGTCTGGTGCGCGGAAGCCAGCTCCTCCGCCTCGCCGACCTCGCCGAGCGGCTCGGTGGCGAGATCCGGCTCACCCGGGAGCAGAACTTCATCCTCACGCACGTGTCGGCCGAGGCACTGCCCGATACCATCTCCGAGCTGGAGGCAATTGGGTTTCCGCTCGAGCTCAACGGGATGCGGGCGACTAGCGTCGCCTGCACTGGCTCGCCGCTCTGCAACTTTGCCGTCTCTCTGACTAAGCCGCGGCTGGTCGAGATCATGGATCGCCTGGAAGCCTCGTTCGGCAAGCAGGTCGAAGGTCTCCGGATCAACCTCGACGGTTGCCCCCACGCCTGCGCGCAGCACTGGATCGGCGACATCGGGCTTCAGGGTACCACCCTGCGCGAGCGCACTGCGGAAGGTGAGAAGCAGGAGGCATATGACCTCTACCTGCGCGGTGGGCAGGGTGTGACTGCGGCCATCGGCGTGCCGCTGGTCCGCCGGGTGGCGGCAGGAGAAGTCGGCGCGCACGTCGAGCGTTTGGTGCGGCTCTGGCTGGGCGAGCGCTCCGATGCGGAATCGTTCAAGAGCTTCACCGACCGTCAATCGGACGAGCGGCTGGTCGCGGTGGCCGCCGAGGTCTCAATCGAGGAGGCGCGGAGCCGGCTTCGCCGGCGGGACAGCCGCGCGGAGGTGGTGGATGTCTGAGGCAATCGCGCGGATCCTGCCTGCCGACGAGCCGGAATTGCTCGACGACGTTGAAGCCGGCGAGCTGGCGGTCGAATTCGACGACCGGCCGCCCCAGGATCTGCTCGCGTGGGGACTGGATCGGTTCGGCGGCCGAATCGCCCTCTGCACCAGCTTCCAAGCGGAGGGGATGGTCCTGCTCGACATGGCCTGGCGGATCGATCCGAAGGTTCGGGTCTTCACCCTCGACACCGGGCGGCTCCATCAGGAGACCTACGAGATCATCGACGTCGTGCGAAAGCGGTACGGGGTCGCGATCGAGGTCCACTCGCCCGACGCCGGCGAACTCGAAGCGATGACCCGGAAGCACGGGGTAAACCTGTTCTATCAGGCCGTGCCGCTGCGGCTCCTCTGCTGCCAGGTGCGCAAAGTGCGGCCGCTGCAACGGGTCCTGGATGGACTCGATGCGTGGATCACCGGCCTCCGGCGGGAGACTTGGGCCAGCCGTGCCGACATCCGAAAGATCGAGCTGGATCACGAGCACGGCGGCATCGCCAAGCTCAATCCACTGGCGGATTGGACCCACGAAGAGGTCTGGGACTACCTCCGGGCCAACGAGGTGCCGTATCACCCCCT
The DNA here is from genome assembly GCA_035495075.1 of Gemmatimonadales bacterium. GTDB lineage: Bacteria > Gemmatimonadota > Gemmatimonadetes > Gemmatimonadales > GWC2-71-9 > DASQPE01. The sequence goes on from DATJGL010000185.1 coordinate 3,592, forward strand.
CTACGACCAGGGCTATACGAGCATCGGTTGCGCCCCATGCACCAGGCGCATCGCGCCCGGCGAAGATCCTCGCGCCGGTCGCTGGTGGTGGGAGAAGAACGCGCCGAAGGAGTGCGGGATGCACTGCACCATCGAGACCGGCGGCTTCGAGCACGAACTGGAGGTGCTGGTTGACCGTACGCGTTGAAGAGCCGGGTCGGGAGGCGCTGGCGGTCGAGGCCGCCGCGTTGAGCGAGGCCGTCATCGATCCTGAGACGAGCGCCGGCTACGCAGACCTCTCCCGTGCGCTCGCGACTGGTGAGGTGGCAGATCCTCTGCTTCCGCCGCTCGAGCGGCTGCTCGAGCTCACACTACGGACGGGGCGGGTCCGACGGCTCCACGGGCCTCACGCCGAGGCCGCCGCGGTCCGTCTGTATCAGGCAACCCCGGCCGGCCGGGAATTGGGAGGCATTCTTTCCGAGGTCAACGCCGCCCTCGCCGCGCTGCGGGGACGCCCGCTCGAGGGTATTGCGTTCGCCGCCAAAGGGCCTGGCGCGTACGGGCTCGCGATTCAGACCGAAGGCGCCCAGCTCTCGCTCGAGATCGGCCCCGAAGGCATCGCCGTGCGGGATGTCAGCGTGGGTGACTGAGATGACCGGCCCGTCGCGACCGCACTATTACCCGGTCCTGCTCGACCTCCGCGGCCGGCGTGTCGTCGTGATCGGCGGGGGCACGGTCGCCGAAGGGAAGGTCGCTCCACTGATCGAGGCCGCGGCTGACGTCACCGTGATCGCGCCGGTGTTGACGCCTGGCCTCTCCCTCACAGTGCGCGAACGGAAGCTCACGCATCTGGCTCGGCAATACGCCCCAGGTGATCTGATCGATGCCCACCTCGCTATCGCGGCGACGGATGATCCGGAAGTGAATCACGCGGTGCACGCGGAGGCCGAGGGCCGGCGGATCCCGATCAATGTGGTGGACGATCCGCCCTACTGCGGCTTCATCCTGCCGTCGATCATGCGGCAGGGAGATCTGGTAGTCGCGGTCTCGACCTCAGGCAACGCACCGGCGCTGGCTGTGCGCATTCGCGAGCGGCTCGAGCGCGAGCTGGGGGAGGAGTATGGGCAGTTCCTCGAGCTCGCGGGCTCGATCCGGGTCCCGCTCGCGGCCCGTTTCCCGGACTTCCAGATCCGCAGGCGCCTCTGGTACCGGCTGGTGGATTCCGACGTGCTCGCCCTGCTCCGGGCCGGCGATGCCGCACGGGCTCGCGAACGGATCGCCGAGATCATGGGAGTTGAGGTCCCGGCTGGGTCGGGAGATGGCAGCGGGCAGAGCGAAGGACGCGGAGTTGGCACGGCGACCGCCGTATCTAGCCCGGCCCGGCTCGCAGCTGGAACGGTGTATCTGGTTGGCGCAGGTCCCGGTGACCCCAAGCTCATCACTAGGCGCGGGCTCGAGCTGCTCCGCCGTGCCGATGTCGTGGTCTACGATCGACTGGTGAGTCACGCGCTGCTCGACGAGGCGCCGGCGGAGGCGGAGCTGGTGTACGCGGGCAAGGCACCCGGGGGTCACTGCATGCCTCAAGAGGGGATCAATGCCCTCCTCGTGCGCGAAGCGAGGTTGGGGAAGACAGTCGTGCGCCTCAAGGGTGGCGACCCCTTCGTGTTTGGTCGCGGGGCCGAAGAGGCGCTTGCCTGCGCAGATGCAGGCGTACCCTGGGAAGTCGTGCCCGGGGTGTCGAGTATCGTGGGCGTGCCGGCACGGGCTTCGATACCGGTCACGACCCGCGGTTATGGCGGAAGCTTCGCCGTGGCAACTGCACATAGAGCCGCCGATGGCAGTGATCCGGTCGACTGGGAGGCGCTGGCTCGGATGGATACGCTGGTCGTTCTGATGGGCGTCGA
>DATJGL010000186.1:0-6403 GCA_035495075.1 Gemmatimonadales bacterium
GGTCTTCTACCAGGAGCACGCGCCCCTCTCGGGCGCGGGGGACCCAGGCCTGCCCGTGTACCAGCAGGGCTCGGCGACTCAACAAAACTCCGCCAGCTACCTCGCCGACCACCTGGGCGAAGTGCCAGTCCACATCATCCCGTGTGTCGAGAGTCGGTTTGAGACGGCGGGCACCTTTCGGCAAGCCACCCGATATGGCAGCATCTTGCCCGCCGCGTGGTCCCTGATGCTGGCGCTGCGCTCCCGCGGTCTCGGCACGGCGTGGACGACGCTCCACCTCTATCACGAGAAGGAGGTGGCGGCCCTGCTGGGGATCCCCGATGACGTGACTCAGGTGGTTCACCTGGGCGTCGCGTACTACACCGGCACGGAGTTCAAGCCGGGGCCGCGGGTCCCGGCTCGTGCCCGGACGTACTGGGACGGCTGGGGACAGCAGCGCTAGATCCGACAGCGTGACCGGCCCTTGACACCTCGGCGCTTGCCGACACGTTCCGCGCGGCGCCTCTGGGGAGGTGTAGCGGGCCCGGCCTCGCGACGGGACTTTGGAGTTCCCAGGCTTTGGTGGATACCCCGTCACCGCGGTTTCTGAGCCGCTTCGAACTGCTCTGGGCTCACGCCGCCTAGGTGACTGTGGCGGCGGATCCGCTTGTAGAAGCGATCGATGTAGTCCGCTACATCGTTCAGGGCGAGCTCTCGGTTCTTGTAGATCTGCTTCTTGATGCGTTCCTTCTTCACACTGCTGAAGAAGGAGTCCGCGACGGCATTGTCCCAGCAGTTGCCTTTCCGGCTCATGCTCGGCTCCAGGTGATTAGAGCGGCAGAAGCGGCGCCACGCGTCACTCCCGTACTGCGTACCTTGATCCGAATGAATCATCGTACCGCGGGGGCGTCGCCGCCGCACAGCCATCAGCACTGCGTCGAGCACGAGCTCACGGTGAATGGTAGGCCCCGCCGACCAGCCGACGATCTTGCGCGAGAACGGATCCATGACGACGGCGAGGTAGAGCCAGCCCTGCCAGGTCCGAATGTAGGTGATATCCGTGACCCACGCCTTGTTTCGCTGCGTCACCGTGAACTGCCGCTGCAGGAGGTTCGGGATGAGGACGGAGGGCTTCCCGACCGACCAGCGCCGGGTGCGATAGCCGTGCAGGGCGCGCAAGTGATTCACGCGCATGAGCCGGGCCACGCGGTGCTTGCTACAGGTCTCTCCGGCCTCCCGCAGGTCCAGGAAGACCCGAGGGGCGCCGTAAATGCCCTGACTCGCGGTGAACGACGCACGGATCAGGCGAAGCAGCCGGGCATCCTCTCGGGCCCGGTTCGAGATCGGGTGCGTGACCCACTCGTAGTAGCCGCTGGAAGCCACGCCGAGCACGCGACACATCGCCTGCACGCTGAACGTGTCTCTATTGGCCTTGATGAACTCGTCCGTCGAACGGACTCGCCCCGCGCTCACCTTCGTGGACATCGACATCGCCCTCCGCGACCGCCGGATGCTGCTACTGTCCACGAAATCCTGGGAACTCCAAGGAAGGTTCGTCACTTCATCACTCGATCACCCGGTCCGCGGGAGTAGGAGAGATTTCGGAGATCGTGCTGTAGAGCGCCTTTTGTGGTCGTGAGGTGGAGAACCAACTCGGCCGGCAGCCGTCACGCGGGCAAGAATAGCCGAACGTAGTGGTTGTCCACGACCTGGCCCTTCGCCCCGACCGTGAAGTTGGAGGTAATGAGCCCCGTGGCCCCAGCGAACTGGCCGCGTCCCTCGGTCACTTCCCAAATCACCGCGCCCCGCTGAAGGCCGTCCACCCCGCTCGCCCCCAATACTCCATGACCCGCCGTCTTGAACGTTACCCCGCCGGCCTTGCCATAGCCGATGCGCCCGTTCTCGATGAAGGTCCCCGCACCGGTCATTTGCACCTCCGACTCAAAGGTGGCGCGTGGCCCCGGTTTCGATTCCACCTTGGCCTGTACGCCCTTGGCTGTCAGTGCCGTTCGCAGAACCTGGCCGCCCGCGGTTGTCTTGGCGGCAAGCTTCCCCTCGACCCCTTCCACCGGAAGCGCCTTCCCTTTGAACTGCAATGCGAACACGAGTTCACTCATGCTCTCCCACTCCTCTCGCTGGTTACATAGCTCAATGAGGCCAAAAAGATGACGTGCCGAGCGTGGCTACGTGAGCTCCCGCATCTCCGTTTCCGCTTTCTCCAGCCAGAACGGCATGTCCATCTCGCGGTACATCGTAATGGCAGTGGTGAGGTGCTCGTGGGCCACTTCGCGCTTGCCCGTGCCCCGGCAGAGCTTGCCGAGGCCGAGGTGGCAGTGGGCGACGATCGGGCGCAGGCGCAGCTCGCCGGCCAGGGCGATGGCGGCATCGTAGCAGCATTCGGCGCTCCCCGCGTCGGGCCCGGCTGCGGTGATCTCGGCGAGAAGCTGGAGCATCATCGCTTCGGCGTCCCTCAATCCGGTCTTGCGGCTTTGATTCAGGGCCGCGGTCGCCATCGGGAGCGCTCGATCGACCTCCCCAGCCAGAAGCGCCATCTGGACGGCAGTGAAGAAAAGGCTTCGCCCCGCGGCCCCGGAGTGCATCGACTGGGCTGCCTCTTGGGCTTCGAGCAGCAGGCGCTGTCCTTCGGCGATGTCCCCGGACAGCGCGATCGAGCCCGCGAGGCGTCCCTGCAGGAACGGCACGAGGAAAGGGACATGCCGTTCGCGGCACATCATAAGGCCACGCTGGGCGAGACGGATGGCGTCCTCGAAATGTCCGCGGATCTCGTACGCGATGCTGAGCGCCCAGCACACCACGGCAAGCGTGAAGGGGTGATCAACCGCTTCGGCCAGCCGGAGCGCCTCGGCGCCTTGTCCGAACGCGACGTCGAACTCACCCCGGAGCGCGAGCGACGAGGCCCACCGACCCCGCAGCATCGCGGCCGGGTAGTACGCGGTAATGCCAAAGTGCTCCTTCCACAGATCGCCCGCCGACGCATGCAGGACCTGGCTCACGAGGGCATCCAATCGCTGGTGGTCACCCGCGAACATGAGGCTGTCGGCCAAGCAACAGGTGGCAGCGAGCTTCAGCCCGGCGTCATCTAGGCGCTCGGCGATCTGAACCGCGCGCTCCGCGTAGGGACGAGCGTCACCTCCTGTGCCGGCAATCAGGCTGCAATAGCTCAGATGCGCGAAGACCCAGCCGAGCCGGGGCTCGTCTCCGATGCTCTGCGCGAGGCGCTCGGCCTCGTTGAGGTGCGTCAAGACCTGGTCGAACTGCCCGAGCGGCCAGAGCGCCGTCCACGTCGCGAGGTGCAAATCGATCTGATCCTGCCGCGTCTGGACGGAGTCCGGACGGTTCGCGAGGGCTGCCAGCGCCTGGCCGAATCGCACTACCGCGTCGCGGTAGAGCGACCGTGAGGAGGCCCTGGCCCCTGCCTCGCGCAGATAGGTAACCGCCCTTGCCCAGTCCTCGCCGGCGAAGGCGTGGTGGGCGAGCCGCTCGAGCTGCTCGGCGGGGCGGTTAGGGTAGAGCCGCTCCATCGCCTCGACGATGCGGACGTGAAGGGCGCGGCGGCGATCCTGGAGCAGGGCGCCATAGGCGACCTCGTGGGTGAAGGCATGTTTGAAGGTGTACTCGAGGTCGGGGAAGAGCCGGATCTCGTAGAGGAACTCGGCAGCCTGCAGCCGGGCGAGGCCGTGGGTGAGCGAGTCGTTGGGAAGGTCGGCGACGGCCTGGAGGAGGGCAAGCGGCACGTCCTTGCCGATGACCGCGGCGGCCTGCAGCAGGCGCTTGTCGTCCGGGCCGAGGCGATCGATGCGAGCGGCGAGGAGAGCCTGCACGGTGGCAGGGACGAGAATGCCGGTGACGTCCTTGGCCAAGCGATGGGCGCCACGGGTGCCTATCAGCACACCGGTCTCGACGAGGGTACTGACGCTCTCCTCGAGGAATAGTGGGTTGCCCTCGGCCCGCTCGGTCAGCAGACGCTTGAGGGGATCGAGGCTCGGGTGAAGGCCGAGCAGGCCGGCGAGGAGGTCAGCGGCACTCTCCGACGGCAGCGGGTCGATACGAAGCTGCCGGTAGTACGTCCTACCGGCCCAGCCGTGCTGGTATTCGGGGCGATAACTGACCAGGAGGAGCAAGCGGGCGCTCGGCAGGCTCTCGATGAGCCCGTCGAGCAAGGCCTGGGTCTCGGAGTCGATCCAGTGCAAATCCTCGACGAGGATGAGCAGGGGCTGGACCTGGCTCTCGCGCAGAAAGAGCCGCTTGACCCCATCGAGGATTCGCTGGCGGCGCTGCGGGGGATCGAGCCGTTCCCACCCGGGATCGTCGAAGGGGACGTCCAGGAGCGCCAGGAGGGCAGGCAGCCAGGGCTCGAGCTGGCGGTCCAGGGCGAGAAGCTTGCCCGTCACCTTCTCGCGGATGCGCCGGCCGTCATCGCCGGCCTCGATTTGAAAATAGCGCTTCAACAGGTCGATGACGGGCAGGTAGGCGGTAGCCTGACCGTAGGAGACGGAGTTGGCCTCCAGGATGAGCCAGTCCGTGCTGCGGGGGGAATGAGTGAATTCCCAGTAGAGACGGGACTTGCCCACGCCGGGTTCGCCGACGACCGCCACGAGCTGACCTTGGCCGACGCCGCCGAGCTCGAGGGCCTGGCGCAGCTGGGCGAGTTCGGTGTCGCGGCCGACGAAGCGGCTGAGACCACGCGCGGCAGCCGCATGAAGCCGCGAACGGACTGGCCCAGCCCCGAGCAGCTCGTAAACGTCCACGGCCCCCGCAAGACCCTTCACCGGGACTGGACCGAGGGGCTTGACCTCGACATAGCCCTCGGCTCGCCGCAAAGTCTCGGCAGTCAGCAGGCAGGCGCCGGGATCGGCGAGCTGCTCCATGCGCCCTGCCAGATGCGTCGTCTGACCCACGGCGGTGTAGTCCATGTGCAGGTCGCTTCCGACCGAACGCACGACGACTTCCCCGGAGTTTAGACCCACCCGGATTCGGATAGTGACACCCTGGCTGTGGCGCACCTCATCGGCGTAGCGCTTCAACGACTCCTGCATCCGCAGCGCGGCGTAGCAGGCGCGCACGGCATGGTCCTCGTGGGCGATCGGCGCGCCGAAGAGCGCCATGATGCCGTCGCCCATCACTTGGTTGACCGTGCCTTCGTAGCGATGGACGGCGTCCATCATGAGCGTGAGCACGGGGTCGAGGAGCTTCCTCGCCTCCTCGGGGTCGCGGTCGGCGAGCAGCTCCATCGATCCCTTCAGATCGGCAAACAGCACCGTGACTTGCTTGCGCTCGCCTTCGAGCGCGGCCCTGGACGTGAGGATCTTCTCGGCGAGGTGTTTCGGCGTATACGAGTCCGGAGCGGCGGTCTTCGTGGCCGGGGCAGGCAGGAGCGGCGCGGCGCACTGACCGCAGAACTTGTTCTCGGGCGGATTGGTCGCGCCACAGGACGAACACGTGGAGGCAAGTGGTGCGGCGCACTGCCCACAGAACCTCATGACTGTGGGATTCTCGTGCTGGCACCGGGGACACTTCATGCCGCGGCAACCTCCAAGTGCGAGCAGACCCGCTGCCCGTCGTGGACCAGGTCGTTTTGGCAGACCGGGAGGGTTCGCCGGGAGCCTACCACGTCCCCAGTAGCAGACGCACGTATGCTGCCGGAGCCGCTTGTGGACGTGGATTCGACGGAAGATATACCCGACCCCTGCGGACGGGTTTGGGCCGGCCAGCGCGGCGGGAGCGCCAGCCGTTGGATTCAGCCGTCAAACTCCCACGAGAGTGAGAGCGTCAGCACTAGCTCGGCGCGGAGGGTATCCGTGGCGTAGCCGCGCGCGATCTCGTCCACGACAGTTCGCATCCGGGCCTCGAGGAGCGGGAGCTTGGCCTTGATAGCGGAGCGGCGGTCCTTCGCGATGTCCGGGGCTCGCCGGAGGGCTGGAGGGCCTTCTCCACGGCCAGCTCGAGGAGCCGCTCGTCGAGAACCTCGGCAATTGCATCGAGCACGGCCTGGTCGAGCCGCTCCTGGCGAATCAGGAGCCGGTTCGGGCAGGCCTTGGCCCCGCGCTTGTGGTTGTACGAACACCTATAGACGTTTTGACCTTCGAAGTAGCCCAACTCGCGCAATGCTTGGCGCTGTCCCTCGATTCCGGAAGGATCGGAACGGGAGTACCCCAAGGAGCCGATGCGTCCGATTTTCCGCACCTGCTGCGCCTCAGCGGCGAGCGGCGCGGCGAGGAGTGCCGCAGCGCCCGAAAGGAATGCCCCCGTTCATCACTCGATTACCTGATCGGCCCGCGCCAAGAGCCACTGCGGGATCCTCAGGCCGAGGCCCTTCGCGGTCTTGAGGTTGATGACGAGCTCGAACGTGGTTGGCTGCAGGATCGGCAGATCCACCGGCTTTGCGCCTTTGAGGATGCGGCCG
>DATJGL010000187.1:0-17716 GCA_035495075.1 Gemmatimonadales bacterium
AGCGGCGGGGTCCCGGTGAAAGCCGCGAGAAGGTTATACCCCGGGCAAGTCGAAGTCAAAACACGATTCCGCTTGACCTTGGCTGCTCTCAGGCCTATTCTTCGGCCCGCTTTCTCCGCCGGGCAAAGGGCCCGGAAACGATGCTCGAATCGAGGTGGTTGTGCCGAGAATCAGGTCTTCCAAGAAGCGCATGCGGCAGACTCGCGCCCGCACGCTTCGGAACCGCGTCAAGCGGAGCCAACTGCGCACCGCAATCAAGAAGGTGCGCGCCGCCGGCTCTGGATCGGACGCTCAGCAGATCCACAACGAGGCCGTCAAACTGCTCGACCGGGCTGGGAGGAAGAACCTGATCCACCCGAACACTGCCGCCCGGCACAAGAGCCGGTTGGCGAAGGCGAAGGCTAAGAAGACAACTGCGTGAACGGTGAACAGTGAACTGCAAACGGGGGCTCCGATAATGATCGGGCCCCCGTTCCTCGGTTTTGCCGAGCGCGCATATCGGACGTCAGCCTAGCACCGCAATCTATTTCCCGTTCAGCGCTTACCGTTCACCGTTTACGCAGTTTCTTATAACGCCGCCAGCTCCGCCCCGCACCGTTCGCAATACCACTCCGTCGGCCGATTCAGCGTCCCGCACTCCCCACACTTGAGCGTCTTGGCCTGCGACGCTTGACCTGGCTTCGCCGATGGCTGGGCGGGGGCCGCAGCAGGAGCGGAAGTCGCGACCGGCTCAGCGGGGCGTACGGTCTCACCGCTTCGTCTCGGTTTCCTGTCCTCAGCGGCAGCTGACTTGTCGCCGGCCACCGACTTGAGAAAGGCAAGCTCGTCGAGCGGTGGAGCACTCGGTTTCCCAGCCGCGGGCCTGGCTGGCGGTCGGGCCTGTCCGGGCTCGGCTGCCGGCTTGGGTACGAATCGAGGCGCGCCGGCTGCCGGGGCGGGCTGGATGTCGGGCGTTGGGTCGTTCGGGAGCGAAGCGGTAGAGGCCGCTGCCATGTCCGGCGTAGGATCCGGCAGCATCTCGATGGGAGGTGCGGGCCTCGGCTGAGCAGCGACGGGTGGCGGCTCAGGAACGGCAGTCGCCACCGGTTCAGGCGTTGGCTCCGGGGCAGGCGCCGCGATGAGCCCCTGCACCTCCACCAAACGCGCGATCTCGCTTTCGACCTGCGCCAGCTCTCGTTGCAACCCCTCCAGGGTGCCGCTGCCGTCGCTGTTGAGGCGCCCCCATTCCTCGTCTGAATACTCGCCAACCGCGTAGCGGACCTGGGCCTCAGCGAGGGCTTCCTCCGCTCCTGCCTTGCGACCGTCGAGGTCGTGTTGAGACTTGCGGTGGCGGTCGAGCTCCTCCTGGATCGTCGCGGCGTGCGACTTGAGCTGCTCGATGACGGTCTGTAGCCGACTCTCGTAATCCGCCCGCACCTTTTGCCGGACGCCCGCGGGAGCGGACCCTGCTGCTCCGTCCAGCTTGGCGAGCCACTGCTGAAATCGGGCGCGTTCCTGCAACAGGGCTTCGATTGGAGCACTACCGGGAGAGTTATTCTCAGCCATCGCAAGCATTCCTCCCAAACACGCCGACGCTCACGCCTGAACCGGGACTCAGGCCACTTGACTTGCCCAGGGCGGGAAATGGACCGTACGGGTAAACCCTGTCGTACAATCTAATTAGAACCAGGGAAACGGTGAACGGCAGAGCCCGGCTTGGGCGTTGCTTCAGTCCGGCCTCTGATAGGCGACCAGCCCCCGAACAATCGTCACGTTGGCCCGGCCGCTCAGGCGGCGCCCGCCGAACGGCGTGTTCCGGCTGCGGGAACAGAACTCCTGGGGACGGACCGTCCATTCGACGTCCGGGTCGAAGACCGTGACGTCGGCGGGCGCACCGGGCGCCAAGGTTCCGCCGGGCAATCCAAAGATCCTGGCCGGCCCGGAGCTCATCCGCTCCACCAGCTCCGGCAACGAAAGGAGACCGGTCTTCACCAGCTCGGTGATGGCCAATCCGAGCGCCGTCTCCAGGCCGATGATGCCATTGGGCGCGTCGTCGAACTCGCGCTCTTTGGCGTCGTAATGATGGGGAGCGTGGTCGGTCGCGATGACGTCGATGGTGCCGTCTTTGAGGCCCTGCCGGATGGCTTCGCGATCTTCCGGCTCTCGCAGCGGCGGACTCATCTTGGCGTTCGTGTCGTAGCCTTCACACGCTTCATGCGTCAACGCGAAGTGGTGAGGGCACGCTTCCGCGGTAACCCTAACGCCCCGGTCCTTGGCGCGACGGATCAGATCTACCGAGCCGCGGGTGGACATGTGGCACAGATGGACATGACCGCCCGTTAGCTCCGCGAGCAGCAGGTCACGCGCGACCATGATCTCTTCGGCAGCCGCCGGAATTCCCTTGAGACCCAGCCGGGTGGACACGATGCCTTCGTGCATGACGCCCCCGGCCGAGAGCGTCGGCTCCTCGCAGTGATCGGCAACGGGGATACCGAAGGTCTTGGCGTACTCGAGCGCCGTTCGCATCAGATGGCTGGACACCACCGGTTTCCCGTCGTCGCTCACCGCCACGGCGCCGGCGCCCACCAGCTCACCGAACTCCGCGAGCTGCTGCCCCTTCTGGCCGAGCGAGATGGCGCCGATCGGATAGACCCTGGCTTTGCCGGCCCGCTGGGCCTGCGCCTTCATGAAGCCGACCACGCCCTGATTGTCGCAGACCGGATCCGTATTGGGCATGGCACACACAGCCGAGAACCCGCCCGCCGCAGCCGCCAGCGCACCGGTAGCCACGGTCTCGAGGTCTTCCTGACCCGGCTCGCGAAGGTGGACGTGGAGGTCGATCAAGCCCGGCGCGACCACCTGCCCCGTCGCGTCCACCACCATCACACCGGGCGGCGTTCCCAGATTACGCCCGATCGCTTCGACCCGGCTCTCCAGCAGGAGAACATCCGCCATATCGTCGAACCGCCGAGCGGGGTCGAGAACCCGGCCACCCCGAATCAGAATGCCGCTCAATGCTCCTCCCCCTTCCCTGCCTGGGCCCAGTCAGGTGAGCCGCCTGCGAGGAGGTAGAGAACGGCCATTCGCACGGCGACGCCGTTGGTGACTTGAGGCAGGATCACGCTGTGAGGGCCGTCGGCTACATCGGAGTCGATCTCCACGCCCCGGTTCATCGGGCCGGGGTGAAGGATGACGAGGTCCTTGGCTGCCTTGGATAGACGCTCCGTCGTGACGCCGAATACCCGGTTGTACTCGCGCAGCGACGGGATGAATCCGGCCTCCATGCGCTCGAGCTGGAGCCGCAGGACGTTCAGGGCATCGGCCCACTGGATGGCGTCCTCGATCCGGGGCAGGATGGTAACGCCAAGGTCCTGAATGTTTCGTGGAAGCAGGCTGGCCGGCCCGCAGATGCCCACTTCAGCCCCGAGCTTGAGAAGGCCCCAGATGTTACTTCGAGCGACGCGGGAGTGCAGCACGTCCCCACAGATGGCGACTTTGATGCCTTCCAGCCGCCCAAATCGGTCCCGCAAAGTGAGCAGGTCGAGCAATCCCTGCGTGGGGTGTTCGTGCTTGCCGTCGCCTGCGTTGATCACGTTGGACCGGATGCGCGAGCCGAGGAACTGCGCTGCACCAGAGGCGCCGTGGCGGATCACGACCATGTCGATCCGCATGGCCTCGAGATTTTTCGCGGTGTCTACCAGCGTCTCGCCCTTCTGAACCGAAGATCCTTGGGACGCGACGTTCACCGTATCGGCCGACAGCCGCTTCTCGGCGAATTCGAACGAGATCCGCGTGCGGGTCGAGGCTTCGAAGAACAGGTTGACGATCGTCTTACCGCGGAGGGCCGGGACCTTCTTGATTGGGCGCTCGCTCACCTCCTTGAACGGCTCTGCCGTATCGAGGATGAGCTGGATCTGGTCGCGGCTCAAGTACTCGAGTCCGACCAGATCCTTGCCGAGCGCCGTGCTTCCGCCGGTCACTTCAAGCGCTCCGCACCAGCTCGACAGCGTCACGTCCGTCGAGCTCGCTCACGAACACGTCGACCCGGTCATCGGGACCGGTGCTGGCACGACTACCTACTATGTCCGCCTGAATGGGAAGCTCGCGTCCGCCCCGGTCTACCAGGACGCATAACAGGATTCGCCGGGGGCGACCGAAGTCGGCGCATTCATCGAGCGCCGCCCGAACAGTGCGGCCGGTATACAGGACGTCATCGACGATGACGACCGTCCGGTCGTCGAGATCCGGCAGACTGGTTTCGCCGACCACGGGGCGGGTGCCGACGGTCTGGAGGTCATCGCGGTAGAGAGTGATGTCGAGCTTGCCCACCGGCACCTTGGTGCCTTCTGCCTGCTCGATCAGCCGCCGAATCCTCCCGGCCAGCTCGACCCCCCGGCGCTGAATCCCGACCAGGACCAGCTCACTGGTACCGCCGCATCGCTCCACGACCTCCGACGCCATGCGCGCCAAGGCACGGCCGATTGCGCGGTCGTCGAGCAGTTGCAGGCGGGTGGGCATCGGGGCCGGAAGCTAGCCGACGGTGCGGGGGGCGGCAAGGCGCTCGGGCCTTCCGTAGGACGCCAGACGACAGGGGGGATCGAGAAAGACAGACGCCCTCCTTGACCTCCGGCTGGCAGATCGGCGACGGGGCTCGCATGAGATTGGAGGCACCACAAATGAAGGGGTGCAAACAATGTTTCCGCGGATGTACCGGCTCATCGCCGGGTTGGCGCTTGCGGGATGCGCCGGCAACACTGCCAACCTCTCGCCCGAGCCGTGGTCGCCGGACGCGACCGTTACCGTCTCGGCGGAAAACCGCCGTTCCGACGACGTGGTGGTTTCGCTGGTGCAGAGCGGGCACCGCGAACGACTGGGCATGGTCACCGCCCAGTCGACGACCTCGTTCTCCATTCCTTATGGTCGTTTGGGGAATTCGGCTCCGGCGGCACTGTTGGTGAGCCCGATCGGCGGGGCTCACGGCTATGTAACCGAGAGCCTGTTGCTCCGGCCGGGCAGCGAAGTATCGCTGACCGTCACGCCGCTGATCCGGCAGACCTACGTTTCGGTCTACTGAACGCGAAAGTGCCACCGGCTATTCCGGTCCAAGTTGGTGAAGAAAAAGGGTCCGCCGGAAGGCGGACCCTTCGCACAGGGTGCCTCTCGGGCCTGCGACTACTCAGGGCCCGACTGTCAGCTTCAAGGTAATTGCCCAACAGCCCGCCGATCCCTGGCAGGCGATCACTTCCACTCCTGTCTTGGTGAGCAGATCAATCAGGTCTCCGTTCGTAACCCCGCTCGTGTAGTTGAGCGCGGACTGCGAGAAGTCGATGCTCCAGGGCGCTGCCGAGGCGTCCGTGGCCGGCAGCACACCGGCGCCGTTAGTGTAGTCGGCCGTGGTGCCCTGGTAGATCAGCTGGGCCACTGTAGTGCCGCCGGCGTCGAAGTCGAGCACCTTCCGTCCCGATCCATCGTTGGCGGTATATACCGTCGCCTGCGCTGAAAATGAGAGCGTGAGCGTGGACGAGGTCTTCCCCCGTACCAGACACTGCGTGTGGTACGGAGCCGTTGCGTGACCGCCAGGGTTGAGCCAGACGCCTGGATAGCCCTGTGAGCTCTTGACGCACTGGCCCTTGCCGTTCGAGCCGGGGCGCCCATCACTCCAGTATGCGATGCAGTGCGAGTTATGCGCACCCACGACGTTGCCGAGCGAGTCGGTCCAGGTGCCGTTCGGGCCGCAAGTGCCGTTGCCGTACAAGGCAGCGCCGGAGTTGAAGAACATGACTGAGGTGCTGGTGCCGGTATTGCCTGCGGAGCCGGTGTCCGACGGAGCGAAGATCGTTGTATCGACCGGCTGGATTGAGGGCGCCGCCGGTCCGCCACCACCAGAGACACCGCTCGGCCCACCCGGCACCACTTGCGCCGGGGCGGAAGGGCCCGTCCCGGAAGGGCCCAAGAGAGAAGAGGGATCCTTGCTACATGCGGAGACGGCGAGGGCGGCGAACAGGATCGTCGCAGAGGAGAGGGGCTGCATGGATCGAACTCCTTCGACACGTGAGGGTGCGCCGGTCTGCCGGCGGCGCCCTTCCGACAACCAGGCTGTCTCGGAGAGACCCTTGGCTTTGCGGACCGGCCTCGCGGCCGGGGTGCCCTAGTCGAAAGGACTACAGTTTACTGCTGGTCGCGAATGCGACACCAGACCTGAGGGCAAGAGCAGTGCCCCGAGTACGGCCGCGGGTAACTCATTGTGGAGCGCGGGAATCGGGGGGGGAGTGATGGACTGTGGACCGGATTGGGCAGCGCGGAATGCGTGGGTTGCCAGGGCTGGCCCATACGTCAGAAAGAGGTCGCGATAGGAACAAACCGAAGGGAGTTGGACGGACAGGGAGGGATTCGAACCCTCGAGCCCCTTGTGAGGGCCACACGCTCTCCAGGCGTGCGCCTTAAGCCACTCGGCCACCTGTCCTGAGTCGATGACGGGCCAAGTTAGCCCGAGCCTCCGCGCGGCGTCAAATGCACGGGAAAAAAAGACGCGAATTGCGGGAAGAAAGGTCCCACCTTTCCGACGAATGCTGCCAAGATGATCCGCACGACCGGGCTTTCTCAGCGGGGATTTCCACGTTTTGCGGCTTCCCGATCCGACGAGCGAGAATTGGCCCGCGATATGCGTGGTCTTGCAGCCGTCCCCTGCAGAACCCGTCCCTGGTCGGGCAACTTTTGCCGGAGCGCAACACAATGCAATCCCCACTCGTCGTCGAGGCGTTGCGGGAGCAGTTGCTCCGGGTCATTGAATGGCACGCCAATGAGCGCCCGCCGTTTCGGTGGGGAGTGGTGATCCACCGGCGCAACGAGAGGGGCCGGTTCCGCTTCGGCTGCGTCACCCAGGGCGGCGAGAGCTTCCTGCTCACCGACCAGCAGCTGGCGGATCTCACAGCCCAGAGCTGCTGGCTGGACGGGGCGGTCCGAGTCAGCCTGGAATGCCGGCAGCGAGCCCTCGACCCAGAGATCCGCGAGTTCCAAAGAGCCGACCGGCCCCTGCTGGTCGAGGCGATGGCGGTGTACTTCGATCCTGGCGCGGGCGGGTCTGACGCCGCTGCCTTCCAGGCGATGGCCGGTGTCCTGACGGCGAGCAGCTGTCCTACCGAGCTGTTTCTGCTTACGAGAGAGAGGCCGGCAAGCTGGCCCAGATAGACCAGAAGCGGTGAAGTTGAACAGTAAACAGTGAAACGGGGGGCCCTGATGCAGGAGCCCCCCGTTTGCTGTTCACAGCTCACTGTTCACACTGCTATTTCAGGAACAGCAGCTCCCGATACGTCGGCAGCGGCCACAGGTCCGCCGCCACGTGCGCCTCTAGCGCATCCACTGCGGCGCGAACCCGCTCCATCGCCGGCTTCACTTCCCGCTTGATCTGCTGCGCATGCCGCAACGGCTCATCCTCGTGATGGGCGGCAACCCGCTCCAGCCCCGTCGCCGCGTCCCGAAGCTCGTTGACCAGGGCGACAAACTCTTTGAGGGCTCGGGCCTGCCCGGGCGTTCCCGCACCGGCCGCTTGCGCCGCCCCAACCGCGCCGGCAAGCTGCGCCTGATGGCGTAGCGCGGCAGGGAGCACCTGCGTCCGGGCAATCGAGGTCATCATTTCGGCCTCGATCCCGAGCTGCTTTACGTACTTCTCGACGGCGATGTGCATCCGAGACTCGACTTCTGCCCGGTTGAGGACCCCGTACTTCCGGAACAGGTCCGCGTTCTTCTTGGCTCTGAGGATGGGGAAGGCCTCGACCGAGTTCTGCAGCATAGGCAGCCCCCGCCGCTGTGCCTCGTCATGCCAATCGGCGGAGTAGTTGTCGCCGTCGAAGATCACCCGTTTGTGTGTCTTGATGAGCCGCTTGAGCAGGGCGAGGACCGCACTCTGCACCTTGGCAGGCGAGGGGTTCGCACCCACCGCCTCCTCCAGTTCAGTCGCGACGGCATCGAGCGATTCGGCCACGATGGTGTTCAGCACGGTGTTGGGCCAGGCGATACTCTGACTCGATCCCACCGCGCGGAACTCGAACTTGTTCCCCGTGAACGCAAAGGGAGAGGTGCGATTCCGGTCTCCTGAATGGCGGGGAAGCTGGGGCAACGTCCGAGCCCCCAGATCGAGCGTGCCGCCGCGGATGGTTCGCTTGGGTTGGCCCTTCTCGATCTGGGCCAGGATGTCCGTCAGCATCTCCCCAAGGAAGATCGAGATGATGGCCGGCGGTGCTTCGTTCGCGCCAAGGCGGTGATCGTTCGCCGCCGAAGCAATAGACGCCCGCAACAGGTCCGCGTGGAGATCCACGGCGCGAATCACCGAGCACAGGAACACCAGAAACTCGAGGTTGGTGTGGGTGTCGTCCCGTGGATCCAGCAGGTTGACCCCCGTGTCGGTGCTCATGGACCAGTTGTTGTGCTTGCCGGACCCGTTCACGCCGGCGAACGGTTTTTCGTGGAGCAGTGCCACCAGCCCGTGGCGCGGAGCGACTCGCTTGAGCGTTTCCATGATCAGCATCTGGTGGTCGCTCGCGATATGACTCGCCTCGAACAAGGGCGCAATCTCGTACTGGCCGGGCGCCACCTCGTTGTGCCGGGTCTTGACCGGTACGCCGAGCCGGTACAGCTCGCGCTCGACATCGCCCATGCAGGCCAGGACCCGGGGCGGGATGCTGCCGAAGTAGTGGTCCTCGAGCTGCTGTCCCTTGGGCGGCTTGGCCCCGAAGACGGTGCGCTCACAGGTCACCAGGTCCGGCCGCTTGAAGTACAGCTCCCGATCGACCAGGAAGTATTCCTGCTCGGGGCCCACCGTGGTGAACACCCTCGACACGCCCTGGTCCGTTCCAAAGATCTTGAGAATCCGGAGCGCCTGCTTCGACAATGCTTCCATCGAGCGCAGCAGGGGGATCTTGGTGTCGAGCGCCTCGCCGGTCCACGACACGAATGCGGTCGGAATCACCAGCGTTACCACGCTCTGATTGCGCATGAGGAACGCCGGACTCGTGGCGTCCCACGCAGTGTATCCCCTGGCCTCGAAAGTGGCCCTCAGTCCACCGGATGGGAAACTCGAGGCGTCCGGCTCACCCTGAACCAGATCCGAACCCGAGAAGTTGAAAACCACACCCCCCTGCCCGTCCGGCGCCATGAGGGAGTCGTGCTTCTCCGCCGTCAGACCGGTGAGCGGCTGAAACCAATGCGTGAAGTGGGTGGCGCCATTTTCAATCGCCCAGTCTTTCATGGTGGCGGCGACGACGCCGGCCACCTGCGGATCGAGCGGAGCACCCTGGTCAATGGTGCGCATGAGGCTCCGATAGATCTCCTTGGGGAGCCGCTGGCGCATGACCGCCGGAGAAAACACGTCGCTGGCGAAAATAGAGTCCACGCGTTCGGTGGACCAAGCAGGTGCGGAGCCGTTGGTAGATGTGGTCACGGGCAGACGAAACCTCACGCGGCGGAAGGGTCAAGGTTGGCCGGCCGGGACCGGCCTTGAGGTGGCAGGCCGTGAAGATAATGTGGCGGCTTGGCGGGTTCCACAGCAGGTTTCCCTTCGAGCCTTTCTGTCCGCCAGCCAGCGAGTGGACGTCGCCGCGAGGAGGGTCTAACGAAGTGAACTCCCCCGTCGTTGCTCGAGGAGTCTGCCATGTGCTGGTCGCGTTCGAGGTCGGTCAGTCCATCGACCTGGAACAGTCCAGGGGCCTGGGAGCCACGGGCGTGCGGCGGCCTTGGCGGGAGGGTCGGCGCGCCCCGCCCCAGTTCGGCAACCGGCCGGCGCCGCTTCGCATCTTCCAGGATGCCGCCGGCATCGCAGGGATCTGCGGCCTGGAGCCGCAGCGAGTGCAGATCATGCTCTACGACTTCGGTGCTGCATCGGTCAGCGTCACGTTTCCCCTTGCCGGCCCACTGGAGTCCCTTCCGGCGCTGAGCGACGAGCTGTACGGGCACCCGGGGCTCCTCGCAGCCGCCCGCGCTCGGGTCGAGGCGTTGCTGGAGACGATCCGTCCGGCGATCGTTCGACCCCGCGTGGCAGAGCCGCTGGAGGACTACGTCATCTTCCAGATCGACGCCTTCGACCCGCCACTAACACCGCAGGTGCTGCTCCGAGAGCACGGAGCCACCATCACACGAATCCTTCGGGCCGAGCAGGCAGCCGTATCGGACGAAGAGGTGAGCGACGCGCTTTCGGCCCGCCTCTCCGCCGGTGCCAACGACCTCGCGATCGTGGATTGGAACGCCGCCATGGTTTACGATCCTGAGCCGGCGGAGACCTGTGCCGTGCTGGAGTTTGCCAATGTGCAACTGCTCGAAATGCGGTTCCTCGATGAGCAGCTCGATGCCGCACTGGAACAGGCCTACGACAGGCTGGCGCGGGCGGGCCGTGGCTTCGCGATCCTGCGATCCTATGCCGCGGATCTCGATCGAATCGCCGAGCTGGAGGCAGATGCCGCGGTGCTGTTCGAACGGGTCACCAACGCCCTGAAGCTCGTCGGTGACCAGTATCTGAGCCGGCTGTACAACCTGATCTCAGGACGGCTCCATCTACGGGACTGGGACACAAGCATCGTGCGGAAGCTTCAAACGATCGGAGGGATTTACGAGAAGCTGGCCGACCGCGCGACCGCGCGGAGGCTCGAGGTGCTTGAGTGGATCGTCATTCTGCTCATTGCGCTCGAGATCCTGATCCCCTTCCTGCGTGGCATTGGTCGGTCGTAGCGCGCCGCTCGGCTGCAGCGGCTACTATCGTTTCCACTCGAGACCTCGAGGAGCAATCGCGTTGAAATACCGGATGACCATCTGCATGGCGAGCCTGATCTCCGGGCTGGTCGCCGTGTACCTCCACCTGTGGAAAATCGGCAAGGTCGGCCCCTTGGCCTGTACCACCGGGCTGTCCTGCGAGCAGGTTCAGAGCAGTTCCTTTGGGTCCGTTCTTGGGATCGACGTGGCGCTCGTCGGCACGGTCGCGTACGCCCTCCTGTTTGTCGTGAGCTTGATCTCGCTTCAACCACGCTCGCTTGATGCCCGCTGGCCGACGCTGGCGATGATGGGAATCATCTGGCCCGCCGTGCTGTTCACCGTCTGGCTCAAGTACGGGGAGTTCGTCGTCTTACGGTCGTTCTGTCCGTGGTGTGCGATCTCTGCGGTGGCGATCACCCTTTGTGCGATAATGGTGACTCTCGACTGGCGGCGGGTGCGCGGCCTGCCGCTCGCGGAAACGCGCCTGGCATGACCCTGGTTGCCATCACCCGAGCGGTGAGTGCCTCGCTGGCCCAGTGCCAGATTTCGTTCATTGACCGCGTGCCGATCGACGTGGCGTTGGCGCGCACCCAGCATGCGGCCTACGAGCGCGCTCTCGAAGGCCTGGGTGTCCGACTGCTGCGCCTGCCGCCGGCCGACGAACTGCCTGACGCCACCTTCGTCGAAGACGCCGCGCTGGTACTCGATGAGATCGCCGTCATCCCGATCATGGGTGCGCCATCCCGCCGGCCAGAGGTCGCCGCCGTCGCCCGGTCGCTGTCGCCCTATCGCCAGCTGCGCCACCTCGAGGCGCCGGCGACGCTGGATGGCGGCGACGTCATGCGGGTGGACCGTACCCTGTATGTTGGGGTTACTGCTCGAACCAATCGCGCGGCCCTTCCTCAGCTTCAGGCGATCGTCGAACCCCTCGACTATCGTGTCGTTCCATTGATTCCGGCGGGATGCCTGCACCTCAAGTCGGCGTGCACCTACCTGGGGCGAGGCATTGTGCTCGCGAACCCGGACTGGGTCGACGTTTCCTGCCTCAAGGGCCTCGAGGTCATGCCGATTGCATCGGAGGAACCGTTTGCCGCGAATGCGTTGGAGATTACCGGGAAGTTGCTCTACGCCGACGATTCTCCGAGAACGCGAGCCGAACTGCAGCGGAGAGGGTTCGAGGTGGTTCCCATAGAGATCGGCGAGTTGCGAAAAGCGGAATCGGCCACAACCTGCATGAGCATTGTGTTCGAGGTCTGACGCGGTCTAGTTCCGGCCCGCCGGGCCGGCAGCCTGCCCCGAGCCAGCCTGCTCCGCGAAGAACTTCCTCGCCTCGGCAAACTTCCCCAGTGTCGCGTCCCGCTCCGCGTCGGTGTTCCAGGCGGTGCTGGCGCGCGCCAGTGAATCGAGCCGATCGACCCAACGAACGAAGTAGGCCGCGTCCTCGGGCGAGTGCACCGGCTCACCTCCGACGGACAGGTAGATGGGGCTCGTCGTCGCGAAGGGGTAAATGTCGAGCACCGGGTGGCGAGACTTGGTTCCCCATGCCCGGAGGGTGTACCAGCCGCTTTGCCGCGCAGCAATCGTAGTGTCGATCGTCGCTCGAGTGCTGTCACCGGTCAGGGGGAAGCGCACGACCACCCCGTCTCGCCCAACGAGCTCAAGTCGCTCGACGGGGACAAAGGAGCGGAGGGTTACCCGCACGCGGAGAGGGCCGCCACCCGCCGCTAGCCGGATTTCGTCGCCCACCTGATGGCCGTCAATCATCAGCTCGAGCAAGGGGCCGTTCGTCGCGA
The DNA here is from genome assembly GCA_035495075.1 of Gemmatimonadales bacterium. GTDB lineage: Bacteria > Gemmatimonadota > Gemmatimonadetes > Gemmatimonadales > GWC2-71-9 > DASQPE01. Next base: position 12,510 of record DATJGL010000187.1, read on the forward strand.
AGCTTCGCCCCGCCTTGAGGCCGGCCAGAAATCGCTCCTGGCTGAGCTGCCCGTCAACCTTCACGTACACGCGGTTCATGCCGACCGGCCCGCGCAGGGAGGCGAAGTTGGTCATAGCGTCGGTACCCGCCGCCGCGGGGATCCGGAAGCCGCAGTTGAGCAGGCGATACCATACCCACGCAGTCGAGACGTGCTCGCTGAACGAGACCAGCTCCATGTAGTCCACCAGGCCGAGTGCTGCGTCCACCGGAAGTCCATAGAAAGCGGTCTTGTCGGGCTGCGCGGTGTCCGCCAGGACATCACCCGGATGCACGTATCCGGTGACACCACCCTGGGCCCGTCCTAGCGCCATCACGTCGGCGTTGGTGGGGAAAAGACTTGCGGCGGCTGTCTGGGCGTAGGCCGCATACCCCGGCAGCACGACGTGATCGCGGAGCCCGAGCAGGCCGACGTGCCCCCAGAGGCTGGTATGGAATTCCTGATCGTGAAGGATGAGGATGCGACTCGTTGATGCCGGATCGGGCCGCCCCGTGAAGTAGCCGATGTCAGGTACGCGGCCCTCCTTGTTCACGATCAGATTGTCGATCAGGTGTAGATCTTCTGCCTCTGCCATGGCCCGGAGACGGCGAGGGTCGCTCCGGTAGTGCCCGCCGTAATTCATGTGGACGTGCAGATCGGCCGACCACCAACCGCGGGCGGCAAGATCAGTCAGCCGTCCGACCGCGACTCGCACCGCTCGAGTTGACCCGGCTGCCACATCCACCGACTGCCGGGAGACCTGGTATTCCGGTCCGCGAGTGACTTCCATCGAGAGCGTCCCGACCGGAACCGTGAGGTCACTGGTGCCCGCGCTGTGGAAGTACCCGTACTCGAAGCGCCGCTCTGCATGGTCGACTCCGTCGTCGGCATGGCGCCAGGCCTCGTCTGGGGCAAAGCTCCGCCCATCGGGGCCGGTGACGGAGACCCGTCCCGCGACTGGCCGTCCACTGCGAGCGTCCACCACCGTGAGGCGAAGCCGGCCCATGGGGTGGAGGTACCTGCGGGACCTGGCTACGATCTGCTCGCGCTTTCCACCTGGGATCTCAACCGTCCAAAGCGCCGTGTTGCCGGCCGCGTTCGAGATGTACGCGATTCTACGGCCATCTGGCGACCACCTGGGGTAGGTCGTGTCGAAGTCGCCGTACGTCAGCTGAAAGGGATTCTCGCCCTCGGCGGTCATGAGCCAGAGCTGATGCCACTGCCGGCCTAGGTAGGATGCATACACGACGCGGTTGCCGTCCCGCGACCAATCGGGCCGAGCGCCCCAGGTCGTTTCCTCGACGTGAATCTCCCGCATGGGAGAGCCCGAGTCGGCCGCCATACGCCAGAGCGTGCCCGAGCCCCAGACGTGCCCGCGGTTGGAAACGAGGATGAGTTCCTTACCGTCCGGGGACCAGGTTGGCGAGAGATACTGATCGAAGACGCTGTAGTAATAGCGCGGAAGCTTACTGTCCCGATCCTCCGTGATGCGCACGGGCCGGCCGCCGGCCACGTCGATGACGAAGACGTGGAACCGTCCCTGATATCCGGTAGAGACGAATGCCAGCCGCTTGCCGTCGGGGGACCAGCGTGGCTCGAGGTTGACCGAGCCGTCGGCAACGAGCAAGGTGCTCTTGCCGGTGCCAAGATCGAGCACTCGCAGATCGACAGCCGAACCGGTGTATGCCACATACGCGACCGTTCGCCCATCCGGCGACCAATCCGGCTGATAGGCGTAGTCGGGTCCATCGGTGATCTGGCGCGCCTCGCCGCTGCCGAGCCGCTGTCGCCAGAGCGACCCTTGCATCGAGTAGACCAGCTCTTGTCCGTCCGGTGACCACGCCGCTCCGCTCGGGCCGCTCGTCAGCTGGGGGAGGTACATCTCGCGGAAGTAATAGCTGTGCGGCTCGTTGATCTGCTTGAGCACAGGCTCGCGCTGGGCCTGGGCTCCGGTGACGGCGACGCAAAGAAAGACCGCGGAAGCACGGAAAATCATTGCCCAAACCGAGAAAGGGAGAACTGCGCTTCCGGCTCCTCGGTACCTAACACCATCCCTGCCACCAGCTCGCCAACTGCCGGCCCCATCTTGAAACCGTGCCCCGAGCCGCCTCCCGCCAGCCACACGTTCTCGGCACCTGGATGTCGATCGAGAATAAAATGGCCGTCGGGACTCTGTTCGTACTGGCAGACCCTGCTCTCGACGACCGGTGCGCGCGCCAGCGCCGGGAAGCGCCGCACTAGAAGCTCTCGGGCCCGAGCGAGGGCGTCTTTGGTGGGCATCCGATCTTCCGTGGTGGGGTCTATCCGTGGTCCCCGGGTATCGTCGGCCACCTTGAATCCCCGGTGTTGGTTCCCTGGAATGCCGTAGATAAAACGCTCACCGTAGTCGATCCACACCGGGCAGTGGCTGTCATCGAACCGCACATCACCGCGCGCCGGCCCGAAGAAGAAGACCTCCTGCCGCGTCGGGGCAATCCGGTCGCCCACAACATCGGGGAACAGCTGGCCCAGCCACGGGCCGCAGGCAAACACGAACCGATCGGCGTGGACTCGGCTCCCGTCCGAGAGCCTCACGTCCCTGAGCGCACCGCCCCCGAGGGTCCCCGGCTCGGCCCCTAGCGGTCGATAGTCCCCACCCTCGGCGACGAAGCCGTCGCAGACCGTCTGGCACGCCTGGCGGGCGAGCAGGTAACCTGCCTCGATCTCGTAGAAGGTCGTCTTGATCCCGGTGAAATCGATTTGCGGAAAGCGGGCCGCTGCGTCGGCCGGCGTCAGCTCAGCGACCTCGAGGCCGACTTCGCGAAGCACGGGTCGGGTCGAACGCGCGTATGTATCGTCGCCGGAGAACATCCATAACGCGCCGGTGCGGTAATACAGACGCCGCTGCCAGCGTGCTTCGTGCTCCCACCATAGAGCGAACGCCCGCGCCGTCAGCTCGACATAGCGACGATTACCGCCGTAGATCCCGCGAATCACGCGGGTTTCTCCGCCTGAGCTGGCTCGGCTGTTTCCCGGACCCCAGCCGTCGAGCAAAGTGACCTTGGCGCCGGAACGGAGCAGGTGCAATGCGGTCCATCCCCCGAATGCACCTGCGCCCACCACTACGACTTCGATCGGCACTCAGGCTTCCTGGCCGGCCCGCGCCGCGATCGGCGGGCTCTTCGCCGCGACGTGAACGGCGCGCCAGTAAAGCAGGCCACCCGCGAGGATGAACGCGAGGGCACCACCCGCCACCTTGAGCTCGAACAGCCAGGGATCCGTCGTCCCAGGTGGCGGGATCATGGCGACTACCATTGCGAAAACGGTAACGGTAAGACCCGTGCTGCCGATCAGCAGAGTTCGCGGTCGGTGCAATGCCGCACCCTGATCCAGCCCTCCATCGCGCAGGCCCAGGCCCACGGCGAGGTAGGTGAGGAACATGTAGCAATAGGGGATGAAGTAGATCAGGATCATCGTGTCGAGCAGGATCAGATACGCCTTCTCGACCGTAGTCCCTTTCCCCAGAACGGAGATGAACAGGAAGATCGTCGATAGCGCCGCCTGAACCAGAATGGCGACGTACGGCGTCCCCCACTTCGGATGGATCCGACCGAAGGCCGGTGGCACGTACCGGTCCAAGCCCACCACGAATGCGACGCGGGCGCATCCCGTGAGCCAGGCCCCCACGCACCCCAGGTTCCCCAGCGCATTCGCGGCAGCAGCGAGCGGTACGACCCAGGCGATGATCGGCCCAAGGCCCTGTGCCCCGGCGGTGATCCCCTGGAGCAGCCCTGACACCAAGTTGACGTCCTTCTGAGGCACCAGCCAAAGTGTCGCGCCGGTGCCGGCGATGTAGATGAGGGCGATGAGCGGCGCGGCGAGAAAGATCGACTTGGGCAGCATGCGACGCGGATCGCGGATCTCACCGCCGAGCGTGGCCGACAACTCGAGCCCTGCAAACGCAAAGGCGATGGACGCCCACAGATTGAGTTCCGGAATCTTGCTGAGGTCAGGGGTCAGGGTCGCCCGGGTGAAGGCATTGGCCGGGGAGCGAGTAGCCACTGCCACGACGCCAAGCACGACGATGATGATCCCGGGGACGTACGAGCCGATTGCCCCGATGTTTTGAAGCCATTTGCCGATCTTGAGCCCCACGACGTTGAGCCACACTGCCAGCCACATGGCTCCCAGCGTTACCGGCAGCACGTACGTCCACCGATCGCCCAGGCTGCTGCCGCCTGCTCCGAACGCGTAAGTCGCGATGACCGCGCCGGAGAGCAGCAGGCTCGGGTAGTAGAGGACGTTGTTGATCCAGTAGCACCAGCCGCAGAGGAATCCGTGCCCCTCGCCGAAAGCCCGCTTGGTCCAGGCGTAGATCCCGCCCTCATCGGGAAAACGACTCGCCAGATCGGCGACGGCGAGGCCCTGGGGGACGAAAAAGAAGAGCGCCGCACAGACCCATAGCACCAGGCTCGATGGACCGGCGGCAGCCGAGGTGGCAAGCCAGCGAATACTGAGGACGGCTACGACATTGAGTAGAACGAGGTCGCGCAGGGTAAGGGTGCGCGGGAGCTCGGGTGGTGCGGACCCAGGTGCCGGCTGACTCATCCTTTGAGATAGAGCCGCTGGGGATCGAGCACGTCACGAAGCAGATGGAGGGCTCGCTCGTCCGGCGCCTCGACACACGCGAGCTCGTCCCGGACCTTGAGCTTCCAGCCGACCCCCGCACGGACCTCATCCGCCGTCACCCCGGGATAAACGGCCGTCAGCACGAGCTCACCGCTCTCAGGGTCGGCCTCCAGAATTCCCTTGTCGGTGATCACCTTGACCGGTCCAGCGCCAGGCATTCCGAGCTCCTTGCGGGTGCCATGCCGCGACCGGTGCCCAGGGCTCGTAATGAAGTCCACTGCTTCGGGGAACGCACGAGCGTTGAGCCGGCTGATGATCACCGTGCGCTGGGCGTGGATCGCGATTTCGGCCGCACCACCGCTGCCGGGCAACCGGACGGCAGGCCGATCGTAGGAGCCGATGACGGTCGTGTTGATGTTTCCCCACCGATCGACCTGCGCGCCGCCCAGGAAGCCGACCTCGATCAATCCGTTCTGGAGGATGCACTGGAACACGTCGGCCATGCTGCAGACCATGAGTGACCCGGTGACCAGTGCAGGGTCACCGATGGACACCGGGAGTCGCTCCGGCACCGCCCCCAC
>DATJGL010000188.1:0-18839 GCA_035495075.1 Gemmatimonadales bacterium
CGCTCGACCGCCGCGTGCTCAGGCGAGTCTTCGATCAGCATGGGATTGGTGTTGTTGATGTGGGTGTACACTCGGCGCGGTCCCTCGAGCCGGCTCAAGCGATTCAGGCTTCCGTCGGGCCCCGAGACCGGAAGGTGGTCCATCTGGCGGGCCGTGCGGTCGCTGATTCCGAGCCGTATGAGCTCGTCGTCGGTCCAGAAGGTACCGTCGAACAACACGAGATTGGTCTTCTCGAGGCGAGCCAGCAGGCCTTCGTCCAGCCCTCCGCAGCCGGGCACGAAGGCAAAGGCGCCCCCGGTAGACGCATCGCGGAGCACCAGGCCGATCGTGTGCCCCGGCAGCGCCGTGCTCGCGAACCGAGGTGGCCCGGCGGGCACGGTAAAGGTCTCCACCGTGAGCCCGCTGGGCTGGCCGTTCGTGACGTCCAGCGACACCGGACCGCCCGCCGCCGGCAGCTCGATCACGTCGACGTCGGCGAAGGCACGAGTGACGGGCAGCAGGCGCGAATCTTCCTCGAGCACCCGACGGACAGCACAGGTCGCGTAGAGCCGAAGCCGCCGCCCTTCCCGAAGCAACACGATCCCCAACGTGTGGTCCAGCTCGGCGTCGGTGGCGACCACCCCAGCAACCGGTACGTGACGATTTCCGTCGGGCGGATGGACGGACAGAGAGGCGAGCTGCTCGCGAACATCGGGCGAAGCGTTCAGGAGAAACCAGCGCTGGCCATCTGTAGTGACCGCAACGGACGACTGAGTACGCGGTCGGGCCTTGCCGGGATCCTTGCGAGCGACAAGGCAGGTCGGACACCAGCAGTTCCACTGGGGGAATCCGCCACCTGCTGCCGTTCCGAGGAGGACGATCTGCATCGGGCTACCGAAAAAATAGGGGCCCGCTTGCGCGAGCCCCGGGATAACTCATTGGCGCAGCTTAGAGGGTCGCGACGTACGCGGTCACTTCCATCGTCACGGCCACGACTTCGGCTTCGGGCTTGGTCCAACGCATCTGTACCTCCGACGTTGTTGGTTTGCTGGGCCGCTCGGCCCGGACAGGGTTGGGTTAGTTCACCCAGTCGGGCCGTGCTTGGAGCCCGACGACACCCCCTTATAGGCAGACCACGTGCCGGATTGCCTTGGATCGACGCGTCGCTGGTAACCTGTTACATGTAAAAGTGTTACGTGGTGTGTGGCCTAGCCGGCAGGGCGGCCGGGAAGCGGGGAGAACTGGGGCAAATCAGCCTTGGTGGGTGAAGTCACGCAGTGAAAGGCTACCCCTGGATCCCGAACTTCTTGAGACGATAGCGAAGCGTGTCGCGCGAGATACCCAGGCGTTGTGCCGCTCGGGTCTGGTTGCCACCGGCCTCCCTAAGGGCCTGCTCGATCATTGTCCTCTCCCATTGGCCTAGGTCCACCCCCGCCGGTGGCAGTGGTCCAGGCAACGGGTCCACGCCTGCATTCGTGGGGATAGCGGGACCTGCCCAAGGCTCGGATGGTTGGGATGCAAGTTCCTCCCGCGGCTCGCTCAAGGAGAGGTGCTCTACGTCAAGCGACGGCCCGTTGCTCCAGAGCACGGCTCGCTCGATCACGTGGCTCAATTCCCGCACATTCCCGGGCCAGCGATAGGCGAGCAGGCGGTCCCGCGCGGCCGGCTCGATTCGGCGCACGTCCCGCCCGTATTTCGCGCTGAACTGCTTGAGGTAGTGGTCCGCCAACCGCAGTATGTCCTCGCCGCGATCGCGAAGCGGCGGCAGTCGCAGCAGGATGACGGCCAGCCGGAAGTACAGGTCCTTCCGAAACGCTTCTCGGCGGGAGTCGCGTTCGAGATCACGATTCGTCGCGGCAAGGATTCGCACGTCAATCTTGCGGTCTCGTATGCCGCCTACCCGCCGCACCGTCCGCTCTTCGATAGCCCGGAGCAGCTTTCCCTGGAGCGCCAGCTCGATGTCGCCTACTTCATCCAGGAAGATGAACCCGCCTTCGGCAGCCTCGAACAGCCCGACCTTGGATTCCTTGGCATCGGTGAACGCGCCCCGCTCGTAGCCGAACAGCTCGGCCTCCATCAGGCTGCCGGGAAGGGCCGTGCAGTTCACCTCTATGAAGGGTTGAGCTCCGCGCGACCCGGAGGCGTGGATGGTTCGGGCAACGAGACCCTTGCCGGTTCCGGTCTCGCCGGTGATCAGAACCGGCGGCGTCTCATCCAAGGCCGCGATCTGGCGGGCACGCTCGAGCACGGCCCGCATGGTCGGCGAATCACCCACGACACCGCCGAAGGGAGCCTCCCGGGCTTGACGCCGGTAGTAGGACAATTCGCCTTCCCGGCGGGACTGCTCGCGAGCGCGGTCTGCCAGCAGCTTGAGCTCTTCCAGGTCGACCGGCTTCTTCAGGTAGTCGAATGCACCCAGCTTGACCGCCTCCACCGCGCCCTCGATCGTGCCGTGCGCGGTCATGATGATCACCGGCACGGCCGGATCGAACTCGTGGATGCGGCGAAGCAGGTCGATTCCGCTCATGCCCGGGAGCCGCACGTCGGTGAAGACCACGTCGGGCCGCAGGCGCTCGAGCATGCCGAGCGCGCTTTCGGCGTCGCCGGCAACTTCGGCCTCGTAGCCCGACTCGGCCAGAAATGTCTTCACCGCCCGAGCGAGGGTGCGCTCGTCGTCAACGATCAGGACGCTCGGTCCACTCATGCTCCGCTCCCCGCGGGCGCTACACCCCCGGTCTCCGCAGCCGGCAGACGCACTCGCACCGTCGTGCCCTCTCCGAGCTGCGATGCGACCTCGAGTCGCCCGCCGTTCTGCTCGACGTATCGCTTGGCGATCGCGAGCCCCAGGCCGGTGCCCTCGGGGCGGGTCGTGAAGAAGGGCTGGGTGATCTGGGGCAGAGCGTGCTCGGGAATGCCTCCGCCGGTGTCGGTGATCTCGAGCACGATCCCGTCCGGCCCGCCCGGGCTCATTGGCTCCCGCTTCCCTGCGATGACGAGCCGCCCGCCTTCGGGCATGGCGTCCAACGCATTGGACACGATCTCTACCAATGTCTGCTCGAGCTGAAGCGGATCGACGCGAATGTCGGGCAAGTCGGCCGGCAGATCGAGCCGCAGCTCGACCTTCCTCTGCTCCAGCAGCTGCGTGAATGCCGGCAGAACTCCCTCCACCAGTTGCGCCACCCCTTCCCGGGTCGGATGGAAAGGGGCCGGCCGCGAAAAGCTGAGCAAATGGGTGATGCGCCGGTCGAGCCGATCGACCTCGTCGATGATGGCGCCCAACTGTTCTCGTGAGGCCGGTGATTCGGGGCGCTTGAGGGCGAACTGCGCAGCGGCGCGGAGACTCGCCAGCGGATTGCGGAGTCCATGCGCCACGGCCGCGGACATCTCCCCGATCGAAGCGAGCTTCTCCGACTGGACCAGCTTAACCTGGGTGCGTCGAAGCTGTTCGGTCATGTCGGCGAAGGCGCGGGCCAGGTCGCCGATCTCGTCCCTCCGTCGAACGGCGATCGGATGGTCCAGATCGCCGGCGCCGACCACGGCCATGGCGCCGCGCAGCTGGTTGATCGGCCGGACCAGGCTTCGGGTAATAAGGAACGCGCCCAAAAGTCCGCCGGCGAGGGCGAGCAACACGATGCCGAACAGGATCTGCCGCTCGGTGTTGACGATGTCTTCCACCCGCGCAAACGCCTGCTGCACGCTGAACTCGCGGGCCTTGCGGTAAATCTCCCGGTTGAGGTTCGCGAGCGTGGGAAGCAGCCGCATCTTGATCTCCTGCCGGGCGATGCGGTACCCCTCCTCGCGATGACCAGCGTCTGCCAGGGCGATCACGCTATCGCCGACGGCGCGGATCTGACGTTGGACTTCTCGGACGGCGTTGGCGAGTTCGACCTCGTCCGGCCGAAGCTCCGTGCTCCAGCGATCGAGCCAATAGTCGACCACTTCGCCACTGAGGCGCCACTCCTTCCTGGCATCGGGATCCAGGCCGCTCAGTTGCCGCCAGACCGCCTCGGTCTGGTCGAACATGGCGTTCTCTACGTCGGCGTAGGTCCGGGTGCGGGCTAGACTTTCCCCCAATGTCTCGAGAGCGCGGCGCTCGAGCGCGTTGCTCCGGATGGCTTCGATCCCCACCAACAGGGCGGGGAGCGCCATCAGGGAGAAACCGAGCAGGAGCTTTCGCTGGAAGGTCATGGGGCGGCGAGAAGTATGAAAGGCACCGCGTCAGTGCGCCATCCCGCCTCCCCGGGCCCGGCCGGTGCGGAAGAGCAACAGGAGCGGAAGGGCGGAGGCGAACGCCACGCCCATGATCAGAAACACCCGCTCGAACGAAAAGACGGATGCCTGCTGGCTGAGCTTGAGATCGAGCAGGGCCGACGCACGGAGCCGGGCCTCGGCCACGGAGCCACCGAACCGCTGCATTGATGCGGTTACGCTGCCGAGCCAGGCCTGCGTCGCCGCGTCGTAGTCCGTGACGTGGGTGACCAATGCCGCCCGCGCCTGCTCGGTGAAATGCGCCAGCATCGTCGCCGTGACTGCGATCCCTAGGCTGCCACCGAGCTGCCGGGACAGGTTGAACAGGCCGGTGCCCTGGGGGATCTGCCCGGGGCGGAGGTCGGCGACCGTGGCGGCGGTGAGCGGCACAAAGACCAGCCCGATGCCGAAGCCCCGAAGCACCATCGCCCAGAACAGCTCGCGATGCCCCGTATCCAGCGTGAAGTGGGCGTGCATCCACATGGAGCACATGAAGAGCGACACGCCGGTGACGATAAGCACCCGGGCGTCAACCTTTGGCATCAGGCGGCCCATCGAGGCCATCGCAATTGCGCTCGCGATCGCGCCAGGCAGAATGACCTGGCCGGTGTCCCAGGCCGTGTATCCCAACAGGGTCTGCAGGAAGACCGGCAGCGCGAACACGCTGGAATAGAGCGCGAAGCCGAGCAGGGCTCCGAACGTCACGCCGACCGCGAGCTGCCGATTCTTGAGCACACGGAGATCGACCATCGGGTGCTCGGTACGCAGCTCGTGCCAGATGAAGCATACGACGCCCGTGAGCGCAACCAGTCCTTCGGCCACGATCTCCCGGGTCTCGAACCAGTCTCGCCGCTCACCCCGCTCCAGCATGATCTGGAGCGCTCCGATACCGATGATCAAGAAAGCGAGACCCCACCAGTCCACCTTCTCGGTCTCGTGTCCCGACTCATGGGAGGGCTCGGGCACGAAGCGCCAGCTCAGGAAGCCGGCCAGAATGCCGAGCGGGATGTTGATGTAGAAGATCCAGGGCCAGCTGTAATTGTCCGTGATCCAGCCGCCCAGCGTCGGGCCGAGCGTCGGGCCGACCATCACGCTCATGCCGAAGATCGCCTGACCGGTGGCGCGCTCCTCGATCGGGAAGACGTCGAAGAGAATGGCCTGCGCCGTGGAGATTAGGGCGCCGCCTCCGATACCCTGAACCACCCTGCCGCCGACCAGCATTTCGAGGGAATGGGCGTTGCCGCAAAAGAACGACGCGACCGTAAAGAGTATGATCGACCCGGTGTAGTAGTTCCGCCGTCCGAACCGCTCCGACAGCCAGCTGGTAAGCGGGAGAATGATCACGTTGGCGACGATATACCCGGTGGAGACCCACGCGATCTCGTCGAGGGTGGCGCCCAGGTTCCCCATCATGTGGGGGATGGCGACGTTGACGATGCTGGTGTCGACCAGCTCGAGCACGCTCGCCAGCGCGACCGCGAATGCAATGATATAGCGGTAGCGGTAAACGTCCTTTTGGGCGAGTCCGCCGCTGCGCGACGGCAAAGCCAGTGTGGCCACGTCGGCGCTACCGCGTCGTAATGGTCGGTACCACGGACATGCCGGGCCGCAACGGGTAGGCCGGGTCGGGAGCGTCGTCCACCACGATGCGCACGGGGACTCGCTGCACCACCTTGGTGTAGTTCCCGGTTGCGTTGTCCGGCGGTAGAAGCGCGAACCGTGCGCCGGTCGCGGGGCTCAAGCTCGCGACGTGACCATGGAAGACGTGTCCGTCGTAGGCGTCCACCGTGAACGTCGCCGCGTCGCCCACTCGTACGTTGTGGAGCTGGGTTTCCTTGAGGTTTGCCGTAACCCATAAGCCCCGATCGGGCACGACCGACATCAACGTCTGTCCGATTTGTACCAAGGCGCCGGCTTCAGCGCTCCGCTTCGCGACGATGCCATCGGTGGGCGCCAGGATGTAGGCATAGCTGAGCTGCAGCCGCGCGTTATCCACCGCGGACTGCGCTGCCTCGAGGCGGGCATCCGCCCCCGACAGGGCAGCCCCGTACATGTCGACTTGATCCGCTCCTGCCGTCGCCTGCTTCCGGGCGGATTCGAGCGTGGCGACTGCGGCATCGTACTCGGCTTGGGCGGCATCGAGCTGCTGCGCCGGGACGATCTTGTTTGCGGCGAGACCTCGGATCCGCTTGAGATCGGCCGACGCCTTCTTGAAGCTCGCTTCCGCCGATGCAACGGTTGCCCGAGCGCTGCCCTCCTGGGCGCGGCTCCATGAGAGCTGTGCCCGGGCCTGACCAACCCGCTGCTTGCTGCCGGCGCTCGCGGCCGCATTGGCCAGATCGGCCTCTGCTTGCTGCAGCCGGACTTTCAGGTCCCGGTCGTCCAGCACAACCAACGTGTCTCCCGCCTTGACGTGCTGGTTGTCGTCCACCAGGACCCGAGAGACGAACGCCTGGACTCGGGGAGCAATGACGGTGATGTGCCCGTCGAGCTGAGCGTTGTCGGTGGATTCATGGTGCATGCCCCACACGTACTCGCGAACGCCCCAGGTCGCCGCAACTGCTACAACGAGGCCCACGATGACAAACGGAAGCCACTTTCTGCGCGCAGGCGCCGCCGTCCGCTGATCCGTGGCAGGTAGATCCATTGCGATATCGGTAGCCATGATGCGTCTCGTTCTCGAAAGTCGGTTCTACTGCAACTGGTCGATGATGCCCAAAGCGCGGTACGCGCTCACCCGGGCACTGCCGTAATTGACCCGGGCCTGTATGACGGCGTCCCGTGCTGCGATCACGGAGCCTTGTGCGTTCGTTGTCTCCACCGAACCGGCCACGCCCGCCCTAAACCGCTCATCCGCCTGCGCCAACTCCTGCTCGGCCAGCCGCAGCTGATTGACGGCAATGGCCACCTGCTGGCGGGCGGAAGCGACGTCGAGCACCGCCTGGCGAGCTTCGGTTTCGACCTGATTGCCCAGATCACCCTCCCGGACCTGCTGAGCGTCCACCCGAGCTTGTGCCTCGCGGGCCCGGGCTTGGCGGCGGAACCCGTCGAGAATGGGGACGTTCAGGCCTACTAACACCTGATACGTGCCGATGAGATCCCCGAGGGCGGGCCCGGTCTGCTGGTAGTACCCCGTCGCGTTAAGGCTGGGGAGATTCTCCGCCTTGATGGCGCTGAGCGACCGGCGTACTGCTTCGGTCCGCTTCCGCTCGGCAGCCAGCTCGGCGCGGTGCTCCCGGGCAAACTGGCCTGCCGTGTCCGGATCCAGAGGGAGGTCCACCGGCTGCTGGCCCAACGAGTCGACAATCTGAAGCGGAGTGCTCGGCGCCAGATCGAGCGCACGAATCAGGTCGAGCCGAGTGCGGTCCCGTGCGTTACGCGCCACCTCGAGCTGAGTCCTCACCGCCTGAAAGCTCACCTCGCTGCGAGTGGCGTCGATGGTTGGGCTCACACCGGCGCTTACCAATTGACGCGCCTGGTCCAGCAGCGCGGCGGCTACGACGCTGTCAGCCTCGCGAGCCCGGACCGTTTCCTGTGCGCTCTGGACTTGGAGGTATGCCAGGCCCGCCGTCGCGCCTGCGATCTCACCGACGACCTGTGCGTCCAGTCCGGCGGCAACGGCGCTGTCACGAGCCGACTGGAGTCGTTTGAGCACACTGGCGTTGAAGAGGGTTTGATTCGCGTCCAGGCGGAAACGCCAGAGCGAGAAGTCCGGCACCTTGGGAGGAAAGCCGGGAAAGGTGAGTCCGAACTCCTGGAGATTCAGCGTCTGACGTGAAAAATTCCCAGTCCCACTGATGGTGGGAAGAATGTCGGCCCGCCGCTCGCCTACACGCTCGTTCGCGATGCGTGCGTCGATCCGGGCCAGCACGGCGGCGACCCCTCGTTGGCGGCCAATCCGAATCGCGTCCAGCAGTGTGAGCGGTCCCTGCGGTGTGGCCGGTGGGGTTGGAGCGGGCGTCTGCTGAGCAGCGGCAGGAGCGGCGAGCAGCATGAACGCAAGTAAGACGACCGGTGAGCGCACCATGGGCTACCGTTGGAGTTCGGGGCGTGCGAGCACGCCGCTGAGGCAGAAGTCGATGACACCGTCGAGCGTGTCTTCGTCCGACAACGCTTCCGGATCGAACCGCTGGAGGAAGCACTGCGTCTGAGTGGCGTGGATCAGCAGCATCGGCACGGCACGGCTGGCAAAGCCGAGCGGTGTCTCCCTGAACTCGCCGGAAGCGATACCGCGTTCGATGATCGCCTCCATCAGGCGCCGAGCGGGAAGGATGACTTCCTGGGTGTAGAAGTGGGCCAGCTCGGGGAAGCTGACGAGCTCCGCTTGCACCAGCCGGCTGATGCGGCTCAGGTTCTGCTCGCGCAGCACGCGATACATCCGTCGAAGAAACGCCACCAGCAGATCGCGACTGTTGCCCTTGAATTCCTCTACGAAGGCCTCGCCCTCGCGCAAAGCGGCGACGATCTTGGCTCGAACCATCTCGCGAAACAGCGTCTCCTTCGAATCGAAGTAGAGGTAAAGGGTGCCCTTGCTGACGCCGGCGCGCTGGGCGACGTCCTCCAGCCGGGTCCGTGCGAACCCTTGCTCGCCGAATACGTCGAATGCGGCATCGAGAATTTCGTCGGGACGGTCTTCGGGGCGGCGTTGCCACTTGGGGGACGCGGGGGTTGGGGTGTTGGCTGGCTGGCTCACTCGGCTCCCATTAGTAACTGACTGGTCAGTAAGATACGACCCGCCCTGCACCCGTCAACCCCTCCCACACCCCGGACCTAAGCAGCGATGTCCTCAGGGATTAGGCATAACCATCGAGGTCCTTCCTGAGTGCCCGCTTCCCTTGCTCCGCCCAACTGACCGGCCTACTTTTGACGCAAAGATCCTCGGGAGGTCCTCGCGATGTCGGATGCATTTCGCAGCTCCGACGATTTCGACGAACAAGCCCATCAGCTCTACAACGAAGGCCGCTACGACGAGGCGGTCGCTCTCCTCCGCGAGGGACTTTCCCTCTACCCCAATGCGGTAGAACTCCACATCGGCTTAGGTTACGCCCAACTGGCCCGGGAAGAGTTTGCTTGGGCGCGACGGAGCTTCGAGCGGGCTCTGGCGTTCGACCCGGATCACGAGGACGGTCTGGCCGGCCTGGGTGAAGTGCTGCTCAAGCTGGGGGAGCGCGGGGGCGCCCTGCGGGCTTTCGAGCGAATCGTCCTGCTGGGGTTCCAGGAAGATCACGAGCTGATGCTGCAGGTGGGGCGAGCGCTGTTCCGCGAATCGCTGGTGGGACCGGCGCAGCGCTTCTTCGAGTTTGCCGTGACGGCGCACCAGGAGTCACCCGACGCAGCGGCCTGCCTGGGATACGCGTGTCATAGGCTGGGAAGCGACAGCGGCGCGCTCTTCTGGTTGCGTCGGTCACTCGAGCTCGAGCCGGACTTTGCGGAAGCGAGGATCTATCTGGCCAACATGCTGTACGACCGGGGCGAGACCGAGGCGGCCCTCCATCATCTCGAGAAGACCCGCCCCGACGAGCATTACGACGAGCTCGGCATCTGGCGCCATATCGAGCTCAAGAAGACAGTCTATCGCCTGCGCGATGAAGATCCCGAGCTGCAGCCCTGGCTTCAACGCCTGGGCGAGGTGGCGGGTGACCCGGAGCCAGTGGATCTGCTGCTGGCGGAGGTGGAAGCGCAGCAGCCGGACGGCAGCATACGCGACCCGCACCAGCTGGAACTCTTCGGAACCCTGCTGACCGAGCTGCACGCCATGCAGCGGCGACCGGGGCAGCCGGTCGCCCACCAGACCGACGGCCACGCGGTCGGTACCCTGGCGGGGCTCACCTTCAAAGGAACCTGGGACGAGATTCTGCTCCAGATGAAAGCGGCCGACCTCGAGTGGGCCGACGCTTCGCTCACCGAATTCATGGTCGGCCTCGCTCGGCGGGGTCGCGCGGAAACCGGGGTCGTGATCCCGGTGACGGACGCCGAGGCGTTCATCCGTGGCAGCGCCGAGGCAGGGGTGCTTCGCATCATCCAGTGATCGAGCTGCAGGGCCTCTCGAAAACCTACCGCTCGCTCTTCGGCACCCGGGTGGTGCCGGCGCTCGACGACCTCACTCTGACGCTAGTCCGCGGTGAGGTCGTCGGTGTTGCCGGGCCCAACGGAGCGGGCAAGAGCACGCTCATTTCACTGCTGCTGGGCTATCTGCATCCGACCCGTGGTCAGGTGCAGGTGGATCGACTCGCGCCGCGGCGTTGGATCGAGCGCCACGGCGCCGGTTACCAGGCCGAGTTGGTTGCGATTCCGGCCCGTTGGAGCGTGGAGACGGCGCTCCACCGTTACGCGGTGCTTGCCGGCGTGCCCGGGGCCAATGTGCGCGACCGAGTCGAACGCCTGCTCACGGATTTCGGCCTGGCCGACCAGCGGCGAAAGCGGGTCCGCGAGCTCTCCAAGGGCAACCTCCAGCGCCTCGGCTTGGCTCAGGCGCTGGCCGGCGACAGCGATCTGCTGGTGCTGGACGAGCCGACCCACGGGCTCGACCCGCTCTGGACTCAGCGCTTCCGCGACGTCGTGCGTGATCTACGGCGGCCTTCCCGCCTGATCCTCATCGCCTCACACAACCTGGACGAGCTCGAGCGCCTGGCCGACCGGGTGCTCATCCTGCATCAAGGTCGGTTGCAAAAAGTGGTGACGGCCGGTGCGGCTCCATCCGACGTCGGCGCGTCACGGGAGCTGGCATATCGGCTCGCCTTGACGGCGCCGCACCCCGCGGTGGGTCGCGTGTTCCCGGGCGCTGAACTGGTAGAGGGACGCGGCGCCGAGTGGGTGATCCGGGGTGATCTTGCCACGCTCAACCGCGGCCTTGCCGAGCTGGTGGCGGCAGGAGCGCTGGTGGCGGCATTCACCCCGGAGCAAAGTCGGCTGGAGAGCGAGTTTCGAGCTGCGGTTGGAGGCGAGTCGTGAGCAGGTTGCCGACGCGATACGCCGGCTGGATGGTCCGCGATTTCGTCTCCGGGCCGGGCATACTGATGGCGGTGCTTGCAGGGTTCGCCCTCGTACTAGTGGGGAACCTTCAGGTGGTCGGTCCCAGCGGCAACGCCGATCTCGCCGCCTGCTTCCTCGCGCTCGACTGGACGACCATGACCCTCACGCTCATCGCGACGGCCGGATTGGTGAGCGGGGATTTCGCGCAGGGGCACCAACGCACCCTGTTCGCGAAGCCGGTGAACCCGGCGCTCTATTACCTTCAGCGCTGGCTCATCGGTGGAATGGCGGTCGCGGTGGCGGCCCTCCCCATCGCGTACGCGATCGCGACCCGCTTCGATATCCCGGTACTCGGGGTTGGTCTGGTCGCCCGGCTTGGTCTCCTCTATCTAGTGCTCGGCGGTCTCGTGTTTCTCCTCTCGACCATCACTCGGCGTGACTGGCTGGTGGCGATCGTGCTGATCGCCTGGCAGGCCGCCTTGGGTGCCGCCCGCTCGGCCGGTTTCGCGCGCAGTCTCCTCTCACAGGTGCTCGCGGCGATTTTGCCTCCGTTCAACCTGATCGGATTGCGTGGCCCGGGGCCGGAGGCGGCCGATCTTGCCCACGCAACGGGCTACGGCACGCTGCTCCTGCTGGGCGCGCTCGCAGTGCTTCAGTGGAGGCCGTTGGCCCGGGGGGCGCGCGACTGATGCGGTGGTCAGCCGGGGTCGTGCGCGAGGTGTTGCCCAACGGACTTACCCTGCTGGCGCAGCAGGAGCGGTCCGCACCGGTCGTCGCCGTAGTGACTCACGTGAAAGCCGGCTTCTTCGACGAGCCGGATCGCTGGGTCGGCATCTCCCACGTGCTCGAGCACATGTTCTTCAAGGGCACGGGCCGTCGCGGGGTGGGAGCGATTGCCCGGGAGACCAAGGCGGCCGGAGGGTATCTCAACGCCAGCACGAGCTACGATCACACCAGCTACTTCGCGGTGCTGCCCACCCATGGCCTGGAGGCCGCGCTCGACATCCAGAGCGACGCGCTGCGGAACTCCACCATCGATGCCGGCGAGCTCGAGCGTGAGCTGCGGGTGATCATCCAGGAAGCCAAACGCAAGCTCGATAGCCCGGCCGCTGTCGCGTACGAGACATTGCACGAGATCATGTTCGACCGGCACCGTATCCGGCGCTGGCGGATTGGGCGCGAGGCTGAGCTCGCCGGGTTCACCCGCGACGACGTGTGGGGCTATTACCGTTCGCGTTACGTGCCCGAGCGCGCCATCGTCTCGATCGTTGGCGACGTGGATCCCGAGCATGCGCTCGCGCTTGCGCGCGATCGCTACAGCGACTGGCCACCGGCGCGAGGGGCCGTGGAACCCTCCCCGGATGAGCCGGTTCGGCGCGAGGTCCGGGCTCGGACGCTCCGAGGCGACGTGACCCAGGCCGAACTCGCCGTTGCATGGCGAACGGTCCCGCCGCTGCATCCGGACGCAGCACCGCTGGACCTTGCCGCCGCGGTTCTGGCATTCGGACGGGGCAGTTGGCTTCAGCGCACCCTGCGCGACACGGGGCTCGTGATCGGCGTTTCCGCTCACAACTACGCACCAACCGAGCTTGGAGTCTTCGGTGTCACCGCCGACCTCGAAGCCGGCCGAGTGGGGCCGGCCCTCGAGGGCGTTGCCTCGGCCGTCTCGCGCCTGGCCATGCTCGGGCCCTCCGACGCCGATCTCGACCGAGCGCGGACAATGGTGCTCACCCGATGGGCTCGACGGCTGGAGTCCATGGAGGGGAGGGCGGGAGCACTGGCAGCAGCGGAGGCTCTCGAGTCGGTCGAGGAGCTCGACCGCGAATACGATGCCCTCGCCGGCGCGACGGCGGCTGACGTTCGGGCAGTTGCCGAGCGTTATCTCGACCCGGACTCGGTTTCGGCGCTGGTGTATCTCCCTCGCGGGCAGGGCGACGATCTCACCGCCGATCGAGTGGCCCGCACGTTCGCTGTGACCGGACTGGATTCGTCCTCCCCGCGCATGCCATCGGCTCCTGCGCCGTCCGCTCCGCAAGCGACCCGCGGCCGCAGCGAGGCCGGCGTTCTGCACGTAGCACTCCCCGGCGCCGATTTGCTGGTTCGGCCCAAATCCGGGGTGCCGACGGTGAGCCTCGGCCTCTACCTGCCAAGGCTCGAGTTCGACCCTCCTTCGCGCGCGGGACTCGGTGCGCTCGTAGCGCGAAGCGCACTTCGTGGTGCGGGGGGTCTCGATAGCGAGGCCCTCGCGTTCGCAGCCGAGCGACTGGGCGGCTCGCTCAGCGCTGTGCTCAACTCGGACTGGCTGGGTTTCGGCCTTACCGTGCTTTCGCAGCGCTTGCCGGAGGCCGGCGCACTACTCGACGTGGTGTACCGGCTGCCCGCATTCTCGGACCCGGACGTCGCCGCTGAGCGTGATGCACTCGCAGCCGAAGCAAGGCAGCTGGCTGACGACATGTTCCGGTTTCCGTTCCAGCTTGCGTTCGGGGCGGCGTTCGACGACCGGGGGTACGGCCTGCCCGTAGCGGGGCTTTCGAAAACGTTGGTTGACCTCACTGCCCGCGACGTCCGTCAATGGCACGACCAGGCGTTCCTCGGGCTCCGGCCGGTGATTGTGGCGGTAGGGGATCTCGATCCTCAATCCGCCGCGGATAGCCTGGCCGGAGTGTTCGCGTCGCTTCCTCAGAGGACGGGTGGTAGGGTTCCGGTCGAGCAAGGCTGGGCGCTCGATTCGCGTCCGATCGAGCGAGTGGTGAAGCGGGACAAGGCGCAGAGCGCCGTCGCGATGGTGTTCCCCGGGCCCGCTCGGCGCAGCGCGGACCGCCACGCGGCGGAGGTGTGGGCTGCGGTGGCGAGTGGGCTGGGCGGCCGGATCTTCGAGGCTCTCCGGGAACGGCGATCGCTGGCGTACTCGGTGATGGCCTCATCGTGGCAGAAGGGTCGCGCGGGCGCCCTGGTGACGTACATCGCGACCTCGCCGGAAAGAGAGGCAGAGGCGCGGGCGGCCATGCTGGCCGAGTTGGCGCGGTTCGGCGGCGAACCGGTGACACCCGAGGAGCTGACGCAGGCGATCAACTATCTGGCCGGTCAGGCGGAGGTTCGTCGGCAGCACGCGAGTGCAGTGGCGGGAGACTTGCTCGAGGCGTGGTTGGTCGGCTGCGGGCTGGAAGAGCTGGAGGATCCCGGGGCGGCCTACCGCAAGGTGACTGCGGCTGGGGTGCAGCGCGTCGCCGCTGCCTGCTTCGGCAGCATGGCGCGGGCGGAGGGGATCGTGCGAGGGAGCGGGGCCGGTCGGTAAGGGAGGCCCCCTCTCCGGCAATGTATGTTTGGGCGATGAGCGCTTCCGACGCCGACCCAACCGCCGGAGTCAGCCGGCCGCGCACCGTTCGAGCGGCGCGCCGGTGGGCGGCCGCGGATGTCCTCACCGCCGTCCGGCTTCCCTTGGCAGTCTCGTTCCTGGTGGTGGACGACGTTTGGGCCAGAGTCGCGATCGTCGCGGTCGCGGCCGCGACTGACCTGCTGGACGGTCCGATCGCCCGACGATTCGGCTCTTCCGCCCTGGGCGCGGTACTCGATCCCATCGCCGACAAGCTGTTCATGGCCTGCGCCTTTGGCGTGGTCGCGTTCTCCCGCCGACTGGAGTGGTACGAGATCGCGGGCGTGCTGATCCGCGATATCGTCGCGACGGTGGCCTTCGCGGTAACGGCCATCTCGCGCCGACCGAGTGCCATTCCGGCTCGATTGGGGGGGAAAGCCGTCACCGTTGGGCAGTGCCTCACCCTTGTGGCTTTCCTGCTCGATTCGCCGCTCCTGCGGCCGCTCGCCTGGGCCACCGCCGCGGTCGGCCTCTACGCAATCTGGGACTACAGCCGGGTCGCCGGCCGCGAGAAGCGGCCGGTCGGCGGCCAGTAAGATCCGCGCGATGGACGGCAATGTCCGGCGGGTCGAGGTCACGTGGGAAGGTGGCATGCGGTTTCGCGGCGGCGAGCCAGGCGGGCCGGCCAGCGTGGTTGACGCGGACAATGCTGCGGCACCTGGGCCAATGCTCACTCTTCTCCTGGCGGCCGCGTCGTGCTCGGGGGCCGATGTCGTGAGCATTCTGCAGAAGATGCGTGCCGCGCTGGTGTCGCTTCGGATCGAGGTCGAGGGTCGCCGGCAGCCTCAGGACCCAAGGCGATATCAATCGATCCGATTCACCTTCCACCTCCGCGGCGCCGGTCTCGATGACGCCAAGGCACGCCGCGCCGTAGAGCTGTCACTTCAGAAATACTGCTCGGTCGTCCACTCGCTCGCGCCTGACATCGCGGTCGAGTATGAGCTCGACCTGGCGTAGCCTGGCGCTGGCAGCCGCCGCCGCCATTCCCGTCTCGCTGTCGGCGCAACAAGTGCGAGAGGTCGGGATTCAGACCTTACTGACGACCTCCGATCCCGCCCTCGTCACCGGCGGGCTCTATGCGGCCGTGCGGGTGGCCGGTCGGGCCCGCATTGCGGTCACATTGGGGCCGGGTGTTTCGGACGGGCGTCTGGCGGGACGGGGAGAGCTGCTCGCTCACTTTCTGCTCAGTCCGGGCGCGACGACTCGGCCAGGGGTATACCTCGGAGGCGGGATCGCAGGGGTGGTGGGGCCAGTGGACCAGGGCTACGTCGTTGCACTGGCGGGGCTCGAGGCGCCGCCGGGTCGCAGGTCGGGCTGGGCGGTGGAGGCAGGCGTAGGGGGCGGGTTCAGGTTTACCGCGGGGTGGCGGTGGCGCTGGCATGGAGCCCGGAAGTGACACCGCCCCAGGGCCGGAGGCCGAGGGGCGGTGATTGGCGGCGGCGTTAGTTGTCAGCCTGCTAACGAGCCGGCGTTCTCCCGCGATGCGGTTTCGGTCCGGCGTTGCACGGGCTGGCAGTACCGTTCGCCCAGCGTGCGCAGCTTGCCGAGATCCTCGTCGCCCAAGTCTGAGTAACGGTCGGCGAGATACTGCATCGTGTCGTCGAACCATTCCTTCTGGTGCTCGGGAAGAGCGTCGATCACGCCGCAGCGCAGAATGTGACTGAACAGTTCGTCACGGGCCTGATCGAACGAGGTCGCGGTTGCCGCGAAACGTCTGGGCTTCTTCTTGGTCATCTACCTTCCTTGCAATCTTCCTTGCGGTTCACAGGGGCCGGGGGCGCCATTCACGGCGCTCACCTGAATGATAATCAGGCGGCACTACACCGGGCAAAGGTTTCTGCATGCTCCGCGCCACGGCGGTCCGCGTTACATTTACCCGCTAGTAACCGTACAAACTTCACCCGGGTTCCTGGCGGGACCCGGAGGGATACATGGCTGAGCACGATGAGGTGTATGACAAGCACCGAGCGGACCGTCTGGCGGAGCTGTTGCGCGAGTTGGCGGCTCGGATTCAGGAGTTGGACCGGCGCGGCCAGCTGTTGAGCGGCGTGCCGGAGCTGCTTCGGCTGATGGGCGATGCACGGAGCGAGCTGTTTCACTATGAAGTTCGGAGCACGTACGACACGCCGGAGGTCGCGGAGAACCGCCGGATCGTCGAGGAAGCGCAGCGCAAGGGCTCCTTCACTCTCGAAGAACCGGAGGACGACGAACCATGGCGGTCGCCCCCAACCGCATGAAGGGCTTCTATGCTGCACTGATCGGCGTACTGGTAGTTGGGGTGGGTGCATTGGGCTGGATGCTGGCCCGTCCCCGGACGACGATCAGCATTCCGGCGAACGTGACAGTCCAGGCTGCGGATACCGCCGGCTTTCGGGGGTATGTCATGGGGTCCGACAGCGCGAAAGTCGAGATTACCGAGTACGCGGACTATCAATGTCCCTTTTGTCAGACCTTCGATCAGCTGCAGCTGCCCACCATCAAGCAGGATTTGATCGACTCCGGGCGGCTGCGCTGGCGGTATCGGGACTTCCCGCTCCAGCAGCATCCCTTCTCCCGGCTGGCCGCCCATTCGGCGGCGTGCGCGGATGAGCAATCGAAATACTGGGAACAGCACCGCCGGGTCTACGAGGGGCAGCAGGACTGGGCCGAGTCCCGGGACGCCGCCCCGATTTTCCGCCAGTACGCCCAGGCAAACGGCCTCGATCTCGCACGCTACGACGCCTGCATGCAGTCCGCGAAGTACGCGGGCCGCATCCAGGCGAGCTACGACGAAGGGGTACGGGTGGGTGTGAGTGGGACGCCCACGCTGCTGGTGGGCGGCCGGCTCTACCAGGGCCGGCTCGACTCGGACGCCATCGCTCGACTCGTGGACTCGCTGGCGACCACCCACTGACGTGTCGGAGCCTCCCAAGCCCCTACCTCGGGGGCGGGTGCTGGCCGGGCTATCCCTCGCCGCGCTGGGCGTGGTCTACGGCGACATCGGCACCAGTCCTCTCTACGCTATGAAGGAGTGCTTCGTTGGCGAGCACGGCATTCCGCCAACCGTCGAAAACGTGCTCGGCATCCTGTCGCTTATTGTCTGGTCGCTCAACTTCGTTGTCTCCCTCAAGTACATCTCGCTGGTGATGCGGGCGGACAACCGTGGGGAAGGCGGGATTCTCGCGCTGATGGCCCTGGTCCGGTCGAAGAGCGTGCCCGGCCGGGTCCCCGTTCAGCGCCTCCTGATCCCTCTGGGCCTCTTCGGCGCCGCGCTCCTGTACGGCGATGGCGTGATCACGCCGGCGATCTCCGTGCTCGGGGCCATCGAGGGTCTCCGAGTTCTTGCCCCGGTTTTCGATCACGTGGTGGTGCCGACGACAGTCGTCATCCTGCTGGCGCTCTTCCTGTTTCAGCGGCGAGGAACGGCCGGCGTGGGGGCCGTCTTCGGGCCGATCACGTTAACCTGGTTCCTCTGCATCGCGGCGTTGGGGATCCGCGGCATCATGCTGGAGCCATCCGTCCTGCGGGCCATCAACCCCTGGTATGCCTTTCACTTCTTTGCCGTGGACGGGCTTCGGGGATTCCTGATCCTGGGCGCCGTCGTGCTGGTGCTCACCGGCGCCGAGGCGTTGTACGCCGACATGGGGCACTTCGGCAAGCGCCCGATCCGACTCGCCTGGTTCGGGTTGGTCCTCCCCGCGCTACTCCTCAACTATTTCGGTCAGGGCGCTCTCTTGCTGCACGACCCGGCGGCGGCCCGGAATCCCTTCTACAGCCTGGTCCCGACGCCGCTGCTGGTCCCGATGATCGTAATCGCGACCGCAGCAGCGATCGTGGCGTCTCAGGCGCTGATCTCGGGGGCATTTTCGCTGACGCAGCAGGCCGTGCAGCTGGGATACTCGCCCCGGGTGACGATTCGGCATACGTCCCACACAGAGATGGGCCAGATCTACGTCCCGGAGGTCAACAAGGCGCTGGCCGTCGCCTGCATCGGACTGGTGCTGGCATACCGATCGTCCACCAACCTGGCCGCCGCATACGGGATCGCAGTGACCGGGACGATGACGATCACCACGGTGCTGTACTACGAGGTCATGCGGGTCCGGTGGAACTGGCCCATCTGGAAGGCGGCAAGTATCGCAGGGCTCTTCCTGCTGGTGGATGTGTCCTTTCTCGGAGCGAATCTCGTCAAGGTCACCCACGGCGGCTGGTTCCCGATCGTGGTCGGGATTGGGATTTTCACGTTGATGACGACCTGGAAGGAAGGGCGCGGTTTGCTCGCAAACAT
>DATJGL010000189.1:0-7273 GCA_035495075.1 Gemmatimonadales bacterium
CAGGAGATTCTGGGCGCCACGCGGGAGCGGATGCTGCGCGAGATCTGCGAGGCACTGGCGGCAATCTCTGTGGGGAGTCCGCTGCTGCTGATCCTGGAGGACCTCCACTGGGGAGACTCCTCGACTCTCGATCTGATCTCCGCGCTGGCACGCCATCGCGCTCCGGCGAGGATCATGCTGCTCGCCACCTACCGGCCCTCGGAAGTGGCAGGGTCCACCTTACCGATGCATGCGCTCAAGCGCGATCTGGTGGCGCGCCACCTGAGCCGGGAAATCCTCGTGCCGCCGCTCACCAATGCCGAAATTACGGAGTATCTGGCGGAAGCGCAGTCCTCGGCCATGGTGCCGCAAGAGCTTGTTTCGCTGCTGCACCGCCATACCGAAGGCAATCCGCTGTTCATGATCGCCGTGGTGGAGCACCTGCTGGAGAGTGGATTCCTCGAGCACGAGGGAGCTCGCTGGCGGCTTCAGCGTCCGGCGAGCGAGATCGCCCTGCAGGTCCCGGAGACGCTGCGGCAGATGATCGAGGCGCAAATCGTGCGGCTGAGCGCGACGGAGCAGCGCGTGCTGGAGGGAGCCGCGATCGCGGGTATGACGTTCACGCCGGAGATCAGTGCGCCCACGGTCAACATGGACCCCGGTGCCTTCGACGAGTGCTGCGACGCGCTCGTGCGGCGGAATCACATCCTGCGGCTCGCGGGCACCCGGGAACTGCCCGACGCAGAGGTGGTGCAGCGTTACGAGTTCCTGCATGCGCTCTACCGCGAGGCGCTCTACGAGCGCCAGCCGCCCGCGCGTCGGGCGATGCTGCACCGGCGCGGGGCCGAGCGGACGGCGCAGCTCTTCGCCGCCAGCCTCGACGACGTCGCGCCCGAGCTGGCCCATCATTTCGAACGAGGAGCCGACTGGACCTGCGCGGTGAAGTACCTGCGCCGGGTTGCCGAGGTCGCCGGAAAGGATGGCGCAACGCTGCGGGCGAAAGCCAACCTGGAGCATGCCCTGACGCTGGCCGCCAGGCTTCCCCAGACGGAGCGGGTGGCGGCCGAGGTGGGGATCCTCGACGACCTCGTCGGCATCTCTCTTGCCACCATGGACGCCGTGGGGGTGCTGGACCGAGTCACGCTCCTGCGGGAGCGAGCCACCAAGCATGGGCTCATCGAGGTCGAGGTCAGAGCGCTGGTCGAGATGGCCTACCCACTGGCCTGGATCAGCAGCGAGCGCTCCATGGAGGTTATCGATCAGGCGCTCCGACTGAGTGAGAGCCAGCAAGACCCGCTGATGCGCGCCAGGACCCGTGCGCGATCCATGGTGCGGCGGATCCTGGTGAGAGGCTGGGACACGGAGGATGCGGAGGCATGCCGCGCCGCATTGGCCGACATCGGGCGGCTCGGAACCAGAGAAGACATCGCATGGGACACGATCGACAGCAGCTGGGTTGAACTGACCTCCAGTCATTACCGGAAGGCGCACCGGGATACCGTGGAATCCCTTGCCGTGCTGAAGGAAGTACACGACGAGCACAGCCACCTGAACTACCCTGCGGCCCACCGCCTCTGTGAGTACATCGGTTGCTGGAGCCTCATGCTGGGGGGGGAATGGGGCGCCGCGCGCCGGGAGTTCGATGCGGCCATTACCTTGGCGGAGCGGAACGCCGACCCGAATGGAGGCGGGACGCTGCGGCTAGTGCGCTGCTTGGCCCAGGTGCTGGCATTGGACTTCGCGGACGCCCGGGCCGGCTGCGCTTCCGTTTCCCCGAGTCCGGACCGATCGTTACCGACCTTCCCCCGGCATTTCTGGCTCACGCTGGACGGCGCAGCGGCGGCGGGCCTGGGCGATTACGAGACTGCCCTCGAGCGGCTTCTGACCGTGCGCGAGGAAATCGATCGACAGCCGCAACTCTTGGACTGGTATTGGCGGTTACTGCAGCGGTGGGCGCTTGCCGGCCTCTGGTTGTCGAAAGGCGAGCTGGAGCGGGCCCGCGAGGAAGGGAACCTGCTGATCTCTAATGCGTGCGCTACCGAGGAACGCACGTGGCAAGCGCTGGCTTGGGACGTGAACGCCAGGATCGCCCTCACCGGTGGCGACCCGCGGCAAGCGCAGGAGCTCATCGAACACGGGCTGACGGCGCTGGACGGTGTCGAGGCTCCCGTGGGAGCCTGGCAAGTTCACGCCACCGCGGCTGAGGTGTTCGAGGCACTCGGCGAAGCCGGCCGTGCGGACTCCCATCGCCAGTTGAGCTGGGACATTGTTCTGCGGCTGGCCACGTCTCTGGAGACCTATGAGGCGTCGCGCCGGACGTTCCTCACCTCGCCGGCCGTGGCCCGGGTGCTCGAGTCCGTCGCCGCGGGCCGCGGGCGCCTTCCCCCCTCGGCTGCGTAACCCTGCGGCCCAACTTCCCACCGTCCGGTAGTTGCGCTCGGGCCGGGCGCCCTCATTCGCGATGTCCCTCGGTCTAGGCATCCGTGTGCCCAGGATGGCCCCGGAATCGATCGCGTAACCAAAGCACAACCGCCCGAAAACCACTTGGACCGTCAGGGCTCCTAGCTTCGTCCTGTCACGACAGGGGAGGACAGGACATTGCGGATGGACCGTGCGTACTTGACCATCGCGTCGGATGCGCCGAGTGCAAACGGGCAAGCTCGTGTGTGGCGCCCGTTTCCCGAGCAGGTGGCCGACATCCTTTGCGTAGAGGACACCCCGGGGGATGTTGCCCCGCGGACTCACGGCCGATTCGCCATCACCCTTCTTCGATCGCCCGCGTTCATCAGGGTGGAGTCGAGCAGAAGCGTTGTCGCCGGCCGGAACCAAATTATTCTCATACCGCGCTTTCAGCTTTATGCCTTACGCGTGCAGGGCGGCATGGGCCCAGGTCCGGTGACTTTGCTGCTCGGTGCCTCCGACTTGGAGGGGCTTGGACTTCCCGAACGGCCGGCACTCGTCAGCGACGCGGACTGTGTTGAGCAGGTGGCTGCGCTCGTGGCCCAGCTGCCGCGTCCCATGAGCTCTGTTAAGTCCGTACCGATCGCTCGCGCGATGCTCGAGCGGCTGGTCGCACGCAGCACGCCCCTGAGGCATGCCTCCTGGCGCGCCACGCCGCTCGTCCCCGTGCGCGAGTACCTCCAAGCCCACCTCGGCGAGCCGATCCCGACGGCGGTGTTGGCGCCGATGAGCGGGCTCACGGAGTGCCATTTCATTCGAGCGTTTCATCTCGAATTCGGCCTGCCCCCGCACGCTTATCACTTGCGGCTGCGGCTCGCCGCAGCCTCCGAGCTGCTCTCGCAGGGGCTGTCCGTATCAACTGCGGCATACGAGTGTGGCTTCGCCGACCAGAGCCACCTGAGCCGCAAGTTCAAGGAGGTCTACGGGCTGACCCCGGCCACGTGGGGGAATGCCACTGCCGGAACTCGTCGGGGTGCGTCATCCCGTCGACCCCTCGTAGCCGGGGAAGCCTGTTCTGGGGGTTGCTCATGAGTGCGGACTATAACGGCTGGGCCGACCAACGCGAAGAAGAGCGCGAAGCTCTGGACCAGCTCGCCGATGTTGCTCTCCCGCCCGGCGTCCGCGCCTGCGGCGCGTTCGCCGCGAGCTCCTGGCCAGTGCCGCTGCGCGGGAGATCTTCAGGCCGCTGGCGGCACCGCCGTGAGTCGATTCCTGAGCCACGCAGTTTCGTTCCTCAGCGGCATTCACGAGCGCCTGTGCCAAGGGAGCCTACTTTGGGCGAGCCGCAGATTGGTACAAGCTCCGGGCAGCTTGACCGAAGCGCCAAGAACACTGAGGAAGAGTACGACCACGGGAGCGGAACGGCGGGACGTCAAACGAATGCGATCATACCTTGGGGCTGCGAGTCTGCTCGCGTTCGTCTCCTTCGCGCCGGTTGCAGGCGGACAGGAGCCCACGGGAACCGCGGAAAGCAACGTCGCCGAGACCGGCAAGAGGCTTTCGAACCCGGTCTCGGATGTATGGGCATTGTTCACGCGTTTCGGCTTCAGCTTCGCGGACGGCGATGTAAACTCGGGCCAATCGAGGGTCGGGGCCAGTATGATCTTTCAGCCTATTCTGCCGGTGCCCCTCTACGGCAAGGGGGCGAACCGGTGGAACCTCATCACCCGACCCACCCTCCCGGTGCTCTTGAGCCAGCCCGTTCCGACGGCTCTCAAAACCTTCGACCATATCGGGGGGCTGGGGGACCTTCAGCTGCCGATGGTGATCTCGCCTCCCACCGGGAACTGGATCCTCGGCACGGGACCTGCCTTCCTGTTCCCAACCTCCACCGATGATGCCTTCGGTCGCCAGCAGTGGGGAGTCGGTCCGTCCCTGGTCGTGGGCTACCGGACAGAGGCAGCGACCTTCGGGGCGTTTGGCCAATACTACTTCGGGATCGGCTCGACCGGCGGCCGTGAGCCAGGCGTCCGAGACGCCAGCTATATGAATTTGCTCTATTTCCTGTCGATCAACCTGCCAAACGCCTGGCAGTTCGGCTTCGACCCGACCATCACCTACGACGCCCGGGCCACCTCCGGCAACCGGTGGAACGTGCCTGTGGGCCTGCTGGTCACGAAAACCACGCTGCTCGGCAAACTGCCAGTCAAGTTCAACTTCGGCCTCGAGTACTCGGTTGTAAGCCAGGACGCATACGGACAGCGAGCACAGCTGGTGCTGGAGGTGATCCCGGTGATTCCGGCCCTGATCCGCCGCTCGGTTCTGGGCGGTAACTGAACGCTGGCCGGGCAAGCACCAGCTGCCGCAACGTCGGGACCTAACCACTGTGATGGAGAGATGCCGAGATGAAAGCAATCGTCTACCAGAAGTATGGGCCACCAGATGTCCTTCAGCTAAAAGACGTCACCAAGCCAGTCCCCGGTGACGACGAGGTCCTGGTAAGAGTCCACGCCGCTTCCGCCAATCCGGCCGACTGGCATGTCATGAGGGGCGATCCGTTCTTCATTCGACTGGCGCTGGGACCACTGAAGCCCAAGCACCCGATCCTCGGAGCCGATATAGCGGGGCGAGTCGAGGCAGTCGGCAAAGACGTAAGGCAGTTTCAGCCCGGCGACGAGGTGTTCGGGAACGTATCCCAGTCAGGTTTCGGCGCCTTTGCCGAGTACGCATCCGTTCCCGAAAAGGCATTATCGCCGAAACCGGCGCGCCTCACCTTCGAGCAGGCAGCGGCCGTTCCCCTGGCGGCACTCACTGCCCTGCAAGGTCTTCGGGACAAAGGACGAATCCGGGCGGGACACAAGGTGCTGATCAACGGGGCTTCGGGTGGGGTCGGCACCTTTGCGGTCCAGATTGCCAAGGCGTTCGGGGCCGAGGTGACCGGGGTCTGCAGCGCGCGGAATGTCGAGCTGGTGCGGTCGATCGGTGCGGACAGGGTCATTGATTACACCCGAGACGAGGTAACCCGAAGACCGGAGCGCTACGACCTGATCCTCGACACCGCGGCGTTTCGCTGGCCCTGGGAGTACCGCCGATTGTTAAATCCGCACGGCATCTATGTACTGGTGGGAGGCTCAACGGCTCGAATGTTCCAGATGGGGTTCCTGATGCCATTGGCCAGGATGACCGGCAACAGGAGGATAGAGCTGGTGATGTCGAAGCCCAACCAGAAGGACCTGCTGGTTTTGAAGGATCTCATTGAAGCCGGCAAGCTCACGCCCGTCATCGACCGGAGCTACCAGCTAGCCGAAGTCCCCGAGGCCATCCGCTACCTGGAAGAGGGACACGCCCGGGGGAAGGTTCTCATCACCGTGCATTGACAGTACTCCAATGGCCTTTGACGACCCGTGCCGTCGGACCGGCCGCGGCAGGTTCACGAGGCGATTACCCCCGCGCCGCCGAAGTTGCGGAATGCCTACCGATTGAAGCTGTGGTCTACCGTCACGCCCTGATTCGTTCCCATGTTCGCGAATTGGGTCGCAAATGGCCCCCCCCCGCGGTGATCGAGAATCCGACCACGCTGCCGGTCGCTGTGGCGGGCAAGCTGATGGAGATTCCATGAGAGTGAGAGCTAGATGTTGGCGTCCTTTGGTCAGTGTTGCCGCTGAACCGAGACTCGAACCCAGGAATTGGGTCCCATTGCACGGTGATAGTCCGGGGGGGCCGAAGGAAAAGAAGTCTGGGTTCGTGTTCGTGCTTGGGTTGGTGCTGAGCTTCAGTCCCTTTCTACCGTCACCCGTGAGGTCGCCTGCCGGAATCGGGCCAGCCCCGAATGCAAGCTCGGTGCAGATAGGGATGTCGTCTACTATGACGCACTGCCGCACGAAATAAGACAAGAAGATTCCGCCCTCAAGGTTTGAGGCTCGCTCAATCTGGAGGAAGCCCTCCGAATCCCCGGACCATCCCACGTTAGCGAAGTCCCCCTTTGCCACGAAATGGGAGACGGTCGTTCGGTGGGCGCTATCCGAGACAGCCGAACGCATCGAGGGCCCGCCAGCCGCCTTATCAACAATTCGTTCTCCCTGAGGATTCGTCATTTCCTGACATCCAGCCAGAGCGAGCGGGACGAGGAAACGAGCAGCGATCTGCAACAGATGGGTTCTCATATATGCCTCCTTCCTCGCGACGGAACTGACCCAACGCAGGAACCGCCTAGCTACCCATTCGGCGGCTCGGCGGTCTTAGGGTCCTTCGTGGCGTCAACGAGGGGCGTCGCGGAGGAGGCGAGGACCCGTGGCTTTGCGGCACCGGCTTTCGCCGGCTGTGCCTTTTTCGTGGGATGTTGCTGGACGGTGAGACGCTACGGTCGAGTACAGCGGCCCGCAAGGAGACTGCCCGGTACCACTAAAAATCGTCTTGAAGTGAAATCGCCTATTGGCCCTACATCCAGCCGCGGTATCCGCTCCCTCCGCTCGCCATTTACCTATCAAGCTATGCCAGCGGATACAAACAGCGGTGCACCTCGGACAGCAGGTGCTCGGGCGCGAACGGCTTGGCCAGCACGCCACACGGCACTGAGATTCCTTGTTCCCGGAGGGCGTCCATAGCGTAGCCCGTCATGAGCAGGACCGGAAGTCCGGGGTGCAAGACTGAGAGCGCCTCGAGAAGCTGCACGCCGTTCATCCGCGGCATGACGATGTCTGACAACACGAGGTGGGGTTTCTCCGGAGACTCGCGCACGAAATCGAGCGCGGCCGCGCCATCGCTTGCTTCGTACGTATCGTAGCCGGCGCTCCGCAGGACGCGCATGCATATCTGACGAACGGTTGGATCGTCGTCAACGACCAGGATACGGCGCGGCTGCTCGACCATTCGCCCGCTTCACCTCTGGCGCCTT
>DATJGL010000190.1:0-2918 GCA_035495075.1 Gemmatimonadales bacterium
CTCGACCGTGAGGTCGATCAGAGCATGCCGGGCGAACGCCTCGAGCATGTGGTCGAAGAATCCGATTCCGCTGCGAACGCGCGCGTCGCCGCTCCCGTCGAGCGCCACGCGCACGCGGAGATCGGTTTCTTTCGTCTTACGATGGACTTCCGCAGTTCGTGACATAGCAACAGCGTAACCGTTTACGCCTTTAAGATCTGCCCCAGTCCGGCAACCACCGCCTCCATGTCCTCCGGCGTTCCCACCGAAATGCGCAAGCAGTCGGCTAGCTCGGGAGCCGCCGACACGTCCCGCACCAGTATCTCGTGCTCCTCGAGCAGGCGGCGGAAGACCTGGGCAGCAGGCAGGGCAACGCAGCGAATCAAAATGAAGTTCGCGGCGGACGGGAAGACAGTCAGTCCGGAGATCGCGTCCAATCGTTTAATGGTGCGGTCCCGGGTCGCGATGATTTCCGGCACCCGGGCCATGGTGGCGTCGGGATGACCGAGCAGAACTTCCGCGGCCGTGAGTGACAGCACGTTCACGTTGTAAGGCAGCTTGGCCTTCGCGATCTCGCGCGCCACGCTCGGGTGGGCCAGTGCGACGCCAAGGCGGAGCCCAGCGAGACCGAACGCTTTGGAGAAGGTACGCAGCACGACGAGCCGCGGCGACGACGCAAGCAGCCCAAGAGCCGTCGGGCCGCCGAAGTCCTGATAAGCCTCGTCGCACAACACCAGGGCGTCGGTCGCACCAAGCACGCGCTCGACCCCGTCGGGCGGGAGCGCCGAGCCCGTGGGATTGTTGGGCGAGTTGAGCACGACCACCCGGGCCCGCTCATTGGCGGCGACTTCACTCAGCGCCTCGATGTTGTAGCGAAAGTCGGCGCCGAACCCGACCGGGACGTAGCAACCGCCGAGGACGTTCGTGAGCAGCCGGTAGAGCGAGAAGGTTGGCGTGGGCGCCACGACCCGGGCCCCGGACTCGAGGGAGACAGCCAGCGTGGCCTGGATGAGCTCATTCGAGCCGTTCCCAACGAGAATCCCTTCGGGTGGCCAGTCGAATCGGGCCGAGAGCAGCGCCAACAGGCGGCCCGGGATGAACTCGGGGTACCGATGCCACGGCGCTGCGGCCATGCGCTCCAGGATCTCGCGCTTGAGCTCGACCGGCAGGTCGTAGGGGCTTTCGTTCTGGTTGAGCTTGCGCCGCGCATCGTGGGGCTTGAGGGCATAGGCGGGCTGGCCCCGGACCGACGGCTTGATGAGCTGAAGCCCCACCGCCGGGTCTGCGAGGGGCGGCTTCATCGGCCGCGGCGGCCGAGAACGGCGTCGAGCCGCGCCGCGAGCGCGCGCGCCCGGAAAGGCTTGCTGAGGAAGTCGTCCGCGCCGGCCTGGAATACTTTGACTTCGTTGTCCTCGTCGCCCTTGGCTGTGAGGACGACGACCGGAATGTCGCGGGTTGCGGTGCGCGACCGGAGCTGCGACAGCACGCTGTATCCGTCGAGCCCGGGCAAATTGAGGTCGAGCACGATGATGTCCGGCGCATGGCGGTCCACCTCATCCAGCGCCTGTACTCCGTCCCGCGCCTCCTGGACCGTAAACCCCTCCCGCTCGAGCAGGTCACGCATGACCCGGCGCAGATCGTCCTCGTCGTCCACCAGAAGCACGCAGATCCCGCGCGCCCCCCGGGGCCTCCCGTCGTTGGGCGGCGCCTCGTCCAGCAGCTCGAGATCGACCCCCAAATCGAGCGCGGGCGGTGAAGGTGCGGCCACCGGCGCCGGCGGCGGCGCCTGGGCAACACCACGCCCGGGCCGACCCGGACGAGGCGCCGGCGGAGCTTCCACCGACTCCCGAACAGTTGTAGGGGGCACGTCGGTGACCCGGAGCAGCTCATCCAGTGTCGTTTCGCCTCTGAGAACGTGCCTCAAGCCGCTTTCCCAGAGCGACTTCATGCCGAACCGGCGGCCGGCCTCCGCGATTCGATCTGCCGTCGCGCCCGAGCCGACCAGGCGCTCAAGCTCCGGGTTCATCGCCAGAACTTCGACAATGCTGAAGCGACCGCGATACCCGGTGGACGAGCACTCGGGACACCCGACTCCACGATAGAGCACCGTACCTGCCGGTATGAATTGCGTCAGCCTGTCCGGCACCGGATCGTTGCTGATCTCCTTGCACGCGGTACACAACCGGCGCATGAGCCGCTGAGCCACGACGCCGCGCAGAGCGGTCGCGATCTTGTACGCCTCCATCCCCATGTCGAGAAGGCGGGTGACCGCGTTGGGGGCATCGTTGGTGTGCAGCGTGGAGAGAACCAGGTGCCCCGTGAGCGACGCCTGAACCGCTATTTGCGCCGTCTCTTGATCGCGGATTTCGCCGATGAGGACGACGTCGGGGTCCTGTCGTAGAATCGAGCGCAGCGCCGACGCGAAGGTGAGGTTGGCCTTCTCGTGCACCTGCACCTGTACGATGTTTGAGCCCAGCCGATACTCGACCGGGTCCTCGACCGTCACGATGTTGACGCCCTCTCCTTGAATCACCCGGATGGCGGAGTACAGCGTGGTCGTCTTGCCCGAGCCGGTGGGGCCGGTCACGAGCAGAATACCCTCTTTGTAGTGGAGGAGACGTCGAATCTGGTCCACCTCGTCTTCGAACAGGCCGAGCCCGTCGAGCGCGAGGATGGTTCCCTTGGTGTTCAGGAGCCGGATAACGACCTTCTCGCCCAGCGAAGCCGGCAGCGTCGAGACCCGAAGATCGATCGGCTCGTTGTTCACGGTGATGCGGGCCCGGCCGTCCTGAGGCCGAAGTCTGTCCGCGATATCGAGCCCGGACATGATCTTCACCCGCGAGATCAGCGGAATTCCGGCCGAGCGCGGAATCTTCATGACTTGCCGCAGCACGCCGTCGATCCGGTAACGGATCACGACGCCGCTTTCCGCCGGCTCT
>DATJGL010000191.1:0-3713 GCA_035495075.1 Gemmatimonadales bacterium
GGGCGAGAGCAGGCTGAGCGCTTGTCAGGGCAAAGAGGAGAGTGAGAAGCGCAAGCCGGGCCCGCGATTTCGGGGGCTTCATAACTGCTCCTAGTCTGAGAACTTGGTCCCGTGACGCGGTCGTTAGCAGTCGGCAACCGCGCCAATGTAGCTCGTGCGAGTCGTGCTGGGCGGTGACCGGCGCGCCTCGGGCGCTGGTCGAGGCGCTATGAGCGGCGTTTACTGTCACGCGGACTGTCACAGGAGGCCGCACGCGAGGCGTGCACCGTGCACGCGTGGCGCACACCGCCGACGAGAAATCAATGACTTAGCTTGCGATGTGTTCACGTCGCGGGTACTCTTGTTGCCTCCGGAGCAAGAGGTCGTGGGTTCGAATCCCGCCGGGCCCATAGGATAAGGCGAAGCCCCGCAACGGGATTTGTTGTGGGGCTTTTTCGTAGCCGGGCGTAAGCCCACCGTCGTGCCACCGAGTGTCTCAGGATCCCGAGGAGGGGCAGCAGGTGAGCGCCGCGCGCACCGAGTGGCTATGGCGGGTCATGATGATGGGAGGCGGCATCCTCAGCGCAATCTTCATCGCCGAGCTCGTCCTCCGGATGGCCGGTATCGGGTACCCCGCCCTTTCCCGTCCTGATGACGACAGAGGCTGGGCCCTTTGGCCGGGAGCCCGCGGCCGCTACGAAGCCGAGGGTAGCGCGTTCCTTGTGATCAATCGAGACGGCCTGAGGGATCGCGACCACCTGCGCACCAAGCCCCCCGGCACGCTGCGGATTGCGGTGCTGGGCGATTCCTACGCAGAAGCCAGAGAGGTACCTGCCGAGCAGGCCTTCTGGTCGGTGCTGGAGGGGGACCTCAACCGGTCCTGGGGCGGGGCCGGGCACGGGCGGCAGGTCGAGGTCCTGAATTTTGGTGTCCGCGGGTATGGAACCCTGCAGGAGCTGCTCACGCTCAACTGCTGTGTGTGGGACTATTCTCCCGACGTCGTGTTGCTGGCCTTCTATTCGGGCAACGACGTGAGCGACAATTCGCCCGCACTCGATCGCAGCACGACCCAATACGCCCGACCGTATCTCAGGGCAACCTCCAAGGGCTGGACCGTCGATCGATCATTCCGTCGGGACTGGCGCTTTCGTGCGGGGAAGCTCGTCGCCCCGTTGGTCGCTCACTCCCGGGTGCTTCAACTCATTATCCACGCACAACACCTCATTCTCCACAGCCGTTCTCGGTCGCGGGCCACCCTCGGCGAAGCCTGGCTCGACAGCGAGCTCGGCGTGGACTTTCGCCTTTACTCGGAGCCGGATGACCAACAATGGAAACAGGCCTGGCACACGACCGAGAGCCTGCTGACGATGATGGCCCACGAGGTGTCGGACCACGGGGCGCGCTTCGCGGTCGTCTGCGTCACCAATCCGATTCAGGTGTATCCCGACCCCGCCATCCGCGAGCGCTTCGCCCAGCAAGTCGGCGCGGGCGACCTGCTCCTCCCGAACCGACGGATCCGGGCCCTCGGTGAGCGAGAGGGTTTTCCGGTCCTCGATCTCGCCCCTGATCTCCAGGCCTATGCGGATCAGCACCATGCGTTCCTGCACGGATTCGCAAACACAGGCGTGGGACACTGGAATGCGCTCGGTCACCAGATCGCAGGCAACGAGCTCGCCTCCTGGATGGCAGGCTGGGTCGGAGATCCGTCGGGCACTGTAGCAGGACGACGCGGGCAGTGACCTTGACCGACGGAGCCATGACTTCGGGCGCTTCCGCGCCGAGGGCTCCCCGCAGACCCGGCCGCGGCGGAGAGGCGACGCAAGTGGTTGTCGTGGGAGCCGGCATCGGCGGTCTCGCGGCCGCGGTCCGGCTGGCCCATGCCGGCTACGCCGTCACCGTGGTCGAACGACATTCAATACCGGGAGGGCGAGCCGGAATCTGGAAGTCCGACGGGTTCACCTTCGACACCGGGCCGTCGATGGTGATGATGCGGGAGTGCTGGGACGACCTCTTCCAGGCCGTCGGGCGCCGCTTGGAGGACTACCTCACGCTGGTGCAATGCGACCCCTGCTACAGGCTCCATTTTGCCGACGGCTCGCGCCTCGAGATGACCAGCGATCTCCCGCAGCTCGTCGCCAACCTCGAGCGCATCGAACCTGGATGCGGCCGCCGGGCGTTTGAATGGCTTGCACACACCGGCGAGCTCTACCGTCGCGGTATCGCCTTCATTCGGCGGGACATGCACCGACCGCTGGCAATGCTGCAGGTGGGACAGATGGGGCTTCGCTATGGACGGTCAGCCCTGGGCGACTTGCAGGCGATGGTGCGCCGGTTCTTCACCGACGAGCGGCTACGGCAGGCGGTCACGTTCCAATCGTTGTATCTCGGCCTGTCTCCCTACAACTCGCTCGGTATCTACGGGCTGTTGGCCCACACCGAGATCGCCGGCGGGATCTACTACCCCTTGGGGGGGATGCATCAGCTTGCCTTGGCGCTCGAACGCGTCGGCGAGGAGCTGGGCGTGCGGTATCACTACGGTACGCCGGTCACTGATCTGGTGCGCGATGGCCGACGCGTGAACGCTGTCAGACTCGAGGACGGGCGTGAGATCAAGGGAGATGTAATCATCGCGAACAGTGATCTCCCGTACACCTACGCGCGGTTGCTGGGCGAGCCGTATCCGGGCATCCAGCAAAAGAGCTTCAGCTGCTCAGTGGTTCTGCTATACCTGGGCGTGGGGCGGACGTACCCGCAGTTGCTGCACCACAACCTCATCGTCTCGCGCGATCTCGCCGAGTCCTGTCGCCTGCTGTGCGACGACCACCGAATGCCGGAGGACCCGCCCTTCTACGTGGTCGCGACCACCAGAACCGATCCCGGGCAAGCGCCGCCCGGCTGTGAAAGCCTGTTCGTGCTGGTCGTCGCGCCGAGTCAGGATCCGGAACGCCCCATTGACTGGTCCGTCGAGGGCCCCAGAGTCGAGCGGCGCACCCTCGAGCGGCTCGAAGCACTGGGCTGCCGGGGCATCCGCCGACACATCGTCACCAAGCGGCTGTTTACGCCGTCGGACTTCACCAGCGAATTTGGAAACCTGCGGGGCGAGGCGTTCGGGCTCGCGCACGGATTTCGTCAGATCGGCTATTTCCGACCCCACAACCGCCACGCGCGATACCGCAATCTCTATTTTGTGGGCCAGAGTACCCACCCGGGCTGTGGCCTGCCGATGGTGTTGATCTCGGCCGAGCTTGCAGCGGCGCGCATTGGGCGAGAGGTACCCACCCGGTCAACCTGAGGTTGAAACATCGAGGCCTGTGCCCGGCAACCCCGCGCGATTCAGGCCGTGGATGGCGCGCCACCGTTGACGATCCGGGCAAGCCCTTCCCGCGTGTTGTGATCCCTCGGCGCCCAGCCGGTCGCGTTACGCAGCTTCGCGTTGGAGACCCTGAGTGACCGGCTAGCATCTTCGCCACGCTACCACCCAGCATCGTCAGCCATGAAGGGGCGACCTTCGGTGGCGCCACGTGAAGCAAGCCTGCCGCCGTATCACCGAGAGCTCGCCGAGTCAGGGGCTCATCATCGGCCGCGTTGTACACCCCGGGTGACTGCAGTCACCCCAAGCATCGCTGGACCTGACTACTATGTGGCCTTGAGAATTTGAGTAACGCACCAGTTGTCAGGAGGAGGTCATGGCGGAAGATCGAACCTGGATGGAAGAGGATCTCTGGTGGGAGCAG
>DATJGL010000192.1:0-13195 GCA_035495075.1 Gemmatimonadales bacterium
ATATCGCCGAGCGAAATCCCGGCTCGGCTCTCGGGCGTTGCGGGAGCCACGGCCGTTGTGTCTCTAGCAGGTTGGACCTCGGATTTTCCGCAGCCCACGAGGAAGGCCGCGCAGCATGAGACGGCGAAGCGGCGCATGATAGCCTCCGGTGTTCACAGTTCCAGTGGAGTGGCGGGACCAACTTACGCCCGCGGCGGCGACGGCAAACGACTTGCTGACTGTTGGCGGCGGCCTAACAGTCCCGCTTCAGCTGCGGGCGATCAGCTCCGGGGTTCCGAATTCTACGTTCCACTGAAAGGGACGCGCCCGTCAGCTGCAAGCGTGGGTTAGGCCGCACCCAGGCGATGGCCGCTGTTCTAAACACGGCCTCATGGGTCGGGGTTTCCGGCGCGCCCCGAGCTAGGCTCTGTCCCTGCTGTCGGCCGATGACGGTCGATGAAATCCTGGGTCCCTGGTGGAAGCAATAGATTGTCAGCGATCGCTGCAATTTCCTCAGCCTCTCGCCAGGCAGCGGTCAGCGCGGCCATCTCGCCCTCAATCGCGCGGCGCTCGCTCTCCTCGTGCAACGCCATCTCGAGTGCGAGGCGCACCTCAACGGGCAGGTTTACCAGCGCGCCGTCGTCCTTCGGCTGCGCCGGCCCACCACGATAGGTGTAGGCCGATCCCGTAACCTCACCGTCTCGGTTGAATCGGGCCAGCCGCTCCGCGTAGTCGCCCGTGCGCGAACGGGACAGCTCAGCGACTTGGTGGAGATAGGCGTCCGGCGACGCCGCGCTCACAAGCTGCGCTACGGCGCCGTCAACCGTGCGGCGGCGAGCGCCAGTTTCGTTCACACGGGGAAGCAATACACCAAGTGCCCGCCGGGCGGACTCCCCCTCGAAGAGGGTCCAACCCCCGGCCGACCGAAGACGCAATTGCCAACCAGCGGGGCCGTTCGGCAGGAGCCCGGTCTCCTTCAAGTCGGCGCCGATAATCTCGAGCGGTCGCCCTGACGGTCGTGGCACAAGCGTTGTTCGAAAGCTGTCGCGGTAGACCGCCATGCCTTGCATGATCCAAATCGATACCGGCCAGAGTGCCGGCGCGAGAGCTGCGGCGGAGCCCAGAACCGAGTTGAATGCTCCTGTCGCGGCACCGGCATAGGCGGCGCCAAGGGCGACCCCCACGCTCGCCAGGCGGACTGCATTACGCCGAAAGCGCACGCGGAACTGGTCTCCGTATCGCCAGGCGGCAAGCTCCGGCCGAAGAGGGGCACCGATCCGAATAAGGTCGAGTCCCTCAGGTGCTCGGGCGAATCCGATGTTGGGCGTCTGCACCCGCAGGCGCAGTTCGCGGAAACGGCGTTCGCACCATTCGACGGCCTCCCAGCGGTCTTCGAATGGTGTCAGGTTCCACCGCGTGCAGTGAGGGCAGACGACCCAGAGGCGCCCCTTTTGATTATCGAACGCAAGACGCCGGCCCACGGGGCATTCAGCGATGACCACGTTCGCGCCGAGCGAGTTGTGGCAAAAAAGACAGGTTGAGTACACGCGTAAGCCGTGGTGACGGTTCGAGGCAGCGATTCTAGGAGCGGCGTAACCAGTAATTAGACCTTCTACTAGACCGGGCGCCTCCTTACCAACGCCCGCGTCTTCGGTTACGTCGCTCGCCTCTCGTAGTTTCTCCGGCCGGGCACCACCACAAGAGGCCACGATCGTAACCTTCGGAATCGTGGCCCCCTGTGGTCCATGTTGGTCTAGCGTGTAGGGGCGGATCAGAACTGAAAATCCGCGTGTCGGCGGTTCGATTCCGCCCCTAGCCATTCGGTAGGTTCCACTTCTAGGTGTTCGGGTCGGAGGCGTTTCAGCGGGCTACACCTGCTTCTCGCCGGTCTGGGCCTCGGGCTGGGCGGAGCGTTCGGCGGCGGCGGCGTCGGTCACGTCCTGCTCGAAGCCGATCTCCCCGTACGAGACCTCCGGACCGCTCACCCGCGTGGAGATGGCCCGCAGCAGGTGGTACCCCGCCAGCGCGACGATAGTACCCAGCGCGATGCCCTCCAACTTGAAGTCGTCGCTGATCGGGTGCACAACTGGCCCGATGGCCAGAATGATGCCCGCCCCGATCGGGACCATGTTCACCGGGTCGGCGAAGTTCACCCGCGCCTCGATCCAGATCTTGGCGCCGAGCAACCCTATCATCCCGTACAGGATGACCGTGATCCCTCCCAGCACGCCGCCCGGTGCGGCGGCGACCAATGCGCCGAACTTGGGACACAGCCCGAACAGAATTGCTATTATGGCGGCGACGTAGTACGCGGCGGTTGAGTAGACTCGGGTGGCCGCCATGACCCCGATGTTCTCGGCGTACGTGGTGGTCGGCGAGCCGCCCACCGAGGTGGTGACCATAGTGCCCACGCCGTCGGCGAAGATCGCTCGGCCGATCATCGGGTCCAGGTCCTGACCGGTCATCTCGCCGACTGCCTTGACGTGCCCGGTGTTCTCCGCGATCAGCGCGATGACCGCGGGCAGCACCAACAGAATCGCCGACATCTTGAAGTCGGGCGCGTGCATGTGCGGCAGCCCGAACCAGTCGGCGTGATTCACGCCGGCGAAGCTCACGCGGTGGTGGTCGAAGGCCGCGGCGATGCAATACGGCCCCTCGGCCGGGCAGGGCTTGCCCGCGGCGTCTCGCAGGTTCGCGCCCGGGACCACCGAGTTGACCTG
The DNA here is from genome assembly GCA_035495075.1 of Gemmatimonadales bacterium. Taxonomy (GTDB): domain Bacteria; phylum Gemmatimonadota; class Gemmatimonadetes; order Gemmatimonadales; family GWC2-71-9; genus DASQPE01. The sequence continues at coordinate 2,700 of DATJGL010000192.1, forward strand.
GCCGAACAGGTCCAGCACCCATGACAGCGCGAAGCCGAAGATCAGGCCCAGCAGGATCGAGATGCGGCCGATGAACCCGCGGAACGACACCATCACCACGAAGACGAAGACCATGGTGATCAGCGCGACCCAGTGGTCCTGCGGCCAGTAGACGTCGGCGATCACGAAAGCCAGGCCGAAGCCGATGAGCATTACCACCGCGCCGGTGACCGGCGGCGGGAAGACCTTGTGGATGATCTGAGTGCCGAGAAAGTGGATCGCCAACCCGGCCAGCGCCAGCACGAACCCGGCGACCAGGATCGCGCCGGTGACCACCGCGTCGCCCTCCCCGGCGGCGCGGATGGCGAAGACGCCGCCCGCGAAGGAGGCGCTGGTGCCCAGATAGCTGGGCACCTTGCCCTGCACGATCAACAGAAACAGGATCGTGGCGACCCCGGACATCATCACCGCGAGGTTGGGGTCCAGCCCCATGACCAGCGGGAAGACGAATGTGGCGCCGAACATGGCGATGACGTGCTGGGCGCCCAGCCCCACGGTGCGCGGCCAGCTCAGCCGCTCGTCGGGGGCGACCACCTCGCCCGGCGCCGGACCCCGGCCGTCTCCATGAACCTTCCACGGGTCCGGGATAAACCGAGCCATATACCCCTCCCTCAGGTTCGGGTTTACGAGCGTGGGCCGGTAAAGCTCGAGGCCCCCTCCAGTGCGGCTCGGTGCCTCCGTGGCTCGACCGCGGTTCTGCACGTACCGGCTGGAATCTGGCAGGCTGGCTCAGGATTGCGCAGATTAGACTCCTCCCCTCCGGACACCAGATCGCCGACGAGGAATCGGCCGTGCGGACTCACACCGCCCAGTGGGACGGGTTCACCTTCCACTATCGAAACGAGGCCGAATTCGAGCTCCTCTCCCGGGAGATCTTTGAGGGAGGAGAATACTGGTTCGCCTGCGACAAGAGGGATCCCACCATCCTGGACTGTGGAAGTCATATCGGCCTTTCCGTGGCCTGGTTCAAGCGGCGCTTCCCGAAGGCTCGAATCATTGCGTTCGAGCCGGATCCCCAGAACTTTCGGCTCCTGCAGACCAATGTCGCAATCAATGGATTCGAAGGAGTCGAGTTGCTCAACCTGGCTGTCTCGTCCCGGCGGGGCACGGCTCGCTTATTTGGAGACTTCGGCGTTGCGGCTCCCATGGCCTCTGCCCACTCGCTGCGGCAGGAATGGGGCACCCAGAGATCCCAACAATGGATCTTCGTGAACACAGTCCCTTTGGCCGACTACATCGTTGGACCGATCGACTATCTCAAGCTCGACATCGAGGGAATGGAGATGGAAGTGATGAAGTCGATCAAGCAGCACTTGCACCTAATCCGAGCAGTCGGTCTGGAGTTTCACGGGACCGGCGGCCAGGCCTGCGCAGACGAGGAGGATCTGGTACGACTGCTGCGTGAGAGCGGGTTCCAGGTTTCGATCACCCACAAGTCGAGATCCATCTTCCCGCCCGACATCAACGCCTGGGTGCAACGGGTTCAGCCTTACGTCTCGATGATCAAGGCGACCCGCGCGTAGTGGCGGCATAGGTTCCTCGGCTACCGCCGGCGGTTGACTTGAGGAACAATCGTACCGTTAGCGACCGAGGCAACGGCTACGTCACGATCGAGCCGATTGCCCCCCAAGCACTTCGTGGGTTAGCTCGGTGCCTGAGGGCTGGTGGTGTGCCGGGAGTGTGACGGCACCACGGACTAGACCCGCGTACATGCGTGCATCATTCACGGGCGGAGGCGGAGCGAAGTAGCTATGGATGCTGTTGGTTGACCCCACCCCACTCTTGCAGAATGCGATCGACGACGTTTTGGACACCACGGGCCAGCTCGCGCTCGTTGGGATCTACCGCGTGTGGGGAGCTGTGGGGAGTGGTACTTGCTCATCTGGCCAAGCTAGCACACCAGCCCCAAGAGCGCGTCCACAGCGACCCGGCAAGTCAGCCGGTAGACAAGGCGCTGGAGGATCCCATGCGCATCCTGATCGTCGAAGACTCTCGGCTCGTGCAGCAGATGTACGGCTTGGCCTTCCCTCGCCGGGAGTACGAGCTCGTTACGGCCGCCGACGGCCGCGAAGCACTCGAGTGCCTCGGACGTGTATCGGGAGTGGGTGGCGTTACCGGCTGCGTGGAGTGCGGTCAGCAACGGCGTAGCAGGCTCCACCACTGGCGATTTGGGGCGCAGCATGTTCGAGTTTACTCGCAGATCATGCCCACACGACCGCCTTCCGCAACATCGTGAACGCTCACGCGGGACCGTCCCGGGTGAGCGCCAAGCTAGCGTGGGCGTAATTCGCGGTCTACCGGAGCCGTGCGACCGCGCCATACTAGATGGCGCCGACCAGTTCGGCCCGAGTGGGCCGCCGGCCGCCGCGGGTGATGTCTGCCCATGCGTGGTCCAGATACAGCAGCATCACGACACCGGTCTCCGCCGCCACTCCGGCCAACGCGATGAAACCCACGGCGACCGCGACGGAGAGGTTGTAGCCGAGCAGCGCCATCGCCCAGACGCCGCCTACGAGCGCGAACGGCAGTGTCAACATCACGATCAGCATCTCGGCCACGGTCCCGAAGGTGAGGTAGAGCAACAGTGCGATGACGCCGATCGTGAGCGGCACGACGACCTGGAGCCGCGCCTTTACCCGCTCGAGCGCCTCGTACTGGCCGCTCCACTCCAGGCGGTAACCGGCCGGGATGTTCAGCTGCCGTGCCACGACCTGTTTCGCCTCGGCCACGTAGCCGCCGACGTCACGGCCGCGGACGTCGATCGAAACGAGGTCGTTGAGATAGCCGTTCTCACTCCGGATCATCAGCCTTTGGCGGGCTACCTCCAGCACTGGCTAACTAACGTGCTCGCCCCCAAGGTCACCGCTGGCACCGCGCGGTCCTATGCTGACCAACTCGAACCGATCATTGACCGTCTCGGCACCTACCGCCTCGATCGGCCTCAGCGCGCACGACATTCAGGCAGTTTACAACGGCCTCTCCGAATCGGGGCTGGCACCCCGCAACGTCCGCTACACGCACACGGTGCTCAAGGCTGCGCTCAAGCACGCGGTTCACGTTCGCCTCATGCCTGCGAACCCGTGTGACCACCTTTCGCTTCCTAGGAGGAACCACAGGGAGTCAACCGTCTGGACGGTGGAGCAGGCGCAAGCGTTCCTCCAGGCGACCCACGATGACCCGAAGCTGCGGGTAGATCACTTGCTCTGGTACACGCTGCTGCACACCGGATTGCGACCGGGCGAGGCGTTTGGGTTGCAATGGGAGAACTTAGAGGGGAACAAGCTGCGGATCGTCCGCGCGGTAGCAGAGGGGAAGCGCGAGGGTGATTACATCCTGAAGGAGCCGAAGACGCGGCGCGCGATTCGTACTGTCGTGTTGACCGAGGAACATGCTGTACTCCTGGCTGCCTACCGCGATGGGCAGCGTCCACGTGACTTCATCTTCAAGCCGTGCGACCCATCTCGCAGCCGTCGGAAGGCCATCAAGACGTGGCCTCACGATAACCGCGCCTCTGCCCGCCTCCGCTTTTCGAACGCTCTCGCGCGAGTGAACCGTCAGCGGGTCAAGGCTGAGCTTCCAACGCTCCCCGCCATTCGGCTGTATGACCTTCGGCACACACACGCGACGGCTATGCTGCGGGCGGGCATCAACCCGAAGCTGGTGGCAGATCGGTTGGGCCATGCGTCAATCGTCATTACCCTCGACACCTACAGCCATGTGCTCCCCGATCTTCAGGCGAGTGCGGTGGAGGCGTACGCGGCGGCGCTCGCAAGTAACGGATCGTCGCCGCCCACACCAGCTGCTCTCAAGGAGAGGACAGCATGAGCGGCGCAGTTAGGCACCTTCGACGGGAGGAGAGTAGCGTACGTGCCGATGAGGTGGCCGGCAGCGTGGAGCACAGCGACTGCGCGCGACTAGTCGCCCGTATGCACAAGCGAGAGATGATTTCGCGGACGGTGCGGGTCGGGTCCTTCAACGCCGCGCAGGCCATCTCGATTTGCGCAGGCGACAGGGCAGGGCGGGCATCTCAGCAACGACCGTTTTCGAGACTCCGGGCGCGTGGGGCGCCCTGGGGGCGGCCCCCTCAGGGCGTTTGGCCGCGCTCTCTGGAGAGCGGAATGGAGAGCGGCGAGGCCGATATCGGCTCCTCTGTCTAGCTTACAATTTGTTCAGCGACAGCCTCTTTGAGGCCAGCTCCCGCTTGGGCGGCAAGAGCACGGGCCGCTGCTTGTGAATCTTGAAATTCCTCGAGTGCATAGACTCTGCCCCACCGCAGGGTGAACACGTGGAGACCACGGTTGACGTACGACGCGTCGCCGTTGAGCAGCGTTGCGGTGCCGTCCCACTGCGCAAACACGGTGGTATGCCACGGCCAGCCCTTCACCCAGATGTGGTTGAGCGTGAGATGGAGAGTAGGGAGGACGCGGCCGAGGCGCTCAAACCAGCGGCGCAGGGCTTCTTTGTCGTGGCGCTCACCACCAAGCGCGTGGGCGCCGGAAACGCGGTGATGGACATGCGGCGCGACTGCTTTCACCGCCTCATTCCAGCGATGGTTGTTGACGTGGTCGAAGCTCTGTCGGATCGATTTCTTGACAACATAACTGTATAGCACTAGGGGTCTCCCAAATTATGCAGGGATGGCCGACACGAGCCGCCCATTGTCGCGCCCGAATCAATCGCCTGGCGCTGTGTCCGGACGATCCTCCGCCTTCTCACGTGAGGTCGGTGATGCATTGTGGTCGTAGAACCTCATGTGCCGCGCCCCGTGGGCTGCGAGGATCTGCTGGGCATCGGTGACGAGTCGTGGCTCAGGCGCGAGCACCGCGATGAGCGAAGCCCCCGCCTCCGCCTCCTCGAAGTACTCCTGGCTAATCAAGCCTTCGTCGGTCAGCGCGCGGCTGACTGAGGACCAGGCCCGCTGCATCGGCGTACGCTGCTCGTAGATCGCCGCTCGGATCTGGCCAACACGGGCGCCATCCTTGAGGCGGACCGATTTGCTGCCAAGTGACGAAATAGAGACTGGGCAATCGGAGTCGGACCGCGCACGGACCTGTGCGGCAGAGCCCATGATTGGGGTCACTGTGCGACCCCTTACTTCCCGTCAATAATCATGTTGCCGTCGATGTCACTTAGCGAATGGTTGGGTCCGAAGTTGAGCAGCCGGCTGCTGGTCTCGACCCGACGCCCCTTGTTGACGCCTTCGGTGATCTTGCCGACCAGGTGGGTCTGACCCGACACCACCTCGGCGGTTCCACTCAATTTTGCTTTGAAGGATTCTGAAGCCGGCTCCGCTTTGACTACCCAGTACGAATGAACCAGTGCCTTGCCGGCTTGCCCGGACGACCCCTCGTCGAAGCCGAACACGAGGGTCGCCCGGCCCTGCAGCTCGCCATTCACCGTACCCGACATCGTATACTGTCCCGCGCTGTCCCGCTTGATGGCCTTCACGTGATAGGACAGCTCGATCTTATTATCCTGACTCGGCTTATCGGCCCGAGTCACACTCTGACCGTTTAGCGAGTTTCCGATGGGTACGAGCCCCAGGCTCAGCACCACAAATGCACGACTCTGGATTCTGGTGAACATTGGTGGCCTCCTCAGGAGTAATCGTGAATAGGTTCGGCTCAGCCGAACATGAACGCAAAGACCTCCACCCCCCATCTAGAAACTCGATCTCGAACACGTCGACCATGGGTTGGGGGCCTTTGAGCTCGATTCTCTCCGATGCAGCCGTGGTACTGCACTCCCTTGTTCGTTCGTCATATGGCCTCCTCGGCGAAGCGGGGCAAACGCCCGCCTCCCCAACGTACGGTGCGGGACACCCATTCTCGATATTCACTCAAACTGACCCGTTCTCTCAGTCAATCTGACCTATGCGGGCAAGCGCATTTGTTTCCGCAGACTCTTGTCAAACGCAGACGCGGGAACGAAGCGCCGAAGCAGGCTGATCTGGCGCGCGGCCCGTCCTGCGGTGTAGCGGCGGCGCGGGTTGGCCTCGGTGGAAGCGTTCACTACAGCGCTCGCAACCAGCTCCGGTGTGTCGGCAGTCTTCATTCCGTCCCGCAGGACTCCCTCCGCGTTCGTTCGTGCCGACTGATAGACGTCGAGCTGCTGGTCTGCCTGGTAGACATTGCCCTCGAAAGAAGTCCGCGTGTAGGCGGGCTCGACCAGCACCACTCTGACCCCCGAGCCTCTGATCTCATGGTCCAGCGACTCGGAATAGCCTTCCACGGCGTGCTTGCTGGCTGAGTACAGGGCCATAAACGGCGCCGGGATCAGGCCCATGACCGAGCTGATGTTGACGATCCGTCCCGCCCGCTGCCGGCGCATGGTGGGAAGCACTGCCTTGGTCATGCGAATCAGGCCGAACAGGTTGACGTCGAAGAGGGACTTCGCTTGCTCCAGCGATGACTCCTCCGCCCCCGCAACCAATCCTACCCCCGCGTTGTTGACCAGGAGATCGATGCGGCCGGTCTTGGACAGCACCACACCGACCACGGTCTTTACCGACTCGTCACTGGTCACATCGCACGCCAGGTACTCGATACCCGGCGACCTGGTCGCCGGAGGCCGACGAGAGGTGCCGAACACGCGATAGCCGGCCGCGTGAAGCGCCCGCGCGGTCGCCTCTCCGATCCCTCCCGATGCGCCCGTCACGATCGCCACGGGCCGAGTCTGCTGCTCATGATTGTTTGACATGCCGTGCTCGCTTTCGGTTGAGGTCAATTCCCTACCTGCATATGATGATCATCATATTGCTAGCCAAGCCCAACCCGGGCACCGGTACATAGGGTTTAGCCTGTTGGGATGAGGTGGTTCAGCGCCGCCTCGCGCAGCGCATCGGAGAGCTTGGGGTCGTCCACGGCGCGGGCCAGCACCAGCGCGCCGACCGCAGTGGCCAGGGTAACGAGTGCGCGCTCGTGCGCGCCCGGCTGCCCCCAGTCGGGCGATTGCCGGGCGACCAGATCGATCATCTCCTTAATCCGGCGGGTGGCGGCCCGCCGCACCTTGGGCGCCTGGCGCGGCATTTCCGAGCCCAGCGCGGCAACCGCGCACCCCGTCTCCACGCCTTCCACATGTTCCTTCGAGAGATAGGCGCGGAGCATGGCCTCGAGCTCCTTCTTGGGTGGTGCCGCGACGGCGACCCGTGCCAGCACGGCAACTGTGGCGGCGCCCGCCCGGTCGGCTGCCTCGGCCAGCATCCCCTCGCGCGAGTCGAAATGGGCGTAGAAGCCGCCATGGGTGAGACCGGCCTCCTTCATGATCTCGGCCACACCCGTGCCGCCGTAGCCGCTGCGCCGGATGGCGCGGGCGGCGGTCTCCACGATGCGCTCGTGGGTGGCTTCCTTGCGGCTGGGGACGGGTCGTCTCGCGGCAGCGGCGCTCATATGATGATCATCATACGCACGCGTCGACGGGAGCGCTAGGGGTGGCTTCCTAGGCGAAGCTTGGCGAGTCAGACACCTCAGTGCTTCCCCGGCGGTGTGCTCGGCGGCATCGTTTTTGAGACTCGCAGCCGGGGCATGGCGAGCCGGGGTGCGAGCGGTTGGTCAGCTCCCAGCCGACGGATGTATACACAAAACGAACGTTTTGTGTACAGGGAGCGGGGTGTACGGCCCTCCCTGGGCCTCGCGCAGCGTCCCCGAACTGATTGAACGCATTCGCGGAATCGGTGGCGACCTGGATGAACTGGTCTACCGTGCCGTTCAATTCGTCCGGGGGAGACTTACTGCGGTGGGTTTGCCGATTTCACGTCCGCGCTCCTGCGGAGCAGAGTGCAGTTCTTGGGAGGACGCCGCGCATCCCGCTGCCGGCTCGCGTCTTGGTGTATTTCGGTGGCTTGCGGCACGCTCGTTGCCGGCCATTCCAGCCTGCGCCCCCTGTTCGGAGCCCGAGATCAGTGGCATGTCCGAAAAGACCCGCTACCGCCACCACGGCTGGCACGCGCCGCTTGAGGTCCTCGCGTACGTGGCCGTGGTCATCATGTTGCTTGGTGCGCTCGGCTACCTAGTCTGGCGAGCGGCCTAGCAGCAGCGGCAACGCCGCCGGCAACTAGTGAGCACCTGTGACGCCGGCTGTGGCTACATCAGCACCGCCAGCCCCGCCTGCTTTCTTACGATGCGCTAGATCAGGTCGGCCTAAGAGGCGGGCCGCGGCTGGCGGACTACTTGCTCGTCGTGGCGGCGGACGGCTATCGCGTGGTGCTGAGTGCTGGTGAGCTCGATTCCACGCTCACCGGCCGAGTGATTCTGCTCGTGGACCGGCAGGATGGCGCGCCCCTCTCACCTAAGGACGGGCCCTGGCGAGTGTTCGTGCCCGGCGATCGTCGCCCGGCACGCTGGGTGCGCCAGGTCGTGCTGCTCCGCGTTGTGAGCGCCGCACCGTAGTCGTTCCTCCTACTTTCGGAACCGCGCCGCCTCCTCTGAACCGCCTGTCGCATTGCCCGCGCTGTAGGAGTGCGCGCCCGCCCCAGCGAGGCGCCCGCCGCTCACGATCAGGTACTCGTCGCGAATGGGCCGTCCCTCGAAATAGCACTCCAGAATCTCGCGGGTGCCCGCCGCGTACCGGGCTTGAGCGGAGAGGCTCGTCCCCGAAATATGAGGGGTCATCCCATGGTGGGGCATCGTCCGCCACGGGTGATCGGCCGGCGGGGGCTGGGGAAACCAGACATCGCCGGCATAACCTGCGAGCTGCCCGCTCTCCAAGGCCGCCGCGATCGCGTCCCGGTCGCAGAGTTTCCCGCGCGCTGTGTTGACCAGATAGGCGCCGCGCTTGAAGTCCTTCAACGTCTGCTCGTTGATCATGTGCTCGGTCTCGGGATGCAGCGGCGTGTTCAAGGTGACCACGTCGCACACCTTGGTCAGGCTCTTCAGTTCAGTGTGGCGAGTGAGGCCTAACTCCTTTTCCACAGCGGCCGGCAAGGGATGGCGATCCAGATAATGGAGCTTCACGTCGAAGGGCTTGAGCAGCCGGAGCACACGAAGACCGATGCGGCCCGCGGCCACCGTCCCGACCTGCATCCCCTCAATGTCGTACGATCGGGCGACACAGTCCGCGATGTTCCAGCCCTTTTTGACGACCCACTGATAGGAGGGGATATAATTGCGCGCGAGCGCGAGAATCATCATCACCACGTGCTCGGCCACGCTGTTGCTGTTGCAGTAGGTCACCTCGGCCACCGTGACGCCACGGTCCATGGCGGCCTGCAAATCAGTGTGGTCGGAGCCGATCCCTGCCGTGACGATCATCTTGAGCTTCGGTGCCTTGGCGATGCGCTCGGCGGTCATGTAGGCCGGCCAGAACGGCTGCGAGATGACGATCTCCGCGTCGGGCAACTCACGGTCCAGCACGCTGTCCTTGCCATCCTTGCTGGAGGTCACCACCAGGGTGTGGCCGTTGGACTCCAGATACTTCCGGAGCCCGAGCTCGCCGGAGACGCTGCCGAGCAGGGTGCCGGGGGTGAAATCAATCGCCTTGGGGGTCGGAAGGGTCTGACCATCGGGATAGCGCTCGAGCTTGGGGATTCCGTCGCGGGCATAGCTCTTCGGATACCCGGTAACCGGGTCGTCATAGAGTACGCAAATAACTCTTGCCATGATCGCTGACTCCCTATTACCAAGATGAGTGCTAAAACGAGGATAGATCGGGCCGAGCGGTGCGCCAAGCTGCCGTAAAGTCCCCTCAGTGTCAAAGTCAGGGGGCCAATCAGATGATCGAAGCCGTATATGACGCTTTTCAGTGTTGCCGGGGGTCTTAGGGTCCCTCGTGGCGTCTCAAGTCTGGCGTCGCGGAGGAGGCGAGGACCCGTGGCTTTGCGGCCCCGGCTTTCGCCGGGTGTGCCTTTGTCGATGGGAACTTGGATTGGATACCGTACGGCCCGGTCCAAGAAGCGTCAAGGCAGATAACGGGCGATTGGCGACGCGCCAGCCGTGCAGTCGTAGCGATGGAATCCATCACGGCCGAGACGTCCAGCCCGGCGGGTTCCGGAAACCTCTACAGATGGTCACCGAAGTGAGAGAGCCAAGCCGTCAAACCCCGTGAAGGGGTCTTTCGACTTGGCTCAGTGCGCAAGCCCTTTCGGGCTCCGCGTTCCTACCCTATCACGCCGTGCCCAAGCCAACAATGACCTCCGTCACAGGTCTGGAAACCGCCCGCCGACGGCCCTCCCGTCGGGCCCCATCCCTCAGCACCTAATGGTCGTTAGGTGGCCGCGCGGGACCGCTCGTCGGCACGAGCACTCGGAACGCCAGTTTCGCCCGAGAGAAGCTCAACTAGCTGTCCTGCGACCACACGGGTACGCTCGAGACGACCGGGCTCTATGGAGCGCATAAACCCAGACACTGCTCGGACAGGCTCCGAGTATTTCGACTCCGCCCAGCGTTGGAGGAATTCAGTGTACGTCAGGACGCGAGCGCCGTCGAGGGCCATCTCGCCCAGCTGGACGCGGTGGTAGTGCA
>DATJGL010000193.1:0-10309 GCA_035495075.1 Gemmatimonadales bacterium
TGCGACTGGTATGGAAAGCGATCTTGGTGCCATCGGACGACCAGGCTGGGTGGCCGTCGAAGGCGGCATTGCTCGTCAAGTTGACCTGGCCGCTCCCGTCGGCGTTCATGACGTACACTTCACGGTGGGTTTCGAACGCGATCTTGGTCCCGTCCGGAGACCACTCCGGTCCGGTCTCCGATTCGGAGTTGGTGGTGAGCCGGGTCTGACCGCTGCCATCGGCGTTCATCACGTAGATCTCGTTGTTCCCGTCCCGGTCGCTCACGAACGCGACCTTGGTCCCGTCAGGCGACCAGTCGGGCTCGGTGTCGCTGGCAGCGTTGTTCGTAAGATTGACGGGGTTGGTACCGTCCGCGTTCATCTTGAAGACCTCGAAGTCGCCCGTCCGATTGGTCTCGAACGCGATCGTCCCTGGGGGCGGGGTGAAACAGCGGACCAGAAACCCGACCTGGCTCTTGGCGCCTCCGGCTACGCTGACCGTCCGCGGGTGGGGGCCCTCGACGGTACAGTTTGCCGCGACCCCGCCCAGTTCCACGCTGTGGCTCCCGCCGCTCACCTCCGAGATGGTCTGAGTTTCGTTGATCCCGATGGCCTGGGAGGCCCCGCCGTCCACCGAGACCGTGTAGCCGTCCGGGTCCAGGTTGTTCCCGGTCGTGGTCGTGATCACCGCGATCGAGCCCGTGGTCGGCCCCGTAGACTCATCCTTCCCGCATCCCGTGAAAGCCACGCCCATTGCCCAGGCGAGGCCGGCAGTCACTTGCCTTCGCGCTGCTAGACGGTGGCCGTGCATGCTGGCCCCCGATCTCATTTGGGTAGGGCGCCACGAAGGACCTGCCAGCCCGCAGGGCGGCCCAACAGGAATGACTGACTCGCTCATGGCTTTTCCTCAGGCAGCACCCGCTGCCGGACGCCATCAAGTTTTGGGCAGTTGCGCAGAACCTATGGCCGAGGCAGGCCCCCGCTAGGGCTCCCACCCAGGCGGCACCTCTGCGTCTCACCCTCCTCCGCACAGGTTCAGCGGCGCGGGTCGGCAACGGGCCGATTTGCTATCGGTTGAAGGTCAGTTGGTATGCTGAGGCATAACCGAGGACGAAGTGCTCGCGTCCTGCCGCTATGCGACCGTCTCCGGATCGCGGCGGTCGATCTGGCAGTGACGGGGGCACCGCGCGAGTTAGTCGCGGTGATGTGGGTGGCGAGCGAGATCCTGGAGCCGGCTCGCGCGCGGTCAGCCGGCGGGCCGCGTTAATGGATCACCAGGCGTTACATGCCCCGACTGACCTCGATGTACGTTGTGTCCTGAACGAATCCCACGGAGACAGCCAGCCGGCCTATACCAGAAAGAGCGGGAACCACAATTTTGGCAATCGCCCGGGCCGAAGAGGCATCGATGCCTAGAACGCAGAGCAGAATCTGCTTCGCCGGCCTCCGTCACGTGGTCAGCTGACCGTTTCGGACATGTTGCGTACATCCTCTACGGCGGGTAGGCTTTTGAAAACGGAGCCCTCGGCCCCGGCTGCTTGAGTCGCTCTATCGGCTCGTCCACGTAGCAGTCCTCGTCAGGTCCGATCGCGCTCCCGAGAGCCCACCAACGTTGCTCCATTGCGCCCTGCGCGCCGGTTCGGTGACGCGTGCGGCGTGGAGATTGGCATGCCTCGATTGATTCTGGCCTCGATGCGCCTGCCGGTCACGGTCCGGCAAACGCCAGACGGCCCGAAGGTTACCGAAAGTGTGGGCGGCGTAGCGACCGGACTGCGCGCTCTACAGGTGAAAGGCAGCGGGCCTTGGGTGGGTTGGGCCGGAGCCGCCGATGACGGTCATATCGACCGCGCGGCGCTCGACCGACAGCTCAAGGGGTTCGGTTGCGTTCCGGTTCACCTTACGCTGGCGGAGATCCGCGGCTTCTACGTCGGCTACGCCAACGGCGTCTTGTGGCCGTTGTGCCACTATCTGATCGACCAGCTTCCGGTTCGCTCCCGTCACTGGCTCACCTACGAAGCGGTCAATGCGCGCTTCGCCGACACCCTGGCCGAGCTGTACCGGCCGGGTGATCTCGTCTGGATTCACGACTACCAGTTGATGCGAGTCCCGGCGCTGCTGCGGGAACGAGTCCCGGGCGCCCGAATCGGCTTCTTCCTCCATATCCCGTTTCCGTCGTTCGAGGTCTTTCGGGTCCTGCCCACGCGTGAGCGCATCCTTGAGGGTTTGCTGGGTGCGGACCTGGTCGGTTTTCACACTGCCGCCTACGCGCGGCATTTCGCGGTCTCGGCCGGTGAGCTGCTCGATCTGGTCGTGGACGGCACCGCGGAGGAGTCGGTAGTGCATCATGCCGGCGGGGAGACCGCGATCGGCGTGTTCCCCATGGGCATCGATGCCGACCGGTTCGGTGGCCTGGCGGAGAAGGCCGACCCCGCGGCTCACCGCCGAGCGCTCGGCGTGACCCGGCGCGAGCGTCTGCTGGTGGGGATCGACCGGCTGGATTACACCAAGGGAATCCCCCGGCGTCTGCTCGCCTTCGAACACCTGCTGCGTACCCATCCCGAGCTGCGGGAGCACGTGACGCTGCTCCAGGTCGCGGTCCCGTCGCGTACGGGAGTGTCCGCCTACCGCAGGCTCCGGCGTCAAGTGGACGCAATGGTAGGTCGGATGAACGGGATGTTCGGCACGCCGGCGTGGACCCCCGTGCGCTACCTCTATCACGGCTTCGCTCAGGCCGAGCTGGTGGGCCTGTACCGCACGGCCGACGTCATGCTGGTGACTCCGGTGCGCGACGGAATGAATCTCGTCGCGAAGGAGTTCGTGGCTTCGCGACCCGACGAGGACGGCGTCCTTCTGCTGAGCGAGTTCACCGGAGCTGCGTCCGAGTTGGCCGAAGCGATGATCGTGAATCCCTACGACATCGACGAGACCACCACCGCGCTGTATCGCGCGCTCACGATGTCCCGCGATGAGCGTCGTAGCCGCATGCAAGCGCTGCGTCGCCGGGTCACGCAGCACACGCTGGAGCGCTGGCGCCGTGCGTTCGTCGGTGCGCTCGAGGGTCGGGGCCGCGCCGCCGCTCAGGAGGAGCCACGGGCTCGGCCCACTCCTGCCGCCCAGGTACGCACCGTCCTCGACGAGCTGCGTGCTGCGCCCGCCTTGGTCATCTTTCTCGATTACGACGGGACGCTGGTGCCTTTCGCACCCGCGCCCGAGCTGGCTCGCCCGGACGCTGCGCTGCTCGAGCTCCTGGGCCAGTTGGCGAATCGCCCGCGCACCGACCTCCATCTGGTGAGCGGCCGGCAGCAGAGTGTGCTGGAGCAGTGGTTCGGACGACTTCCGATCGGGCTTCACGCCGAGCACGGAGCCTGGTCCCGGCAACGGGGCGAGCGTCTATGGCGGCGCCACGCGGCCGTGCGCCCGTTGCCCTACGACGATCTTCTGGCGCTCCTCAAGCGGTACACCCGTGAAACGCCCGGTGCGTTGATCGAGCGAAAGGCAGCCGGTCTCTCCTGGCATTTCCGTATGGCCCGACCCGACCAGGGCGCCCGCCACGCCGAGCGGCTCTTGGAAGAAGCCGAAGAGCGCTGGCCGGGTGATTCGGTCGAAGTCCTCCGCGGCAGCATGGTCCTGGAGTTCCGCCCGGCCGGTGTGCACAAGGGTCTCATCGTTTCCCAGGCAATGGCTGCCGCGTCGCCGGACGCCAGGGCGGTTGCCATGGGCGACGACCGCACCGACGAAGACCTGTTCGAGGCGCTCCCCGAGGGCTCGGTCAGCATCCACGTGGGTGTGGGCCCGAGCGCTGCCGCGCTACGCCTCCGCGATCCCGAGGCCTGCCGGGCGTTCCTAGCCGGTCTCCTCGCGCCCGTACCCGCCGCCGTGTAGCACTTCCGCCCCTTCCGGGACCGGCCGATTTTCTTAGCTTTAGGGCTACATCAACACCCCATATCAGCTGCGCATTGACTTCAGGGTTACAACCCCGGTATGCCGGAGGTGCCGTGAAGCAGTGGCGGTCGTTCGTGCCGAAGCGGGAGTCCGGACACGCGGTTCTCGAGTACGCCCTGGTACTGGCCCTCGTAGCCGCGAGTCTGCTCGTCGGACTTCTGCTGTTCAGGTCATCGGTGGGCAACGCCTACGGACGGGTTGCGCGCCAGGTTCAGACCCGGGGGCCGCGAGGCGCCGAAACCGGAGCAGTCGGTGCGGAGGCGGACAGCGGTGGCGGTGCCGCGTCTCCCCGGTCTGACGCCAGGGACGACCGGGTGGAGTGACGCGATGGCCGACGACCGCCCCCGAACGCATGTGCGACTTCGGTACGAGGGGGCAGCGCGCCCCAGCCTCATCCTGGACGCCGGCTCGCTCAACGTGCTCGATCTCTCGGAGCGGGGCCTGCGCTATCGACAGGAATCAGGACCCGAGCCATCGGTCGGGACCAAGCTCGAGGGGATTCTTCGCCTGAGCAGCGGTGAGACCCTGCCGGTGCGCGGAACCGTGGTCCGAGTGGTGCGCTCCGAGAGCCCGGAGCATCCCAGCGTCATCGATGTCGCTGCCCACCTGACCGATGTCGGGATCCCGTCTCGCGTGATACTGGCCGAGCGAAAAGCGCTCCAGGTACCACCCGATCACTGATCGGGAGTTCAGCACCGAGCTCCCACAACGCCTCCGCCGAGCGAGCGCCTCCTGGCCTCAGCCCAACCAGCCCCACGAACCGTCATCGTAGTCCCGTGCTACAACGAAGCAGCACGATTGGACGTCGTCCGCTTTCGGGAGTTCGCCGCCGCGACCCCGGACGTTGGACTTCTCTTCGTCGATGATGGAAGTAAAGACGCCACCGCCTCAGTTCTGGGCGAACTGGTCCGACAGGTCCCGGAGCGCATCCGGGCCATTCGACTCGCCGCCAACCAGGGGAAGGCCGGGGCCGTGCGAGCGGGCGTGCTGGTCGCGCTGACAGGGGACCCGACTTTCGTGGGCTATTGGGACGCCGATCTGGCAACGCCGCTGTCCGCCGTGTCTCGCTTCGTGGGAGCGCTGGATGGCCGCCCTGAGTTGGTTGCGGTGATCGGCGCACGGGTCAAGCTTCTGGGTACGGTGATCGATCGCTCAGCCGTGCGCCACTATCTTGGGCGCGCCTTTGCGACCGCGGCGTCCGTGGTCCTCCGGCTGGCGGTGTACGACACTCAGTGCGGTGCTAAGCTCTTTCGCGCCGGCCCCCTGCTGCGCGCGGCCTTCGGGGCGCCGTTTCGGAGCCGCTGGGCATTCGATGTCGAGCTGTTGGCTCGGCTGAATGAGGCCGCCCTGCGTGCGGGCTCGCGGCCGGCGGGCGAAACGGTGATCGAGCTGGCGCTGGACGAATGGCGCGATGTGGGGGGATCGAAGCTGGCGCCGCACGCGATGGCGCGCGCCGCCCTGGATCTTGCGTTCGTACGAGGAAATGCCCGGCGGGATGTTGGGCGGAGCCTGCCTCCGCCCGCATTTACATGGCTCTAGACGTGCCTCAGGTCGTCAAGACGCTTTCGAAGCGCGCGAAGTCGTCGAGGATCTTCCCGGTACCGCGCACAACGCAGGTAAGCGGGTCGGGGTCCTGCCGGACGGTCAAGCCAGTTTCCTCGCTCAGCAGGCGATCCAAGCCGCGGATGAGCGCACCACCGCCCGTCAACGTGATACCCTGATCCAGGATGTCGCTCGCCAGTTCCGGAGGAGTGGCTTCGAGCGCCCGGCGCACTGCATTGACGATCTGCGAGACCGGCTCCTGAATGGCGTCCCGGATCCCGGCCGAATCCACCCGAACGGTCTTCGGCAGTCCGGAGATCAGATCGCGGCCTTTGACCTCCATCTCGACTTCGGGATCGAGCGGAGCGGCAGACCCGATGGAGATCTTGACGGTTTCGGCGGTCGGCTCGCCGATCAACAGGCTGTAGTTCTTCCGCATGAATTGAACGATGGCCTGGTCCAGTTCGTCGCCGCCGGTCCGGATGGATGCGTCGCAAACAATGCCGGAGAGCGCGATCACGGCGACGTTGGTAGTCCCGCCGCCGATGTCCACCACCATGTTCCCGCTCGGGGTGTCCACCGGCAGCCCGACGCCGATCGCCGCAGCCATCGGCTCGGCGACCATGAGGAGGCGCTTCACGCCGGCTGACTGGGCGGAATCGCGGACGGCGCGGCGTTCCACTTCAGTGATGCCGGAGGGAACGCAGACGATGACGGTGGGCTTGACCCGAAGAATGCGCCGGTCGAGTACGGCCCGGAGAAAATGCCGCAGCATCTTCTCGGCAACCTCGAAGTTCGCGATCACCCCGTCCTTCATGGGCCGAACCGCGAGAATGCCTTCCGGCGTCCGCCCCAGCATCCGCTTGGCCTCGAGCCCGATTCCCATAATCTCCCCGGTGGCCTGGTCCACAGCGGCGACCGAGGGTTCGTTGAGCACGACGCCTTCGCCCTTCACCAGGACCAGCGTGTTTGCCGTGCCAAGGTCCACCGCGATTTCACTCGCCGGGCGCCAGGTCCGCTTCCGGCTGGCGGGGCGGTGCGCGCCGTCGCGGCTGGCGGCAAGATCGTCAGTCGGAGCTATCGGCGGGGCCGACGAAGCCGGGCGAGCGGAAGTGGGTCCAAGGATAGCGGTCACGGTGGGAGCATCCTCAGCGTCGAGAAGTTCAAGCCAGCGCCGCCCCGAAAGGCCGCACCTTGCAGATATCCCTTCGGCTTGCGGAATACCCCCGGTGGCGCGCACCCGACCCCGAATCCGGGGCCGTCGCTTGTACCATCGGCAAGATGTGATCCACCCGAGAGTTCCCGCACCGTCCCAGGGTCGTCCGCAATGCCCGGTCGACGCATGCCGGTCCAGTCCAGCGTCTAAGCCATTACAAGTCAGGTTGTTACATCGCCAGGCCGAGCACGGGCTATCGTGACCATCGGTCTGTTGCCCCTCTACGTGCTGCTGGTGCTCGCGGCGACCACCCTCGAGCCGACCGCGGCGCGCCGAATCGCCTTCCTCGGATTGGTGTCGTTCGCTCTCGGACTCGCCGCGTATGCCGTAAGTCCGGGCTCCGACGATCTCCAAGTCATCACAAAGGCAGCGGCCGATTCGAACGACGTGTTTTTCGTCGTGAATACCGGTCTGCTCCTCCTCGGCGTCGCCTTGTGCCTCGCCGCCTCGCTGTTCGCGATTCGGGAGGGGCCTCCGGTATCTCCGGGCCGTGCTCTCGCGCTTCTGTGCGCCGGTGGCCTCGGCTTGTGGGCGCTAGCGCCGCTCATGGTCGCGAGCGGTGGGTGGCGGCCCGGGCTTGGCGCGGGGGCGTTGGTGGTGGCCGGATGTCTGACCGGCGCGGCTGCCGCGCGAGTCCGCCATCTAGGCGCTTCTGTCGAGGAGCCGCGCATCGCGTGGCCGGGCGTGAAATCGGGCGCGCCCGCCTTGGGCGCGCTCTTTGGGCTTGGGGCACTCGGGGCGATTGCGGGACCGCACGTCGGCGTCGTCTTCTCGGGCTTGTGGGCCGCTGCGGTAGCGGACTTCCTCGATCGCCGCCGGCGCCGGATGGCCCGGATTCCCTGGCTTGTGATCGCTGCTCTCGCGCTTGGGCCGGCCTGGTGGTTCATGGGCACGGTTGCCGGTCCCGAGGGGTTGGGGATAGGTGCGTTGCGGGAAGTTCCTTTCAGTCCGGCCGCGGAGCGCCTGGTTGGTCTGGTCCTTGGGTTTGTCGCCTGGGCTTTTCTCGCCCTGTGGCCGGCGGAGCGGCTGTTTCCGGGCGGCCTGCTCGCACCGCTGGGTATCGCCCTCTGGCTCCGGGTGGTGAGTCCTGCAGCCACCGGGGGGGTCGAGCACTGGCGGCCGCTGTTCGTCCCGATTGGCGTCCTGGGCCTCTGGGGTGCCGCGATCACCGGCCGAGGACCCGCCGCCTGCAATGCCCTCGCTTTCATCGCGCTTGCGAGCGAAGCACCTGGTTCGCTTCCCGCCGCGCTCATCCTCGGCGCCACTGGACTCGCATTGCGGGTTGCGCCGGCGCGCACCGCGCACAACGCCGCCGAACGACTCGCCTGGATGCTCGCCGCGCTGGCTCTTCCTTTTGCGTTCGAGGCCGCATTCAGGGCGCAGATCATCTACACCCTGCTTGCCGGCGTTGGGGCCGGGCTCGCCTGCTGGACCAGCTTAGGTCGCGAACCCGATCCGAAGTCGGCATGAGAACCGCATTCCGGCTGATCAAAGCGGCGCTCGTCCTGTTGCTGGGCGTTCTCGCGGTTCGCACCGTCCGCTTCAGCACCCGCCAGATCACTCCTCCGCCAGCCGAGCCGCTTGAGCTCGATTCGGCCGCAGTCATCCAGCGGCTGGCCGCGGCGATTCGGTTGCCCACCGTATCGGAGGAGGACTCGTCACGGCGTGATCCAAACCAGCTGATCGGCCTGCATCGGTTGCTCGAGGCAGGCTTCCCCCATGTGAGCAATGCGCTCACCCGGGAAGTGGTCGACCGGTACAGCCTGTTCTACACCTGGCCCGGCACTGACCGATTGGCTCCGGCGGTGCTCTTCATTTCCCATCTGGATGTCGTTCCAGCGGACTCGGCGCGTTGGTCCAGGATGCCGTTTGCCGGCGACGTGGCGGACGGATTCGTGTGGGGCCGCGGGACGCTGGACGACAAGGTAGGAGTTCTCGGCGTGCTAGAAGCCGTCGAGGCGCTGGTCCGAGCGGGATTCCGCCCGCGCCGAACAGTGTACCTGGGCTTTGGACACGATGAGGAGCTGGGAGGCGAAGGTGCGCGGGCGATCGCCGCGCTGCTCGAGGCAAGGAGGGTCCCCCTCGATGCCGTGGTGGACGAGGGCGGTGCGGTGCTGTCGGGGATCGTACCCGGCGTCGCGGCACCGGTGGCGACGGTGGGCGTGGCGGAGAAGGGAAGTGTCTCGCTTGCGCTCACCACCCACGCGCCCGGAGGCCATTCATCAATGCCGCCGGACGAAACCGCCATCGGCCGGCTGAGCCGGGCGGTGGACCGACTTGAGCGCGATCCGTTTCCCGCTACGATCGGTGGTGCCGAGCTCGCACTCTTTCGGGCAGTCGGGCCGGAGATGGCCTGGCCTCTTCGGATCCTCTTTGCGAACCTCTGGCTCTTCGAGCCGCTTGTGCTGCGCCGGCTCACTGCATCCCCTCCGACTGCGGCGTCGGTCAGGACGACTCTCGCACCGACCCTGATCCAGGGAGGGATCAAGCAGAATATGCTCCCCGCGTCTGCACGGGCGGTAGTCAATCTGCGGATTCTCCCCGGTGAGACGGTCGAGAGTGTACTGAAACGGGTTCGGAAAGTGATCGCCGATTCGGCGGTGCAAGTGTCGATCGTGGGGCAGGGGGAGGATCCGTCGCCCGTCTCGCCGAGCGACGGACCGGCTTTTAAGGCGCTCGCCGGCGCCATCCGTCAGATCTATCCCAGCGCGGTCGTCGCTCCCTTTCTGGTCGTGGGCGCAACCGACGCCCGACACTACACCAACCTCACGCCCAACGTGTATCGCTTTGCTCCCTTGCCGCTGACCCCGGCCGACCTCGACCGTTTCCATGGAGTGGACGAACGCATCGCGGTGCCGGACTACCTCCGGGCCGTGCGCTGGTACGCCCAGGCGATCCGGCGGCTGGCGGGTGACGGGCGTCGTTGACCGCTCTCGAAGGCGCACTCATATTGCGCCGGCGAGAAATGGATCGCATTGATCGGTAACCGTTGTTCGTGGAGGATCGCCCCTCATGGCTTTCACCCTTCCCCCCTTGCCTTACCCGCACAATGCTCTGGAGCCGTCTATCGACGAGCAGACGATGCGGATCCATCACGAGAAGCATCACGCTGCCTACGTCAACAATCTCAATGCCGCGCTGGAATCGCAGCCTGATCTACAAAAGAAGTCGCTTGACGAGCTGCTGCAGAACCTCAGCAGTGTGCCGGAAGCAATTCGCGCCGCGGTACGGAACAACGCCGGCGGTCATTCGAACCACACGTTCTTCTGGGAGATCATGCGACCCGGCGGACCGAAGGAGCCCACCGGCTCGCTCGCCGACGCGATTACGAAGGCTTTCGGAAGCTTCGCTGCTTTCAAGGAGCAGTTTGCCAAGGCCTGTGTCGGTCGGTTCGGCAGCGGCTGGGGATGGCTCAGCCTCGACAAGAGTGGCAAGCTGGCCATCGAGAGCACCCCGAACCAGGACAGCCCGATCATGGACGGGAAGATTCCCGTGCTCGGCTGCGATGTGTGGGAGCACGCCTACTACCTCAAGTACCAGAACCGTCGCCCGGACTACGTGAGCGCGTGGTGGAACGTGGTCAACTGGAGCGAGGTGGGAAAGCGGTTCGACAAGAAGTAGCGCCGAGGG
>DATJGL010000194.1:0-2519 GCA_035495075.1 Gemmatimonadales bacterium
TGGAATTCCGGTCGGAACCGTGATGTCGCGGCTGTCGCGGGCGCGCCAGCGGCTGCAGCGCGTGCTCCCGATCGAGGACTACCGGAGGAACTGACCGTGTCCTGCGAGACGCTGAGTGACAAGCTGACTGGATATCTCGACGGCGAGCTGGACCAACGCGGCGTCGGTGAGGTCGAGACCCACCTGCGCCAATGCGTCCCTTGTGCCACCCGCCTCGAGCGGGAGCGGAGGTTGCGCTCGGCCGTGCAGGCGCAGGTGAAGCCCCTACGGGCGCCGGACGGGTTGCGGGCACGCGTCCGCGGGGCACTTCGTGCCGAAGTGCGTGCCGAAGTAAAGGAGCGGCCGCGCCGGTCCGCGTGGATCCCCGCTTGGGCCGCGACTGCGGCGGCGCTGGTACTCGGCCTGGCCGGCGGGTGGCAGCTCACCACCTGGCGTGTGTCGCGGAGCGAGCCGGATCTGGCCACGGAGATCGTCGCCAGCCATGTGCGATCCCTTCAAAGCGACCACCTGACCGACATCGGCTCATCCGAGCATCACACGGTGAAGCCCTGGTTCGCGGGGAAGCTCGACTTCTCGCCTCCGGTGCCGGACTTTACGATCGAGGGGTTCCCTCTGATCGGCGGGCGGCTCGACTATCTGGGCGAGAGGCAAGTCGCGGCCCTGGTCTACGGGCGGCGGCAGCACGTGATCAATCTCTTCGTCTGGCCGAGTCGCGATGCGAACGCCCTTCCGGCTGCCGCTTCGCGCCGAGGGTACGACGTGATGCACGGCGCGGCCGGCGGCATGACGTATTGGGCAATCTCGGATCTGAACGAAACCGAGCTCTCCCAGTTTGCGCAGCTGGTGGCAGCCAACCTTGGCGCTGGCGCCACCCGGCCGTAACCTCGCTCGTCAGTCTTCCCGTTCCCCCTCTGTGCTGTCCCTGCCTGCGTCTAGCTGAGCCCCAACGACAGCGGGAATAGATCGCCAGTCCCTGCAGTCTCGTGTGGTATATGGCTGACCCATGATGCCGTTCACAAGGAGCGGCGTCAGCACACCGACTGCCTCGGAGCATCACAATGCACTTTCCTAGCCTGCCAGGGCTTCTAATGGCGCTGATCGCCGGTTTGCTCCTTTTCGGCACCAAGCGGTTGCCGGAGATGGGTGCCTCACTCGGTCAGGGGATTCGCGAGTTCAAGAAGAGCCTTCAAGAGATTGGCGACGCCGCAGACATCGAGTCGCCCGCGTTCGGACCGAGCGCGCCAGACGTCCGTCGGCCCATCGATCCGATCGCACAGTCGCCGGCGGAGCCGAGACGGCTGGCAGCACCAATCACATCAGATGCGAAACAGGTGACCTCGTGAATAAGCGTTGGATGGCTTCCATGACACTGGCGCTGCTCTGCGCGGGGAGCGGCTGGAGCACGACGGTGTCGGCCCAGGATGCGGACGCACAAAAAAACAACAAGCTGGTGTTCGCCGTGGTTGTGAACCAGATCTTCAATCAAGGTGACCTCGCCTTGGTGGACGCCTTTGTGGCCAAGGACCTAACCAACAACGGTGCGCCGCTCGGCCGCGACGGCTTCAAGACAATGGTCAAGGATCTCCGAACGATCGCGCCCGACCTCAAGCTCACGGTGGACGATGTCGTTACCCAAGGCGACCGCGTCATCGGGCACGTAACCCAAATGGGCGGTGGTGCCTCGGAAAGTCGCATCATGCTCCTCAGGATCGACGACGGCGTGGTGCAGGAGTACTGGAGCTGGGCCGCCCAGCCCGGGGTGCGCCCGTTTGGCCTTCGCGCCGGGACGGCACGAGAGCCCGTCCCGTCGGCGAACTGAGCCGCGTGTGCCTAACCAGCTCTCGAAACAACGCCCACGCTCGAGCGCCCTGGAGGGTCCGGAATGGCGGATCGCGACCTTCGCCATCCTGGTCTCTGCGTTGGCGGCGCCGCTCGCCGCGCAGTCCGTCTGCCTCCCCGGGGCGAGCTCGAACGAAGCGAAGACGCTGGCGATCTTCTCGGTTCCGCTCGCCTTCAGTCCGGCGACGGCGCCGGAGCTCCTCCCCGGCCTGCAGGCAGGGCTCGAGGCGGCCTACCTGCCCAAGGTGGACCCAGCGACGGCGACACCCAGTATCTGTCGGCCGGGCCAGGGGCCGCTGAATACCGACCTCATATTCGCGCTGCCGCGCCCGCGGATTGGGCTGCCCTTGCCGTTCGGGCTCGCGCTGCAGGCGTCGTGGATTCCCCCAGTCCCGATCAACGGGGTGAAAGCCAACCTGTTCGGCTTGTCCGTCGGGAAGAGTTTCGGGAAACTCGACGGGCTCGTAGCCGCGATCCGCGCCCATGGGACCTTCGGCTCGATCCACGGACCCATCACCTGCAACGACGCCGCGCTGGCCGACCCCGTGAGCGAGTGCTTCCAGGGAACCCGCTCGGACGACAAGTACTCACCCAACATCTTCGGTGCGGATGTCAGCCTGGGATGGACCATGGCCGGCGGCAAACTGCGCCCGTACGTCGGCGGGGGCTATAACCGGTTG
>DATJGL010000195.1:0-9273 GCA_035495075.1 Gemmatimonadales bacterium
GTTCGGGTCGGATCGGATCGCCCGGTGGATGGACAAGAGCGGCGCGGAAGAGGGGGAGGTCATCACCGGCGGGCTGGTCACGAGCGCGATCGGCAAGGCGCAGCAGCGGGTCGAGCTGCAGAACTTCCAGGCCCGGAAGCGTCTGCTCGAGTACGACGACGTGATGAATCAGCAGCGGGAGGTGGTCTACTCGCTGCGGTTGTTCGCGCTCGAACGGGGCGAGGAGCTCAAGGCCGAAGCGCAGCGGATGATCGAGTCGGCGCTGGAGCGGGCAACCCGCCAGTTCTTGGCCGATGCCGAGCGACCCGAGGAATACGATCGCGGTGGCCTGCGGGAGCTCCTCACCATGCAGTATCTGGTGAGCGTCGAGGCGGCGCTAGATCCCAAGGCCACGCCCGAGATGGAGTCGATGGTTGCCGCCGCCAAGGCCGAGGGCGACGCCACCTTTCATCGGAAAATCGAATACCTGCAGGAGTTCGGCCGGGCGATCGGGATCCGGGATGTGGACGCGCAGGTGCTCTCGCAGGTGATGCTGTCGGTGCTGGACGAAAAGTGGAAGGATCACCTGTACGACCTTGACCAGCTCCGGAACGCCATTCACTATCGCGGATGGGGTCAGAAAGATCCGCTGGTGGAGTACAAGAAGGAGGCGTACGACATGTTCGTGGACTTGATGCACGACATCCAGTCCACGTTCACCGAGCGCTTCCTCAAGGTGCAAGTGAGCGCGGATCAGCCTCCTCCTCGACCGGAGCCGCCGCCACCTCCACCGAAGGCCGAGCCGACTGGGCCGGACGACCTGTTCATGGGGCCAAGCCCCCGGGAGCCCGCTCGGCCGCCGGTGCCGGCCGCGGTATCGCCCGCCAGGTCCTCGACGGTCACCAGCAGCCTCGGCCCGGTGGGCCGCACCGCGACGGCGGTGCCGCCGGTTGGCCGGAACGATCCGTGCCCTTGCGGGTCGGGAAAGAAGTACAAGAAGTGCCACGGAGCCGGGCAGTAGCGACAAGCGCCCTTGCGCTTCTAACGCTCGTGTGTCACGGGCTTCCCGCCCGCGCGCAGACCGAGTCTGCGGCGCGGGCGGTTTCGTTTGATTCCGAGGCGGCTCTCAAGCAGCTCAAGCGGGCGCAGCGGAACTTCGAGCAGCTGCGGGAATCCAACGCGCCCACGCTGCAGTACGACCTTCCCCCTCACTGCGATGCGCGTTTCGGCGCTTACTGCTACCACTTCGGTGCGCCCGACGAAGAGTCCCCCGCCGAGCCGGCGGGGACCGACCAGGCGCGTGCCCAGTTGCTGGATCAGTTGGACGACGGCGCTCGCCTGCTTCCCGCCGATCCGTGGATCGCCGGGCAGCGGGTTCGCTACCTGGTGGAGCACGGACGGACCGAGGCCGCCGCCTCCGCGGCCCGCGAATGTCGCGCCGAGCGGTGGTGGTGCACGGCGCTGGCGGCGTTCGTGCTTCATGCCCAGGAAGACGATGCGGCGGCCGATACCCTCTTTGCCCAGGCGCTCGCGGAAATGCCGGCGGCCGAGCGGTGCGTGTGGACGGATCTCGCGCCGTTGCTGGGGGATCAGGCGGGATTGTACTCCAAGCTTCCCTGTCAGGCCCGCGAGGGCAGGAACCCCCGACTCTGGTGGCTGGGTCGTCCCCTATTTCTCCGAGCGGGAAACGATCTGAGGGTCGAGCACTATTCCCGTCTCGTCATGGCTCGCATGTTCTCGGGAGAAGGACTCGACCGTCCGGTAAAGGTGGGCGGAAATTTCTCGGAGCTGATCATCCGATACGGCTGGCCGGTGAGCTGGGTTCGAGCGCCGCGTCGTGCGGGCGACCTCGAGCCCGGCAAGCTGATCACCCGCGAGCGAATGCCGTCCTGGTCGTTCTTCCCGTCTGCGGGACAGCCGCCGGTATGGCAGCTCGACTCGTCGATGGCCGCCTCAGTCTACGCGCCGACTTGGGCCAAGACGTTTTCGACCATCGATCATCTCCAGATCGCGCGCTTTCGTCGCGGCGACTCGGTCGTGACGGTGGCCGGATTCGATGTGAGCACCGATACCGTGCTCGCCGGCCTGACGCCCAAGGTGGCACTCGCGGTGGGCACCGACGCGGGCACGCCGGTCGTGCTTAGCCCGGTGCTGAAGGCCTTGTATGGCGCCGTGGCCGTCCAGTCAACTGAACCGCCGACACTCGTCAGCCTCGAGGCCATGCGGGAAGAGGCGCGATGGGCCGGACGTTTTCGCAGCGCCGCTCCCGATGCCGCGGCGTGGTTCACGAGCCCGTTGTCCGACATTCTCCTGGTCCGGGCCGAAGCCGCCGGCACCGGCGCGATCGATACTCTTACCGCCGTGACTCTGCCCGGCACCGTCCTTCCCGGCGGCCAGCCGGTGGGGATCTACTGGGAATGGTATGAACATCCCCCTGCCGGCACCGTACTCGCCATCGAGGCGCGGGTGGCCAAGCTCGGCGGCAAGGGTCGACCTGACCCGCTGGGTCGGTCGGCTTGCGCCCCTCCGGGAAAGGCCGCCATTGCGGTGCAGTGGCGAGAGCCTGTTACCGCGCGATCTACCGCCGTGGGACGGGCGGTGGCCCTCGATCTCACTCGGCTCGAGCCGGGCCGCTATCTGATCGCCATTTCGGTAAGCGCCGAGGGTGCGACGACTCCGCCCCGCTGCACGTCGCGCGAGATCCTGCTGGCCGGTCGCTGAGCGCAAGCGTTCGCGCCGAGCCGCGCGGAAGCGGCACCCGTTCCGTTCCCCTCCCAAGCAAAGCTCCCAGAGTGACGACAGCTTCCGTTGGAGCACCCGCCGAACGCCCCCGCGAGCGTCTGTGGAGCGTGGGCCCGGCAGCACTCACAGGCGCGGAGCTGCTTGCCATCCTGTTGGGCACCGGCGGTGTCGGCGAACCGGTTGGCTCCATTGCCGCCCGTCTCCTGGACATGGCGGACGGATCGCTGCGCCGGTTGGCGGCTCGTCCTCCGGCCGAGCTGCTGCGCTTCCCTGGCGTCGGGCCCACCAAAGCTGCCCGACTGCTCGCAGCATTCGAGCTGGCTGCGCGTGTAAGCCGCGAGGGTCGTGCGGCCCTCCCCAGAATTCGTGAGCCGGAAGACGTGGTCCGGCTGTTCCACACTCGCCTTCGCGACCTGCCCGTCGAGGAGTTTCACTTGCTCGCCCTCGACAGTCAGAGTCAGGTGCTGCGGGACGTGCTGGTCACGCGGGGATTACTCAATAGCTCGCTGGTACATCCAAGGGAGGTGTTTCGACCCGCGATCGCCGAGGCGGCGGCGGGCATCATCGTAGTGCACAACCACCCGAGCGGCGACCCGACTCCGTCGGCGGAGGACCGCGCCGTCACCCGCCAGTTGGTTGCAGCGGGCCAGCTGCTCGACCTGCCGGTGTACGACCATGTGATTCTGGGCGGCGATCGGTTCGTGAGCTTCGCGGCCGAGGGATTGCTCTAGGTCGTCGTCGACCGCTGCAACAGTCGCTAGCCTAGGTTACTGTAGCGCAGCGGTTTGCGCTGTTGCAGCTCGAAATCATGGAAGGCGGCCGAGAGAGCAGTTGCGGTTGATTATTCCGGCCAACGGTCGCATTCTATTTGTGATGTGCACGACACGCTCGGGCCGTCCATGACGGTCAGCCCTCCGCTATTGGCCAACGCCACCCCCGAATTCCGGGCGGTGCTCGAGCGCCATGCCGATCGGCTCGATCTCGAGCTCATCGATCGGGCGCTCAAGTACAGCTCGTCCGCCCACCGCGGTCAGAAGCGGATGTCGGGCGAGGATTTCATCTCGCACTCCATCGCCGTTGCCCTGATTTTGGCCGAGCAGTTGCTCGATACCACCTCGATCGCGGCGGCGTTGCTCCACGATGTCGTGGAAGATTCCGAGGTGCGGACCGAAGATATGGCCCGCGAGTTCGGGCCCGAGATCACGGGCATCGTGGATGGGCTCACCAAGATCTCGCACCTCACCTTCCGGTCCTCGGCGGAAGAGCAGGTCGAGAACTATCGCAAGCTGTTGCTGTCGATTGCCCGCGATGCGCGGGTGATCATCATCAAGCTGGCCGATCGCCTGCACAACATGCGGACGCTGGAGCATCTCCCGCGGGAGCGGCGGCAGCGCATCGCGCTTGAGACCCGCGAGATCTATGCACCACTGGCGCACCGGTTCGGCATGGCGGGAGTCAAGGCGGAGCTGGAGGACCTTTCCTTCAAGTTCCTCGAGCCCGAGGAGTATCGCGATCTGGTGAGCCAGATAGCGGCCAAGCGTGCGGTGCGCGAGCAGATGATTCTCAAGCTCAGAACTCCGCTCGAATACGAGCTCCGGCGCGCCGGCATCGACGGATTCGAGGTCACAGGGCGGCCCAAGCACCTCTGGTCGATCTACCAGAAGATGAAGAAGCGGGGCAAGAGCTTCGACGAGATCTACGACCTCATGGCGGTTCGGGTCATCGTCCCGAGCGTGCCCGAGTGCTACCACGTCCTCGGCATCATCCACCACAACTGGACCCCGATTCAGGAGCGGATCAAGGACTACATCGCGAGCCCCAAGTCGAACGCGTACCAGTCGCTGCACACTACCATCTTCGGCCCCGGCGGCCAGCTGTTTGAGGTCCAGATCCGGACCCAGGAGATGCACCAGACCGCCGAGTACGGCATCGCGGCACACTGGCTGTACAAGAAAGACGGCACCCGCGACGAGCTGGACCAGCATCTCGGCTGGTTCCGCCAGCTGCTGGAGCTCCAGCAGGACACCCACAGTCCGGAGGAGTTCCTCGAGTTCCTGAAGATCGATCTCTACCAGGACGAGATTTTCGTGTTCACCCCGAAGGGCGACGTGAAGCGCCTGCCCAAAGGGTCCACGCCGATCGACTTCGCCTTCCACGTCCACACCGACGTGGGTCTGCGCACTCAGGGGGCCCGGATCAACGGCCGGATCGCCCCGCTTCACCGCGAGCTCAAGAACGGAGAAACGGTCGAGATCATCGCAGGTCCCAACGCCAAGCCGAGTCGTGACTGGCTCAACCACGTTCGCACCGCCCGGGCGCGCCACAAGATCAAGCAGTGGATCAAGCACGAGGAAGAGAAGGTCAGCCTTGCGTTGGGCAAAGAAATCCTCGCGCGCGAAGTGCGGCGTCGGCGGCTGGAGAGCCCGGACGACGCCCAACTGGAGCGGGCGGCTCGGACGTTGTCGCTGGCGGATGGGGCGGGGCTCGAGATTGCCGTCGGGCGCGGTGATGTGGCGATCGGCCAGGTGATTCGCGCGCTCTATCCGGACCTCACGCCCGATCAGA
The DNA here is from genome assembly GCA_035495075.1 of Gemmatimonadales bacterium. Classification (GTDB taxonomy): domain Bacteria; phylum Gemmatimonadota; class Gemmatimonadetes; order Gemmatimonadales; family GWC2-71-9; genus DASQPE01. The sequence goes on from DATJGL010000195.1 coordinate 5,287, forward strand.
TTCAGGAGCCCAAGCCCACGGTCTTCGGTCGCGTGATCGACCGCCTTCGGCTGGGCCGGGGCATCAAGATCCAGGGAGTCGATGGCCTGATGGTTCGTTACGCCCAGTGCTGCCAGCCGGTGCCCGGAGATCAGGTCATCGGCTACGTGACGCAAGGGCGGGGGATTTCAATCCATCGGGCGGACTGCCCCAACCTGCTCACGCTCGCAGCGGACGAGCGACGGGTCGAAATCGATTGGAAGGAAGTGCAGGGCGAGGCGTTCCGGGTTCGGCTCGCGGTCACTGCGGACGATCGGCGCGGTCTGTACGCCGACATCATGGAGGCGATCAGCCAGACCGGCACCAACATTAAGGGCGCGGACCTGCATACCAAGGACGGTTCGGTGTTCGGGACCATCTTTGTCGAGGTCGACAATCTTCCCCACCTGGCGAAAGTTCTGAAGGGCATCCGCCGTGTGAAGGGCGTCACCAACGTGGAACGGCGCGAGGCCACACCAACCGCCAATTAGTCCCCAAGGCAGGAACTCGTGGTCGATCGCGTCGAAGCCGCGCAAGCGGGTGAGGGCGGTCACATCCCATTTGGTGGGTTCCCATTCATCGTTGCGCTCCTGTGCCGCCCACTACAGCCTCGGGCGCGCGAATCAAGAGCGCATGAGCGGAGGAGCCCCATGCCCAGGTCGGAACCGCTGCTGCATTCACCTAGTAGCACCATTCTGCATCCGCGCGCCCTCGCGGCTCTGATCGCTGCGTTGAGCGTGGGTGCGTGTCAAGCAAAGGACCACCCCCGCCCGAATGGAATCGAGACGGGCGTGGTTGACGACTCGGCGCGAGCCGACACCGGAGCGACGTCCCCGGATGCAACCGTGCCAGACAGAGCCAAGCCACCTGAGCCCGGCAAGCTCAAGGTGTCGAACGTAATGATCGGCCGCGGGCTGGGTCCTGATCAGCGAATCAGTGAACCCACGTTGCGGTTTGCGCCGACCGATACGGTCTTCGTCTCCGTCGCGACCGAGGGGAAGCCTGCCAGCGCGACGTTGACCGCGAAGTGGACCTTTCCCACCGGGAAAGTGAAGGATTCCGTTTCGCAGACGATCCAGCCGAAAGGCGCTGACCACACCGAGCTGCATGCAGCCCCGCCCAAAGGCGGATGGCCGGTTGGCTCGTTTCTCGTGACCGTGTATGCGGACGGTGATTCGGTGGACGCCAAGACGATCGCGGTTGACAAGCCCGCAGGCGGGGCGAAACCGGCAGGCGGAGACACCGCGTCTAAGGCAGGGGATACAACGAGCAAACAGTGAGGTCCCGGTTCGGGCCCGGACGCCCTGAATCAAGGCTGCCGGGTCTGGCCTCCCACTCTCGAATTAGCTAATAGTACGACGTGCCTGCTCATTGGATTCTCAAGACGGAGCCTTCTAGCTACTCCTTCGATCGCCTCGTCGAAGAGCGCAAGACGGTTTGGGACGGCGTGAGCAATCCGGTCGCCCTCAAACATCTTCGTGAAATGGCGGTTGGCGATCAGGTCATGATCTACCACACCGGTGACGTGAAGGCCGTCGTGGGCCTGGCCCGGGTCACCCGGGCAGCCTATCCCGACCCCAAGGACCCAAAGCTCGTAGTCGTGGAGCTCGAAGCCGGGAACCGGCTGCCACACTCTGTCACGCTGGGTTCCATCAAAGCCGATCCCGCGTTCGCCGACCTGGCGCTGGTGCGAATGGGGCGGTTGTCGGTGGTGCCGGTTAAGCCGGAGCAGTGGAGTCGGCTCATGGAGATGGGGCAAGCGGAGAAAACGGGAAAGGTGGGAGCCGGAAAGCGGTAGACCTCCGTCGTCCTTCTCCCATCTCCCTTCTCCGTTTCTCCGCTCCTCCCGCTCCTGAATGGATCCCGAAGCCCCCGCTTATATTGGGGAATGTCTCCCCGCTTTGAAGTGGTCGCGCCGTTTGCGCCCGCTGGCGACCAACCCAAAGCCATCGCCGAGCTGACCGCCGGGCTCCGCCGCGGCGATCGGTATCAAACGCTCCTCGGCGTCACCGGCTCGGGCAAGACGATGACGCTTGCCCACGCCATCGCCGCGTACCAGAAGCCCACGCTGGTTCTCTCTCACAACAAGACCCTCGCGGCCCAACTCTACGGCGAGCTCCGCCAGTTCCTCCCCGGTAACGCGGTCGAGTATTTCGTCTCGTACTACGACTATTACCAGCCCGAAGCGTACGTTCCCGCTACCGATCTCTACATCGAGAAGGACGCCTCGATCAACGAAGACATCGAGATGCTCCGCCTCCGAGCCACGTCGAGCCTGATGGAGCGCGAGGACGTCGTCATCGTCGCCACGGTGAGCGCGATCTACGGCTTGGGCGACCCGGTCGAGTATCGCAGGCTCATGGTCAGTGTGAAGCGTGGAGAACGGCGGGGCCGGGACTCGATCCTTGCCGAGCTCGTGAGGATCCAGTACGGCCGGAACGACGCGTCGTTCGAGCCGGGAACCTTCCGCGTCCGCGGCGATTCGCTCGAGATCTACCCCGCGTACGCGGAGCAGGCCGTACGAATCGAGCTCTGGGGCGACGAGGTCGAGCGCATCAGCAAGATCAACCCGCTTACGGGGCAAACCATCGCCCAGCTCGATCAGATGGCGATCTACCCGGCCAAGCATTTCGTCACCCAGCGGCCTACCATCGAGCGGGCGGTGAAGCTGATTCGTGCCGAGCTGGCCGACCGGCTCCAGTTCTTTCGGAGCCAGGGCAAGCTGCTCGAGGCCCAACGACTCGAGTCGCGCACCAACTTCGACATCGAGATGTTGCTCGAGATCGGCACCTGCGCCGGCATCGAGAACTACTCCCGGCCGCTTTCCGGCCGCCAGGAGGGAGAGCGGCCCGCCTGTCTGATGGACTACTTCCCGCCCGATTTCCTGGCGGTGGCCGACGAGTCCCACGTGACGCTGCCGCAGCTGGGTGGGATGTACAACGGCGACCGGGCCCGCAAGCTCACCCTGGTGGAGTACGGCTTCCGGCTTCCCTCGGCGCTCGACAACCGGCCGCTCCAGTTTGCCGAGTTCATGAGCCTGGTGCCCCAACTGGTCAACGTCTCCGCCACGCCCGGTGACCTTGAGCTCAGGCTTTCCGAAGGTGTCGTAGTAGAGCAGATCATCCGCCCGACGGGTCTGGTAGATCCGGAGGTGGACGTGCGGCCGGTGCGGGGTCAGGTGGACGATTTGCTGAAAGAGATCCGGGTGCGGGTTGGCCGCTCCGAGCGAGTGCTGGTCACCACGCTCACCAAGCGGATGGCGGAGGATCTCACCGATTACCTGCAGCAGGCGGGTGTCCGCGTCCGATATCTCCACTCCGATATCGATGCGATCGAGCGGATGGAGATCCTCCGTGGCTTGCGGCTCGGGGACTTTGACGTGCTAGTCGGGATCAACCTGCTGCGCGAGGGCCTCGATCTGCCGGAGGTCTCCCTAGTCGCGATTCTCGATGCCGATCAGGAGGGGTTTCTCCGCTCAGACCGTTCCCTGGTGCAGACCATCGGACGGGCGGCCCGCAACATCAACGGGCGGGCAATCCTTTACGCCGACCGGATCACCGGCTCGATGCGGCGCGCGCTGGACGAGATGGATCGCCGGCGTGCCATTCAGCTGGAGTACAACCAGGCGCATGACATCACGCCGCGGTCCATCGTGAAGTCGATGGAAGAAGTGCGCCTCTCCACCTACGTGGCGGATGCGCGGACCGAAAAGCCGCTCACCAAGGCGGAGCTCAAGCGGGAAGCGGATCTGCAGGATCCAGCCCGCCGCGGCCAGGCGATTGCGGCGTTGGAGCGGCGCATGAAAGAGGCGGCGGCAAGCCTCGAGTTCGAGCTGGCCGCCATGCTGCGGGACCAGCTGATCGAGCTCAAAGCGGCCGGCGCGCCTGATGTCCAGCGGGGCCGGCCCGCGCCGCATCGGCCCCAGCGGGCGCGCCGGCGAGCGTGAATCGCACGTTGACCCTGTCCGAG
>DATJGL010000196.1:0-5817 GCA_035495075.1 Gemmatimonadales bacterium
AACGAGCTTGCTCCCGACGTGCATGACGTAGGATGTGTAGTCGAGCGTGTCGAGCGCACCGATGGGAAGCAAAAGCATTCGCTCTTCGGGCTCGAAGCGGTACCAGAGCTCCCGCAGCAGACCGGAAAAGCTCCGCACCGCAACGTCCTCACGGACCATTATTGCCACCTTGGTGAGCGCGAGCTGCCCGGTGCCGAGCAGCGCGAGCGACGTCTTCAACACCTCTTTGGGGTGGCGTTCCTTGAGCGCGACTGCAAGCAGGTTGTGGAATCCGGCGTCGTCGTAGGCATAGAGATCGACCACGTTGGGATTGATGACTCGAATGAGCGGGCCGATCACCTCGCCGGCGGCAATCCCCATGTATTTGTCTTCCTGCGGCGGCTTTCCGACCACGCTGGCCGGCAGCAGCGGCTTGCGGCGCCGCGTGACTTGCTTGATGTGAAAGACGGGAAACTCGGCCGCTTCGGAGTAATGCCCGAAGTGATCGCCGAAGGGACCTTCCATTCGGCGCTCGCGGGGCGGCACCTCGCCCTCCAGGATGAACTCCGCGTTAGCCGGCACCTGCAGGTTCATCGAAGCGGCTCGAACCATGCGAGTCGGGGCACGCCGGAGAAATCCGGCAAACGCCAGCTCGTCCATGTCCTCCGGCAACGGAAAGATGGCAGACAACATCAGGATGGGATCGCCGCCGAGCACCACGGCGGCCTTGAGTGCCTCATTCCGGCGTTCCGCCTCGAAGTAGTGGCCCCGCCCTCCCTTCATGCTCTGCCAGTGCATCCCGGTCGTCGCGTCGTCAAAGACCTGAAGGCGATAGAGCCCGAAGTTGCGGCGATGCGTGTCGGGCGCCTCGGTGAGCGTCGGCCCGAAGGTGATGAACGGCCCTCCGTCACGGGGCCAGGTCGTCGGATTGGGAAGCCGGGTCAATGCCGGCGCCTCGATGACTTCCTGCACCGGCGCGGATCGGACCAGCTTGGGGCGCATGAATCGGCTGCGGGCGAGCGTCCGGCGAGCCCTCCAGAACGCGCCCAGCGACGGCGGATTGAGCTGCTGAACCGCGTCGATCAGCTCGCGTCCGATCTCCTGCGGGTGGCGCCCCAACGCCAGCTCGATCCGGCGCATGGAGCCGAACAGATTCATCACCAGCGGGAAGGACGCACCGCGCACCCGCTCGAACAACAGCGCGGGCCCCTCGGCGCGAACCACCCGTTGCACGATCTCCGAGATCTCGAGATATGGATCCACCTCGACCGCTACCCGGCGCAGCTGTCCGGTTCGCTCAAGCTCGGCGACGTAGCTCTGAAGATCAGGAAACACGTCAGCCCGCGCGGGTACCGACGTGGAGGGCCGTCACCCCGCCGAGAAAGAGGCGGTATCCAACACCTTCGAAGCCGGCGGCCACCACTCGGCGTGAGAGCTCGGCCGGCTGGGGAAACACCCGCGTGGATTCCGGGAGCCAGTTGTACGCCGTGCGGTGCCGCGATATGAAACGGCCGACCTGAGGGAGCACCCGTTCGAAATAGAAGAGGTAGAGCGCCCGCATCGGCTCGCGAACCGGAGTCGCGACATCGAGGATTGCCAGGCGGGCGCCGGGCTTGAGCACCCGAGCCACCTCGAGCAACCCGCCGTCGAGATCGATAAGATTGCGGAGCCCCCAGCCCACCATTGCACCGTCGAAAGCCGCGTCACGAAACGGAAGCGCCAGCGCGTCCGCCGTCACCGGTGCCAGCCGATCGGCTTTGTGGCGGCCCAGCTCGAGCATCGGCCGCACGAAGTCAGCCCCGACGACCCGCCCGCTGAAGTGGGGCCGTCGGGCCAGAATCGCCGCGAGGTCGAGCGTCCCAGCGCACAGGTCGAGATAGATTCCGTCCGGGACTCGCTCCCAATCGAGCCGATCGACCGCTTGACGCCGCCACCGAAGGTCGAGGCTCAGGCTCAGAATGCGGTTCAGCCGGTCGTACGTAGGTGCGATATCGGCGAACATGGAGCGGACGTAGGCCCGCTTCTCAGCTCCGCCGGCGACAGGTAACTTCTGATCTGAGGCTAACATAGCCGCTCAATGTAGCCCGCGGGGAAACCGCTCCGCAAGCGTGAGGGCCGGGCGTGCCGCCTAGGGTTGACCTGGCGCCCAAGACTGATCAGGAAATTGTGGCCCTGGCCCGCGTGGGCGAGGAGGCCGCGTACCGGGAACTCATCCGGCGGTACGAGCGGCCGCTCTTCTCGCTGCTCTTTCGGATGGTGCGCGACCGGGAGCTGGCTGAGGATCTGGCGCAAGAGACCTTCGTGAAAGCGCTGAACGCGATCGAGTCCTACCGACCGGAGTTCAAGTTCTCAAGCTGGATTTTCAAGATCGCCAACAACGCGGCTATCGATCATCTCCGACGTCGCGAGCTCGACACCTTGTCACTGGAAGGCTCGCCTCAGGCGGAAACGCCGGAGGCGATCGAGGCGACCGCGTTGCAGATCGGCGGCCGGCAGGAGTCTCCCCTGGCCGAGGTGGAGGCGCGCGAGCTAGGCGGGCAGATCGAGGCGGCCATCGCGCAGCTTCGGCCGGAGTATCGCTCGTGCATTCTGCTCCGTCACGTGGAGGGTCGGGCCTACGAGGAAATTGCCGAGATTCTGAACCTTCCGTTGGGCACGGTGAAGACCTACATCCACCGGGCGCGCAACGAGTTGAGGCAGGCACTTGCACACTTGCGGGAGTGAAACCTTCGCGTTATCCCGAACGTAAAGGGGTCCACTATGACCGGTAACTCCGCCTCACCGCATTTTGGTCCTGACGAGCTGGACATCTGGCTCGCTGGCACGCCGTCCCCCGAAATGCGGAATCACATTGACGAGTGCTGCACCTGCCTGGAGCTGGTCCGCGCCGAAGAGGCGCTGGCCGCCCAGCTCGCGGCACTCCCGCTGTACGCACCGAAGGCGGATCTAGCCGATCGGGTGATGGCTTCCGTGTACATCCCCGACCCCTTTGCCATTCGCTCGCTGCAGGCGGCTCGACGCCGCCTGCTCGCGTCTCCGAAAGCCGTCGCGATCGCGGCCACTATCGCGCTGGTGCTTTTGGGGTCGATGACGGCGAGCGCCGCGTGGACGCTGGCGAACCGGGAGACGCTCGTGGCGGCCGGCAACTGGCTGGCTGGAGAGGCAGCGCGCTGGGCCTGGGTTGGGCTTCGCAGCGCGGCCCTCAATCTCACCGAGCAACCTTGGTTCACTGGTTTCCGGAGCCTAGTCGAGAGCCCAGGGCGACTCGCCCTCGCCTCGGCCGCGACGTCGCTCATGTACGTGAGCGGGATCCTGGCGCTCCGGCGGCTCCTGGCGGTTCCTCCCCAGCAGGTGGCCCATGCGAACGGCTAGCCGGCTTTTGCTCGCAGTGGGTGTCCTGCTCGCCCTGCCGGCGAGCGCTCACGCGAAAACGACCTGCATGCTGAGCCGCGTCAGCGGCGTCTTTGAAACCGTTCGCGCCTTCGTTCAACAGCAGATTGCGCCCGGGCCTCAGCGGCCGAAACCTCAGGCGGTCGAGCCGGCCCCTGCGGGCGGGCCGTCCGTCGATCTCGGCGACCTGAGCAAGCCGGAAGTTGTCGAGCGCCAACTCCGGACCGCAGTCCCCACCCCCCGCTCTGACCTCAAGCTTACCGTTCCGAATGGCCAAGCCCGCCTAGGGGACTTCACTATCGGCTCGGCCGAGACCATGACCGGCCATCTCCTCGTTCTGGGTGGAGACGCCAACGTCTACGGCAAGCTGCTTGGCAACCTCGTCACCATGGACGGCAACGTCGTGATGCACCCTGGCGGGGTCGTCTCGGGCGACATTCTCGCGCTTCACGGCGATGTACGGGACCAGGGAGGTGAGATCGGCGGAGAGGTGCGCACCTTGAGTGCCGTGACCAAGCCGCCGATCGCGCCCGACACTGCGAGCACCCGGTCCGCGGTCATGGCGGTTGGGCGGAACGTGGCCGGTGTCGTCGGCGTGTTCTTCACGCTTCTCGCTCTCGGTGTGGGGTTGGTGACTTTCGCCCGACCCAGCCTCGACGTCGTGTCGGATACAGCGTCCCACTCCTTTGGCCGCTCCTTTATAACCGGTCTGATCGGCCAGATTCTCGTCCTGCCGACCTTCGGCATGCTTGTGGTCGGACTGGTGCTCAGCGTCGCGGGCATTCTGCTGCTGCCGTTCGCCGTCGTCGTGTTCGTGCTCCTGCTGATCCTGGGAGTGGTCGGCGGCTACCTGGCCGTGGCTCACGCGATCGGCGAGACCTACATTCGCCGCCGCATGGCGCGCGGGACCGCCATCGCCTCGGCCAACAGCTATCGGTATCTGCTCACCGGACTGGTGGGGCTGTTCATGCTGTGGGCTGCCTGGGCCATTTTCGGTTGGGTACCCGTGGCCGGCGAGATGGTGCGGGCGGCAGCGGTACTGGTGACTTGGCTGGTGGGCACAGTGGGTTTCGGCGCGGCGCTGCTGAGTCGGGCGGGAGCCCGAGGCAACTTCGCCGGTCGACTGATCCCGCCCGAGGCTCTGACCGACGAATACCTCTGGGCCACGCCGCAGTTCGGCGTCCCAGCCGTGCGGCGTCCTGAGAGCGGACCCGGCGCGCGCGGACACCGTAGCCCGTTGGATCGCTAATCGTTATGCGAACCGCCGGGCTTGCCTTGGCGCTGGCCGCGGGATCGGCCGGCACGCTTTCGGCGCAGGCCATGCGCCCGTTCACCACCTTCCGCCAGTTGCATGGCGAGAGCCGTTTGCAGGCGCGGCTCGACTTCGCTGCAGGGCAGCTCCGAGTAGTGCCCGGGCGGGCGGGCGAGCTGTACCGCATGAGCCTCTCGTACGACGCCGACCGCTTCGTCCCGCTCTCCCACTACGATCCCTCGACCAACGCCGCGACGCTCGGTGTCGACCGGGCTGGTGGTGGCTTTCGAGTCGTGTCGCGGAGCCAGCTGCAGCAGGACGCGGTCGTCGAGCTGTCCCCCCGGACAGACCTCTCACTCTCACTCTCGCTCGGAGCCGTAGAGGCCGACGTGGAGCTGGGTGGCCTGCGCCTGAGCGACCTTCGGGTTGAAGCGGGCGCCAGCCGGACGGCGCTTCACTTCTCCCAGCCCAACCCGATTCGCTGTCGCACGGCCGACATCTCCGCCGGTGCTGCGGAGATCTCCGTCCTCCAGCTAGGGAATAGTCATTGCGACCGGCTCCGCGTAGAGGGCGGGATCGGACGCATGACACTCGATTTCGGGGGCACCTGGACCAGTTCGCAGGTTGCGGAGCTGAGTCTCGCGGTGACGGAGCTACGCCTGCGCCTGCCCCGGAAAGTGGGTGTGCGGATTACGATGGATCGGTTTCTAGCGAGCTTCGAGCCTGCGGGGTTGGTGCGGCGGGGAGACGAGTGGGTCTCGCCGGATTACGATCGGTCCGAACGCCACCTCGACATCGCGCTTCGCACAACGGTCGGTGCCGTGAAGGTCAACTGGACCGATTAGCCCGCCCCAAGACACCCCACAGAATCCGTCTCGACCAGCTCCGGACCTCCAAGCGCGCCCCCGCGAAATCGCTATCCTTGAGGGGGAGGCATACCGGAGGCTCGCATGTCCCCGCTCCAGGCGCTGGGCTTCACGATGGGAACGTCGTTCGCGGCCGGGCTCAACCTCTACGCCACGGTTGCGACCGCAGGTTTGCTCCAGTATTTCGGCATCATCCACCTGCCGCCTACTCTGGAGATTCTCGCCCAACCCCTGGTCTGGGGAATCGCGCTGGGCATCTTCGTGGTGGAGTTCGTGGCCGACAAGATTCCGTGGGTCGACAGCGTCTGGGATACGCTCCATACCTTCATT
>DATJGL010000197.1:0-3262 GCA_035495075.1 Gemmatimonadales bacterium
CCGCTTTAATCGGTGGATCCGCTCGGCTACCGGGCGTGCGTCCGCCAGTACCAGCGAACCTTCCGCGAACGTGAAATCATTGATAGCGTCGATCACGAGCATAACGACCGGCGACGAATCCGGGACATGACCGTGGAGATCCTGCTCCCCCGCGCGCACCCTCATGGAGCTGGTGGTCGGTGGGGCGCATTGCCGAGCTGAGTCACGGCGCCCGCAGTTAGCGGATGCGGGCCGAGCGGGAGCGCCTCCATGAGCTACGCGATTATGCACGTGCCATGCCGCCAAGGAGGGCGTACACGGTACTGGGCGGCAAACCAACTCCGCGATGAGGAGGTTGTACCCTCAAACGGCCTGGGAGGTCGTTCAGGCAACCCCGGATAGTCCCGCGAAGTTCCACGCTGCTAAGACCTGCGAATCCCGCCGGGGTCACCACGTTTCTTTCAAGTGTTTCTGCGCGTTCTCGCGAGGGCGCCTGACTCTCCGCGCGATCGCGGAATGCGCGCCCGGCTGCGAAGTGGAATCATCCGCGCAGGCTAGTTGCCGCCACGGTCGCTACCGCGTGGGTTTCGGGACTTCGGCTGGGGTTTCGGCGAGCGAGTTGCCCTGGCTCGAAGCTCGGAACGAATACACTGCTTTGTACCCGGCCCTTTTGGGCTGCAGGCGTACAAGCCGCACGCTACCGACGCAACCGACGGACGCTAATGCAGGCGCGCCATCCGGATTTGCTCCCCGTGCATGCCGTTTAAATGAGGATCAACGACATAGTCGTTGTTGTGGCAATCGGTGGGCCGCCTCGTCTTGTGTCGATATCCTGGTCACCGCGACGCCTCCTGATCGGAGTATAGTCTGACGCCGGAGCATAGTCTGAGGCTGGACTACAGTCTTAGGCTGGACTACAGTCTGAGGCCTGCTGCACTCTCAGGAGGACATATGAAGCGGCTCACCCGCCGTCGCTTCTTGAAGTACAGCCTTGGAGCCGGGGCCTCCTTGGCTGTGCCCTGGGCGAGCGTCCCGCCTGCGCGCGCCGCGAAGGGCGGCACGCTGACGAAGCTGACGAAGTATGTCGAGCCCGTGCCGATCCCCGGGGCTGGGATCGTCGTCGCCACGCCGAGTGGACCGGACAGATATTCATTCACTCAAACCCAGATCAGCCGGCAGCTGCATCCTGAGCTGCCGCCGACCCCGGTATGGGCGTATGACGACGGCTCCGGGCTGACCGGGCAGTTTGGCTCGTTCGGGATGGCAGTCGTTGCCCAGAGCGGCACTCCGCTCAGGGTGAGCTACACGCACAAGTTGCCGGCCACATACCCGTCGTGGATCCCGGTCGACACGCGGTTGACGCCGCTCGGCAACGCGGTGCGGGTCATGACGCATCTCCATGGCGGCTTCGTGGCAGCGGATAGCGACGGCAACCCTGCGGTGACTCCGAATGGGTTTGGTCCGGGCGAGAGCCAGACCGTTTTCTACACCAATCAGCTCCCGCAAATGCCCGCCTCGCTCCTCTGGTTCCACGACCATGGCCTCGGAGCCACCCGGCTGAACGTCTTCGCTGGACTTGCCGCCGCCTATATCCTCCGGGACGGGTTCGATACCGGCGAAGAGCCGAACCCGATGGGAATTCCCGGCGGAGCGTACGAGATTCCCCTGGTCGTCCAAGACCGGCAGTTCAACCCGGACGGGACGTTCCTGTACCCGACCAGCGACATCGAAGGCGTTACCTGGATCGGGGAGTACTTCGGCGACACCATGCTGGTCAACGGCAAGGTCTGGCCGTTTCTGGAGGTCGAGCCGCGGATGTACCGGTTCCGCATCCTGAACGGCTGCAACGCGCGGATCCTGAATCTCGACATCGGCGGCCCAGCCCTCTGGCAGATCGGCGCCGAGGGCGGGATGTGGGACATCCCGGTGCCGGTGCCAGCGCTGGTGCTGGCTCCCGCCGAGCGGGCCGACGTCCTCGTCGACTTCCGTAAGTTTCAGGGCGCCCGACTCGTGATGAAGAACCACAAGCCGCAACGCCCGGTATCGAACCCGGCCCCGTCACTCGAGCAGGTCATGCAGATTCGGGTTGGCAGGAGGATCAGCCAGCCCGGCCCCACCTCGATTCCATCCAGTCTGCCGGGTCGCAAGGCGGATCTCAGCAGCCCGGTCCGGACCCGCTACATCACGCTCAACGAGATCGATCCGGAAGAGGTCGATTGGTTCTTGAATTTGAACGCCGTGCGCTTCGACGAGGGGCCAACGACGGAGACACCAAGGATCGGCACGATCGAAGACTGGGTGTACATCAATATGACCGGAGACACCCACCCGATGCACACGCATTTAGTGACCTTTCAGGTGATTGGCCGAACCCCGTTCGACGTCGAGGCTTACGAGGCCGCGCACCGAGGACCGAAAGGTGTCCCTGGCGGGTTTGACCCCACTCTCTTCGCCACCGGACCCATGCTCCCGCCCCTCCCCGAAGAGCGAGGCTTCAAGGACACCGTCAAGGCGGACCCGGGACACTTCACCACGATTCGGGCCAAGTTCGAACTACCAAACGATGTGAAGGCTCCGCAGGATTACGTCTACCACTGCCACATCGTTGAGCATGAGGACAACGACATGATGCGACCGTTCACGGTCACGTCCTGACGGGAGGCGAAGAGCGGCTATTCGACGGACGCTCATGCAGGCGCCGCCCGTCGTGAGCTGAGTCTGCAGCTGGGTGACCGGCGGCGCGCACGCCGGCGCAAGCAACGCGATGACGGCGAAAATTACTCCCAGCGAGCGCTTTGACAGGGTCCCGCTCAGGTCGGCTCTCAACGACCTTTCGACAGCAGCTCGAGGATTATGCGGCCTGCCCGTGATCGAACGTGACCTTAAAGCGGTTGAGAAGTCGCCGCCGAGCAGGCCATCGATGATGCGTGCCTGCGGCGCAAAGTCGTAGACGCCGACGTCGATCTGCTCGATGAGAGCGTCGCCAACCTGCAGATTACCGGCTCGCGAGCCACGGTGCCCGCAGATCGACTGACCGGGCGGAAGCGGTAGCGGTTTCCGGCTCTCGAAGGTCTACCGAACGCTTGTCGCTACGGGCATGAGGCTTGCTCCGCACTTGCGCAGCGGGGTTACTCGAACCCGAAAGAGGGAGACAGTCATGGCAAGGACGAAGAACGGGCAGGGCAGGGATGCTATCGCCCTTCTGAAGGCCGATCACGACAAGGTTCGGGAGCTGCTCGGAGAGCTCGAAGAGACCACCGAGCGTGCGACCGGCAAGCGAGAG
>DATJGL010000198.1:0-10812 GCA_035495075.1 Gemmatimonadales bacterium
CTCGGCCGCAACGGGGCCTCGGGCAGCCGGATCGGCGCCCGTGTCCGCGAGATGCCGCAGTTCCGCGTCGTCAGCGAGTTCGAGATGCCGGTGGGGGCGCTCGCGCCGGTGCAGCTCTACGCGCCGATGGCCCGTCGTCACATGGAGCTCTACGGGACCACCTCTCGCCAGTTCGGCGAGATCGCCGTGGCGACCCGCCGGCACGCGGCGCTCCACGGCAACGCCATCATGACCGCGCCCATCACGATCGAGGACCACCAGGCTTCCCGCATGATCGCCGACCCCCTCCGGCTGCTCGACTGCAGCCTCGAGAGCGACGGCGCCGCGGCTGTCGTCGTCAGCGCGGCGGAGCGCGCCCGGGACCTGGCGCGTCGGCCCGTCTACGTGATGGGCGCCGCCGAGGGCCATCCCGATTCGCCGAGCGTCATCTCGCAGCGTCCGGACCTCACGACCCTGGGCCTCGCCAAGGCGGCGCCGCGCGCGTTCGCGATGGCCGGGATCGGGCCGGCCGACATCGACGTCGCCGAGATCTACGATTGCTTCACCTTCAACGTCCTCTGCCAGATCGAGGACCTCGGGTTCTGTGCCAAGGGCGAGGGCGGACCCTTCGTCCAGGGTGGAGCGATCGCGCTGGGCGGCCGCCTGCCGATCAACACGCACGGTGGCCTGCTGTCCCAGGCGCACATGGCGGGCCTGAACCACGTCGTCGAGCTCGTGCGGCAGCTGCGCGGCGAGGGCGGAGCGACGCAGGTCGCGGACGCCGAGATCGGCCTCGTCACCGGGTATGGCGACATGGGCGACGGATCCCTGGCCATCATGCGGCGAGGCTGAGGTGATGGCGACCGAGCCGGCCGCGAAGCCCCTGCCCGAGCCCACGCGTGATTCGAAGCCATACTGGGACGGCCTGAACGAGGGGCGCGTGCTGCTGCAGCAGTGCGCGGCCTGCAAGAAGACTCGCCACTATCCGCGCCCGGTGTGCGACGCGTGCTACTCGATGGAGGTGGCGTGGATCGAGGCCTCCGGTCGGGGCCGCGTGCACAGCTGGACCGTGGCGCACCACCCGTTCCACCCCGGCTTCAAGGAAGAGCTGCCCTACATCGTCGCCATCGTCGATCTCGAGGAAGGGGTGCGCATGAACGCGCAGATGCGCGGGGTGACGCCGGGCGAGATGCGCATCGGCTTGCCCGTTCAGGTCACCTTCGAACGGACGAAGGAGGGTGTGACCCTGCCGGCGTTCGTCGTCACCCAGTGAGAGGAGATTCCATGTCCGCCAACGTCTGCGACTTCACCTTCCTGAAGGGCGTGAAGGTCGTCGATTTCACCCAGTTCGAGGCCGGTCCGTCCTGCACCGAGGCCCTTGGCTGGCTGGGCGCCGACGTCGTGAAGATCGAAAATCCAAAGATGGGCGACCCGGGCCGTCGTCTTCGCCCCGGCCAGCCCGACACCGATCCCTACTATTTTCACGCCTTCAATGCCAACAAGAGGTCGATCACGGTCAATCTCAAGTCCCCCGAGGGGCTCGCGCTCGTCAAGGACATGATTGGCAAGGCGGACGTGATGATCGAGAACTTTGCCCCGGGCGCCATCGAGCGGCTGGGCCTGTCCTATGACGTCGTGAAGGCGATCAATCCGGGCATCATCTACGCCCAGGTCAAGGGCTTCGGCGAAGGCAGCCCGTTCGAGCACAACCTCGCGTTCGACATGATCGCCCAGGCGTGCGGCGGCACCTTCAGCGTCACCGGAGACAGGAACGGTCCGCCGACCCGGCCCGGCATCTCGATCGGCGACACCGGCACCGGCATGCTGATGGCGATCACGATCCTGGGCGCGCTGTACAGGCGCCGCGAGACGGGCGAGGGCCATCGCCTGCAGGTCGCCATGCAGGACGCGATGCTGCACTACATGCGCATCAACTTTGCGACGCAGGGCCTGACCGGAAAGCCGGCCCAGCGCGGCGGCAGCAAGGTGCCCGGCGTGAGCAACGCGCCGATGGGCCTGTATCCATGTGCGCCGGGCGGACCGAACGACTACGTCTACATCATGACCAGCCGCGCGAACCCGGACCACTGGGACCGTCTGCTGAAGCTGATCGATCGGCAGGATCTGATCGGCGACACGCGCTACCTGACTCCCGCCAACCGCGTCGAGCGGGAAGCCGAGGTGGACGAGATCATCTCCGCGTGGACCCGCAAGCACACCAAGCTCGACGCCATGAAGCTGCTGGGCGACGCCGGCCTTCCGGCCGGGGCGGTGCTGGACACGGATGAGCTGAACAAGGACGTCACGTTCGAGCAGCGCGGAGTCATGCAGACGATGATCCATCCCGTGCACCGGCCCTTCAAGATGCCGGGCTGGCCGGTCCGCGTCGATGGCAAGGCCGTGCGCGTCACGTCGTCGCCGATGCTCGGGGAGCACGCGGAGCAGGTGCTGAGCGAGTGGCTGGGGCTGACCACCCAGGCGGTGGCGGAGATGAAGCGGGAGGGCGTGCTCTGACCGGTCTGCGTCGCGGGCCCGATCAGGGCGGCTGAATCGCCAGACGCCATGGCGCAGGGGGGCGACCGTGGCGTGTTCGCCATCGACCGTCTCCCCGGGATACACGTCTCTGCCGCTGTCACCACGATTGCGTGAACGGAGTATTGCGGGGCTCCGGTCCCGGCATCGTGTCGCGCCTATCGATCCGCGACGATCCCGCGCCACGCCGCCGGGCAACGCTGGGTGTCCCGCCGAGGGCCCGCCGGGTCGCCAGCCCGGCCCCAGCACCTGGCGGTCCGAGAAGATATAGTTAGGCCGCACGAGGTCGAGCGCCCGGAAGCGAGGCAGAAGTTCGTGAGACACACGCGCATCATCGTCACCAACTACGGCGGGCCCGATACGCTTCACGTGATCGAAGAAGAGTGCCCCGAGCCGAAGCACGGTGAAGTGCGGGTCCGGATGCTGGCCGCCGGCGTCGCCTTGCCCGATCTGATGATGCGCGAGGGCATTCATCCCGAGACACCCCCGGTACCCTTCACGCCGGGGTGGGATCTGATTGGCGTGGTGGATCGGCTCGGCGACGGTATCTCTGGAATCGAACCAGGGCAGATCATCGCCGCGCTGCCGATCAGCGGCGCGTATGCCGAGTTCGTCTGCCTGGCCCAGCGCGAGCTGGTTCCGGTGCCATCCGAGGTGGACGCCGCCGAGGCGGTCAGCCTCGTGCTGAACTACGTCACGGCGTACCAGATGCTGCATCGGACCGCCAAGATCAGACGGGGCCAGCGCGTGTTGATCCACGGCGCGGCGGGTGGGGTCGGCTCGGCACTGTTGCAGCTTGGGCTCCTCGCCGGGCTGGAGATGTACGGTACTTGTTCATCGCGAGGGGCGTCGGCCGTTGCCGGCCTGGGCGGCGTCCCGATCGATCACCAGCATCTCGACTTCGTGAAAGAGATTCACCGTCTCACGAGCGATGGTGTAGACGTTGTCTTTGACGGCATCGGGGGCCGCCATATCTGGCGTTCCCGGAAGGCTCTCCGTCCTGGCGGGAAGGTCGTGGCCTATGGCCTCACGGCCACGCTGCGTGGGGGCCGCCTGGCTTCAGGTCGTCCAGGTCGCTGTCGTCGCTTTCGTGAAATCGCCATCTTCGGGGTGTACATCGCTGGTGGGTGGCTTCTCCCGGGCCGGAAGCGGGTTCTCCCCTACAGCATCCAGTGGCTGAAGCGGCTCAGAGCGGCCTGGTTTCGACAGGACTTGATAGCCCTGCTCGATCTCCTCGCGCGGCGAAAGATCAAGCCCCTGGTCGCCCAGCGATTGCCTCTTGCCGAGGCACGACACGCGCACGAGCTGCTCGGCACGGGAGGCGTCACCGGCAAGATCGTGCTCGTGGCCAAGGGGTCCTCGCTCGAATCAGGAGCGGCATGACAACGGCAGGCAGCGGCCAGCGCACCGTTGGCATCGTTGCACGTTGGTGAGAGGAGCACAGCATGGAGTCACCCGCGCTCGATACCGGCGCACCGCTGAAGACCGCGGAATCCTCCGCCCCGCAGCGGTCGAAGACCGGTGGATTCTCTCCCACGCGGCTGGCGCGGATGCACGATACCCTGCTCCGCCACGTGGACAGCGGTCGGTTGCCGGGCCTCGTCGCCCTCATCAGCCGGCGGGGCACCGAGCATGTGGACGCCATCGGGACCCTGGCCTTCGACCGCGCCGCGCCGATGCGGCGCGACACGATCTTTCGTCTGGCCTCGGTGACCAAGCCGGTCACCGCGGTGGCGGCGATGATTCTCGTCGAGGAATGCAAGCTCAGGCTGGACGACCCCGTCGATGACTTCCTGCCGGAGCTCGCGAACCGGAAGGTCTTACGGACGATCGACAGCGAGCTCGACGACACGGTACCCGCGAAACGCCCGCTCACGACTCGCGACCTTCTGACGTTTCGCTCGGGGTACGGCGAGGTGGCGTTCCTTTCGCCGACATGCCCGCTCCAGAGGGCGCTGATCGATGCTCGCCTCCCGCTCAGCGCCTGGATGTTCCCGGGGACGCCGGACGAATTCCTGCAGCGCCTCGGCACGTTGCCGCTCGCGCACCAACCGGGCGAGCAGTGGCTGTATCACATGAGCGCCGAGATCCTGGGTGTTCTGATCGCCCGGGTTGCCGGCATGCCGCTATCGGCCTTCATGCGGCAGCGTATCTTCGAGCCTCTGGGCATGAAGGACACCGGTTTCACAGTGCCCGAGGCCCAGCTCGGCCGGGTCGCGACCTGCTACAAGACGGACTTCTCGACCGGCGAGATCACGGTGCTCGAAGAGGCTCGCAGCGACCTCCTCGCGCGTCCGTGTGCCTTCGAGTCGGGCGCCGGGGATCAGTTCGTCTCCACAGCCGATGATCTCCTGGCGTTCGGCGAGATGATGCGGAACCGGGGCGCCTACGGTAACGAGCGGATCCTGTCGCGGCCGTGCCTGGAGCTCATGACCACCGACCAGCTGACACCCGAGCAGAAGGCGGCCTCGCCGTTCTTCGAGCACTTCTGGGAGTCGCGTGGCTGGGGCCTGGGCCTCTCGATCGTGACCCGGCGCGACGATGTTGCCGGCGGACCCGGACGCTTCGGCTGGGACGGTGCCTTCAGCACATCGCTGTACGTGGACCCGCGCGAGGACATGGTCGGCGTCCTCATGGCGCAGTGCCGCCCCGGAGCGTTGCGTCTGCCGCCGGTCGTGCTCGACTTCTGGACGTCCGCCTACCAGGCGATCGATGACTGAGGCTCGCTGGGTGCGGCGATGCCCCCCGTCGCAGAGTTCGTCGATCGCTTCGCCGCTGGGCATCAGTTGCTTGACGAGGATCCCCGCCCCGCTTAGCCTCCGCCTGTGCTCTCGCGGCTGGCCTGTCGCATGATGCACGGGGGAGACGTGGATTGATTCGCGGTCAGAACGTTGCACTGCTCATTGCCGTCTCACTGCTTGGCTTGGCCCACGCCTCATGCGCTCGGGTGCAGTCTCACTACCACCTTCCAAATCTGGCCGTGGCGGACCCCTCGTTCCTTCTCACCCTCGAGGCCTATACCACGGCGGCCCACGCCGGCAACACCGTTGACGTACTGCTGAACGGCGATCAGATCTTTCCTGCCGCGCTCGAAGCCATCCGCTCGGCGCGCAAGACGATCACCTACGCCCAGTACTTCTACGAGGAGGGGCAGATTGGCGCGGACTTGGCGGAGGCGTTGGCGGAACGCTGCCGCGCCGGAGTCCACACCCACGTCCTGCTGGATGGCTTCGGGAGCCTCCTGATACCGGCACAGTATCGAGACTCGATGACGAGCGCCGGCTGCGAGGTGGCCACCTTTCGGCCGTTGAATCCGCTGGTCGTCCTCAGCCCCTTCGGTATCGGACGGAGCAACAATCGCAGTCATCGCCGCATCCTCGTTGTCGATGGCCGCGTCGGATTCACCGGGGGAGTGGGCGTGAGTCCGAAATGGCTGGGCGACGGACGCACGAGCGGCCATTGGCGTCAGACGGATGTGCGCATCGAAGGCCCGGTCGTCGCGTCGCTTCAGGCCGCGTTCGTGGAGAACTGGCTGGAAGCGACTGGCAATGTGCTCGGCGGTGACTTGTATTTCCCGCCGCTGTCCAGGCGCGGGGCGGTCGTCGCCCAGATCGTTCGCAGCTCCCCCGCGGAGGGAAGCTTCTCGATGTACACGATGTTCCTGCTCGCCATCTCGGCGGCCCGCAGGTCGATCTTCATCACCAATCCATACTTCCTGATCGACGACCGAATGACCGTCGCCCTTACGGAGGCGTCCAGGCGCGGGGTGCGCGTCGTCATTCTTCTGCCCGGCCCGATCGACAACAACATCGTTCGTCACGCGAGTCGCTCGCAATTCGGAACCCTGCTCGAGGCGGGGATCGAGATCTACGAGTATCAGGCGGCGTTGCTCCACGCCAAGACCATGACGGTCGATGGCATCTGGGCGACGATCGGGAGCACGAATCTGGACACGCGCTCGTTCGCTCTCAACGACGAGGTCAACGCGGTCATCTACCACAATGAGGCCGTCGGCCAGCTCGAAAAGATCTTCGTCGAGGATCTGACGTACTCGCGCAAGGTCGACCTCCAGCGGTGGCGGAGCCGCGGGTTCGTCGACCGGCTGCTAGAGACACTCTCCCTTCCGGTTCGCGGCGAGTTGTAGCGTCGTGGAGTCAGGACAAACGTGCCACAAGCAGCTCGACGATCCGCACGGCCCGACCCCGCCATCTCGCCCGGTGAGCGTGCAGTGGCAGCCAGAGGCCGCGGCGCGTCTCGCATCGGTCGCGGTGCCGTAGCCGCCGCACGACCATAGGCGGATGGACCGGCCCGAGACACGGTTCGCCTGGAACGGAGACGTCTCGCTCGCCTACCAGGTCTGCGGAGACGGCCCGACCGATCTCGTCTACCTTCAGGGCTATTGCTCGAACGTCGACATGAACTGGGAGAGTCCCTATCTTTCTCGCTTTCTGCGTGGACTCGCCGGCTCCACCCGCCTGATCGTGACCGACCGCCGCGGCTGGGGCTGCTCCGAGCGCTTCACGCCGGGCCATATTCCGGACGTCGACAGCCTCACGGACGACATCCTCGCCGTCCTGAAAGCGGCGGGGTCGGAGCGCGCCTCCATCCTCGGGACGTACGAATCGGCCGTCGTGGCATCGCTGTTCGCGGCCACGTACCCTGACCGGACGAGATCCCTCATCCTGGTCGATCCTCAGGTCACGTACCTGCCGACCGAGGACACGCCCTGGATGCCCTCGCTCGCCCGCTGGCAGGAGCAGATCCAGGCCATTCGCAACACCTGGGGCACGTCGGAGTGGTGGGACGCCCCCGACGGCGCGGAGCGCGAGTGGTTCACCCGGTACGCTCGCGCCTGCGCCGCACCCGGTGGCCTCGCCGCCGAGCTCACCAGCTACCTGCACACGGACATCCGCGCCGTGCTCGCCACCATTCAGGTCCCCACGCTCGTTCTCGTCGACAGCGATCGTTTCTACGAGGTACTGCCCGAGACCGGCCACTTCGTGGCAAGCAAGATCCCGGGCGCCCGCGTCGTCGAGCATTCGAGCCGGGGCGGGCCACACTTCCACTGGTATGCGCGGGGTGACGCGATCGTCGCCGACGTCCGTCGTTTCCTGGCGGAGATCGGCCAGGAAGAGGCATCGTTCGATCGGATCCTCGCGACGATCCTCTTCACCGACATCGTTGACTCGACGAAGCGCGCCGCCGAGCTCGGGGATCGCCGCTGGCGTGACGTGGTGCTCCGGCACCACGCGATGGTACGAACGCTCCTCGCCCGCTACCGAGGGATCGAGATCGATACGGCCGGTGACGGCTTCTTCGCCTCGTTCGATGGGCCGGCCCGCGCCGTCCGCTGTGCTCTGGCGATCACCGACGCTGTTCGCGCCCTGGGCATCGAGGTACGCGCCGGGCTGCATACCGGAGAGGTGGAGAGAATCGGAGAGAAGATCGGCGGGCTTGCCGTCAACATCGGCGCGCGGGTGGCGGCGCGGGCGGCATCCTCGGAAGTCCTCGTGTCCCAGACGGTCCGGGATCTCATGGTCGGGTCGGATCTGACATTCATCGACCGAGGAGCGCACGAGCTCAAGGGCCTTCCCGGCGCCTGGGGTCTGTATGCAGCCAGGAAACAGACCGGGGCCGACGGCTCCGAGTCGATCACTGCGCCGGGATGATGTTCGGGTTCAGGCGGAAGAAGTTGTCGGGGTCGTACTGCTTCTTGAGGGCTGCCAACTGCCCATAACTCGCGCCATAGCCGCTGCGAATCCGGTCTCCGTCATCGTGGCTGAGATCGTTCACGTAGGCGGCACCTCCCGCGAAAGGCTGCAGTGCCTTCCAGAAGTCGCGGGCCCAGCGAACGTTGACCTCGGACTCCGCCGGGTCAAGCCACTGGGAGACGATGACGGGAGCATACGGGAACTTGCGATGGGCGAAGGCCGTCGCCCGCGGATCAACGCGGCTCGCAGCGCCACAGACCGTCTGAATGAGGACCGCCGACAGGGGGGACGGCTTGGTCGCCACGTATTCTGCAAAGACATCAACGACCTGATCGGTGAGATCCGCCAAGAAACCACCTTTGGTGTAGTAGTGGGAGCCGGCAGGGAGCGCGGCATCAGTGAGACATTGCTGGGCCGTGTAGGGTATCGGACCGAGCAGGTCTTGAAGTGGAGGGCCGAAGGACCTGAGCGGGCGGACCACGTCCTCACCCTTGTCTAGCGGCCCGCAATAGCAGCAGATCAAGGCGGCCACGATATCGCCGCCAGGAGGATTGAGGAAACCAGCGTACGTCGTCAATTCATCGGGGGCGACCCTTTGGGTGAACTCTCGGTAGAACCGGAGCACCTCCTTGGCCTTGGCCAAAGGATAGAGCACCATGCCCCCCAGGATCGTCGGGCCGACGGCGTGGAGCTGATATTCGAACGACGTCACGACGCCGAAATTGCCGCTGCCGCCGCGCAAGCCCCAAAAGAGGTCTGGGTTCTGCGTTGAGCTCGCCGTCAGGAAGCGACCGTCGGCGAGGACCACATCAGCCGAGATGAGATTGTCGACCGTCAGACCGTGCTTGCTCGAGAGCCAGCCCAGCCCCCCACCGAGGGTGAGTCCGGCGATACCTGTATCCGAGGCGGTGCCGCCGGTCGTGCCAAGTCCGAAGACTTGAGTCTCGTGATCGACATCGAGCCACTTCGCCCCCGCCTGAGCCCGGGCTGTGCGGGCAATCGGATCGACACGGATGCCCTTCATGGGAGAGAGGTCGATGACGAAACCTCCGTCACAGACCGAATGGCCCGGGAAGCTGTGGCCTCCTCCGCGCACCGCGACTTGCAATCGGTTCTCCCGGGCAAAGTTGACGGCGGCGATGACGTCGGCGGGCCCGGCACAGCGGGCGATCAGAGCCGGGCGGCGGTCGAACATGCCGTTCCAGACCTTGCGGGCATCGTCGTAGACAGCGGCGCCGGGAGCCAGCAGTTGACCTCGTAAACCACCTCGAAACTTTTCGACGGCTGCTTCCTTGATGCTTGCGCCAGTGGCGTCAGTAACTGCTCGGTCTGACATCGTTTTCACTCTCCCGCGTCGAGGCTCGTGAAGCCGCCTCAGTCGTCACCAGCTAGAGAGCCCTTTTCAGATCGGGACTGGAGGCCAACAGACGACCCCCTCGCCAGGCGCTTCTCTGTTCCATCTCCGCCGTTTTTCAGGTCCGGGTCGGATCACACAGTACGTCGGATCGCGTGGTAGACCACCAAGAACACTACCGCGCCGATGACGGCCACGATGAGACTGTAGATGTTCAATCCTGTGACCCCTTGCATGCCAAACAGGCTGAACAACCACCCCCCGATCACCGCGCCGACGATACCGAGAGCGATGTCGAGGAAGAACCCTTCGCCCGTCTTGTTGACCAGCTTGCTGCCGATGAAACCCGCGATCAGACCGAGCACTATCCACGCGATGATCGACATTGGTCTACCCTCCCGGGTTGGTACAGGTGGTGTCGCTCCTCGATCACCTCGTCCGCCCGCTGCGCAACGTCTGCGGAATCGTACGCCCGAGCCCCTTGGCCGGATTTCCTCAGCCGGCGAGCAGTCACATCAGCGACGGGACGTCAGGTACCGGTGCCGCTCCGCCAGAACGAATTCTCGGGTGAGACCCCCCTGCGGGTCATGCTCCTCCAAGCCCGTACAGCGCGGCCGCATTGTCGTGAGTCAACTGGCGGCGCATCTCTGGCGACAGGTGCCGCATCTGCCGCTCGATCGCTTCACGCGAGTTGGGCCAGACGCTGTCCGGATGGGGATAGTCCGACGCCCACAGCAGGTGGCCATCGCCGAAGAACGGAATGAGCGACATCGCCACGTGGTCTTCCTGGAACGTGGCATAGATCTGCCGCTTGAAGAGCTCGCTCGGCTTCGTCACGAGGGCGTTGCCGCCCTTGTCGGCCCAGAACTCCTTCGCCTCCCAGAGTCGCCAGTGGCGATAGTCGAGCTCCTCGACGAGCCAGGGGAGCCATCCCGTGCCGGCCTCGGCCATGACCATGCGCAATCTCGGATGGCGCTCGAGGATGCCCCAGGCAAAGAGGTCGACGAAGGGCTCGAGGAAATTCGCGAGGAAGAACTTGGTGTTCTCGAAGACGCTCGCCGCCTTGCCGGCGACGCGATCGCCCGGCTTGCCGACGAACACCGTGATGTGCCAGGAGAGGATGGTGCCGCTCTCCTCGAGCGCCTGCCAGAGCGGCTCCCAGCTCGGGTCGTCGAGCTTGGGGTTGACGTTGGCGATCATCAGATTCACCTGACGCACGCCGCCCTTGGCCCTCAC
>DATJGL010000199.1:0-14129 GCA_035495075.1 Gemmatimonadales bacterium
CGTCATCGTCGGCGGCCAACTCACCCCGCTCGAGGGCGCGCATGAGCACGATGCGCCCTCGGGGGCTGTCGGCCTCGTCTCCGGTGGCGAGATATGTGGGACAGGCGGAAAGGCAAAACCCGCAGTGGACACAGGGGTCCAGCGCTTGATAGCCCGTCGCGGAAGTCACGCCCTCGTCTCGCGGGTCACTTCTCGCTCCCCTCCAGGGCCACCTTGAGACATTGGCCGGGATCAAACGTGTGGCGCAGTCGCCCGACCAGCTGGCCGACTCCCTCCCGGTACGCGCCGAAGTGACCCAAAGCGTGTCGCACGGTCCAAGAGGCTCGCTCCAGCGTCAAAGGAATCTCGCGGGAGGCGCAGGACCGGCGTACTGCGCGGAGCCGATCAACGCTTGCGTCACCGGTCCATCGGATCGAGCCACCTGCCACCCCTGCGGCAACGACACCGGTATCGAGCTCACGGGCGAGCAGGTCCAGGGTCTCATCAATTCCACCAGGGAGGACGCCGAGGCGGAACGTCACCGCTCCGTTGAGGCTGCCCCGCGCGAGGCTGGTCCAGAAATCGGCGGTGCGGTCCGCTGGTAGTTGCTTCCAGATGGCGCCAGTCTCGGCCGGAAGCCGATGAACCTCCGCCTGCACACCGGTCTCCACTCCGAGGAATCGCGCCGCTAGCTGCCACTCGCTTTCGCCGGCGAGGGCAGGCGAAATCAGCTCCAGTGCGGCCGGGCTGATGCCGGCGTCGAGCAGGTCGCGCGCAACCGCGCTCTGATTGTCGCGCCCGCCTTGGGAGACGAGCGTGACGTCGGCCCGGGGCAGCGCCCGCAGTCTGAGATGAACCTCGGTGACGATGCCAAAACCGCCGAACCCGCCGACATGAAGCTTGGTGAGATCGTATCCGGCCACGTTCTTCACCACCCGCCCCCCGGCCTGCACCGTCCTCCCGTCTCCGGTCACCACCGTGCAGCCGAGGACATGATCGCGAATCGGCCCGAAGCCGAGGCGGAGCGGGCCGCTCGTACCGGTGGCAACCACAGACCCCAAGGTTCGGTCGGGGCGTCCAGGGGGGTCCACTGCCAGCCACATGCTTTCCTCGGCCAGGCGGCGGCGAACCGCATCCATGGAGGCGCCGGCCTGTACCGTCGCCACTAGATCAGCAGGGCTCACGGAAACCACTTCGTCGAGCGCTCGGGTGCTCAGCGCGAGATCGGCCGGCGCATCGGCGGGGAGCCAGGTCCGGAGGCCTTCGACCCGAATCTTCCAACCTTCGTCATGCGCGAGCCGGCAAACCAGCGAGAGGGCGTCGGTCGAGTCCGGCGTTGCCCGGGGCAGGTTGTCGGGATCGCGGTCCACGGCGGCGGGACCGAGCAGGGCACGAAGCCGGGCGAAGATCACGGCAGGGCCCGCCGTGATTCGGGCACGGAGTGCCACTCGCGGCAGGCGCGCGCTGGCAGCACCTTGCCGGGATTGCTGCGCTCGTTTGGGTCGAACACCCGCCGCACTGCCTGCATCGCCCCCAATGTCTCGGCGTCGAAGATCCACGGCATGTAGCCCATCTTGTCGTTGCCCACTCCGTGCTCGCCGGTGATGCTTCCACCCGCAGCGACGCAGGCGGCCATGATGGCTCGGCTCGCTTCACGGACCTTGGCTGCCAGGCCCGCGTCGCGCCGGTCGAAACTGATGTTTGGATGGAGATTCCCATCGCCGGCGTGAAAGACGTTGCTGATGGAAAGGCCGTAGTGGCGACGGATCTCACCCACCTTGTCGAGGATGTCGGGCAGAGCCGAGCGCGGAACCACGGCATCCTGTACCGCGAGATCGGGCGCGATTCGGCCCATCGCGCCAAACGCTTTCTTCCGCCCCTGCCAGAGCCGAGCCCGGTCTGCCTCCGAGGATGCGCTTCGAATCGAGCGGGCGGCATGAGTCCGCAAGATCGCTTCGACCAGCTCGGTTTCCGCGTCTACTTGTGCAGCCGCGCCATCCAACTCGACCAGAAGCACAGCGGCGGCGTCGGTCGGGTAGCCCGCTGCGTAGATCGACGCCTCGACCGCCTGGACGCAAGCCTGGTCCATCATTTCGAGTGCGGCCGGTACCACGCCGGACGCGATGACCGCGGACACCGCTTCGCTCGCAGTACGCACGCTCAGGAAATCAGCCAGGAGCGTGCGAACCGCCGGCGGCACCGGCTCGAGCCGCACCGTGATCTCGGTCGCGACTCCGAACATCCCTTCGCTGCCGACGAACAACCCGACCAGGTCGGGACCCCAGGCCTCGCCTTGGGGCGATCCGATGCGTACGACACTAGCGTCGGGTAGAACGACCTCGAGCTCAGCGACATGGTTTGTCGTCACCCCGTACTTGAGGCAGTGGGGGCCACCGGCGTTCTCAGCGACGTTTCCCCCGACAGTGCAGGCCGCTTGACTCGACGGATCGGGCACGTATTGCAGGTGGAGCGGCGCCACCGCCTCCGAAAGCCGGGCGTTCACCACGCCGGGCTGAATCACTGCGCGGCGAGCCTGCCGGTCCACCCGGAGAATGCGGTTCATGCGGGTGAGGGTGAGGAGCACGGCATCGGACTCTGCCAATGCGCCGCCGGAAAGCCCGGTGCCTGCACCGCGAGCGACGAAGGGAATCTTGAGGAGGTGCAGCAGCCGAAGCACCTCGACCACTTCGGCCCGGTTCCCGGGCATGACCACCACGCCCGGCTCGGATTCGTGGGTGGGCAGCCCGTCCATCCGGTATGTCGCGAGCTCGGCCTTGCGGTCTCGGACCCACCGCGGCCCGACGACTCGGCGAAGCGCCTCGGATAGACTCGGCGTCATAGCTCCGTCGGCAGCACTGAGTGAGGGCTTCCCTTGCCGTTCTGATAGGCACGCCGATGGACTCGCACGGCCGATTCGAGCTCGCCGCTGAGCACGGGGATGAGCCGCAGCAACAGCTCGAATCGCTCGCGAGTGGCACGGGTCGCGAGGAGGCGGCACTTGAGCGGCTGGTCGCATTGGAGCGCGGCGGAGATGGCGAAGCTGAGCGGGACTGCCTCTTCGGGAAGCTCGGGCTCCTCAGGATCGGCATCGTGGAGCACCCGATAGAGCTCGTAGTAGCGAACGAACAGGTCGCGGACCTCGGTCTGGGTCGCCGCTACAGGGGCAGTGCCGGCCTGCTCCAAAAACTCCTCCACCAGCCCCACGAAATACGGGGCTGGATCCTCGAGCAAGCGCTGCACCACGAACCGCGCACCCCCGACCACGACAATGTGCGACCTTCCATCCGGCAGCTGCTCATTGGCCCGAATCTCGGCGACGCAGCCGACCGCCCCCCGCTCCGGCGCCTCTGTGTCCGCTCCGGGTTGCACGATGCCGAATCGCCGGTCGCCGATGAGGCAGTCCGCGAGCATCCGGCGATAGCGTGGCTCGAAGATGTGCAGGGGAAGGGGCGTGCCGGGAAAGAGAACGACGTTGAGGGGAAAGAGGGGCAGCGGGTAGGGGGGCATGGGGGAAAGCTAATAGCGATCAGCTATCAGCCATCAGCGTGCTCCCCAAAGCGGCGACCCTCCATCGTGGAGCACGGAGGGTCGGATATCAACGGAGCAGCCTGATAGCTGATACCTGCTAGGCCGCCACCCACCCCTCCTTGAGCGACTTCACATCCGGCGACTCGCGCAGCTTCTCGAAGGCACGCTCCCGGATCTGGCGGATGCGCTCGCGGGTGACGCCGAGCAGCGCGCCGATCTTCTCGAGGGTGAGCGCCTCGGAGCCCTCCTCGAGACCATAGTAGAGCGACAGGATCTTCCGCTCGCGCGGCGTGAGGTGCCGCTCGAACAGGCGGTCGATGAACTCGCGGCGCAGGCGAGTGTCGGTCTGCTCTTCGATCTCCCCGTGGCCGGTGCCGGCAACCCGCTCGCCGAAGGTGCTCGAGCCACGGTCCTGACGCTCCACCGGCGCATCGAGCGAGACCTCGGTGCCGGTCATGCGGCGGGCGGCGCGGATATTCTCGACCGTGTCGTTGAGCGCGAGAGCGACTTCGTGGTCCGTCGCCTCACGCCCCAGCTCCTGGGCGAGAAAGCCCTCAGCGCGCGACATACGGATGAGCGCCGAGTTCTGGTTCAGAGGAATGCGGACGCTGCGAGTCTGTTCGGCGAGAGCTTTGAGGACGGCTTGGCGGACCCACCACACTGCATACGAGATGAACTTGACTCCATGGTCCGGGTCGAACTTTCGCACGGCTTTGAGGAGACCCTCATTCCCAATGGCCACCAGCTCCGAAAGCTCCAGGCCATGCCCCTGATACTTCTTCACGTAGGAAATGACGAAGCGGAGATTCGCCGTCACCAGGCGTTCGGCTGCCGTCGGGTCTCCCGCTTGGGCCCGTCGCGCCAGCCGCTTCTCCTCCTCGGGCTCGGTGATCATGGGGAGCTTTTGGATATCCAGGAGGTATTGATCGAAGGCACTGGCGGGTGCGGAACGGAACAGCGGGCGCGGTTTCCCGTTGTTGCGAACAGCAGGCATAGACCACCCCGGCGAGAGGGTTGACCCAACAATACTTTGTGCAAATAGAATCAGGGGCTGCGTCGTAAGCCGTTGCGGCATTTGAAAATACGAAGGTTGGGCAAAACGGTCAAGCAAGTGTTTTTGTCCACATCACAAATCATTCCTAGGCCAAGGCTTCCTCTCTTTCTCCACCACTCCACATGCGTGGGGATATGTTACGAACTGCCCGCCTGCACCTCGTGTTGAGCCTCAATCGAGCCCTTCCAGACACGCCAGAACCATCGACATCGGCGCTGCCAGCGTCCAATTCTCGCCCTGCGCCATGACGCCGACGGCTTGAGGCAGCGCGAACCGCACCGAGGTCGCCCGATTTTTCTTATCCACCCTCATCGCCTCGCGTACCTGATCGCGCGAGACCCGCTGCTCGAGCTTCGTTGCTAGGCCGAGCCGTTGCAGCAGCGTTGCGACCTCGCGAGACAAGCCGGGCGATGCGATTCCCATCCCTTCAGCCAAACGACTCTCGGCCACCAACCCGACTGCAACCGCTTCACCGTGCGGCAACGCATAGCCTGACGCATACTCGATCGCGTGGGCGACCGTGTGCCCCGCATTGAGAATCGCCCGCCGTCCGGCTTCTTGCTCATCCTCCGACACCACCGCCGCCTTGATTTCGATGCTCCATTGGACCAGCCGGGTGAGCGTGTCTATATCGCGTTCGGCGATTCGGTCGGCTGCGGCGCCCAGCCATGTGAAGTAGTCTCGGTCTGCGATCAGGCCATGCTTGACGGCCTCTGCCAGCCCGGCGCGATACTCGCGCTCAGGCAGCGTGCGCAGGACCAGCAGGTCAGCCACCACCGCGGTGGGCGGATGGAAGGCGCCGATGAGGTTCTTCCCACCAGGTGTGTCCACGCCCGTCTTCCCGCCGACCGACGCGTCGAGCATCGCCAGCAGCGTGGTCGGCACCTGAAGACAGGGGACGCCGCGCAGGTACGTTGCTGCGACGAAGCCGGCTAGATCGCCGACGACCCCGCCGCCCACCGCGACGATGGCGCTGTCCCGGCCGAAGCCCCGCTCCAGCAGCGCATCGCTCAGCTCGGCCCACCGCTCGCGAGATTTCGATGACTCGCCTGCGGGCACGGTCAGCTCCGCTGCGAAGTCAGGCAGACCGGGGGCGCCGCTTCTCCCGGCGCTGGTATGGTCCGCCCTCCACTTGCTCGAGCCGCTCCCGAGGAAGCTCTGGAACAGGGCGTGCACCGTCGCATCGCTGACCAGTGCGAGTCGGCAGGCAGGCAGGTGACTCGCAACCAGCTTGTCGAGCTGAGCGAGGGCGCCGGCCTCGACGTAAACCGGATAGTTGCCGCGCGCGTGGCGAACCGTTACTACAGGCATGGGGGCGGCGACGTCACTGCGGAGGAACCTGCCGGCAGTTGTCTACCACGTGACGTCCCCCGCGCCGCCGCGATGGTTGGCGAGACGTGCCAGGGTGAATAGAAGGTCCGAAAGCCGGTTGAGATAAGTGACGAACAGCGGCGGGACCTGGTCCTCGCGCGCAAGCCGAACGACGCTTCGCTCGGCACGACGGCAGATTGTCCGCGCCAAGTGGAGCGCCGCCGCCTTGGGTGTGCCTGCCGGAAGCACGAACGCTCGGAGCGGTGCCAGCTCGGTGTCGGCCGCGTCGATGGCGCGCTCGAACTCTCGAATGCGCTCTTCCGAGAGCGTCGCACGCTCGAGTGCTTTGGCAACCTTGGCCGGATCCGGTGTAGCGAGGTGGCCGCCGAGCGCGAAGAGATCGCGCTGGACGGTCTCGAGCAGCCCGTCCGCGAGCTCGGTCGGCGGAGTGGCGCGGGCCAGTCCTATGGCCGCGTTCAGCTCGTCGACCTCACCATAAGCCACCACGCGCGGGTGATCCTTCGGCACGCGACCGCCGCCGAAGAGGCCGGTGGTCCCTTCGTCCCCGGTACGGGTATAGATCGGCATGGAGGGAAGTATAGCTGCCAGCGGCTAGCTTATATTTTCCCGCTTGGTCTCATACTCTGGAATCTCGTAACCGTGCACGACGATCTGCGCGACATCTCGATTATCGGTGGCGGCCCCACGGGCCTTTTCGCTGCGTTCTATGCCGGCATGCGCGCGGCCTCGGCGAGAATCATCGACGCCCTGCCGGCTCTCGGTGGCCAGCTGCAGGCGCTCTATCCCGAGAAGTACATCTTCGACGTCGCTGGCTTCCCCAAGGTGCTGGCCAAGGACCTGATCGCGGGCATGGTAGAGCAGGCCCTCCAGTTCGGCACGCCCACTCATCTCGGCCAGGTCGTGACCGGGCTCCGCAAATTGGAGGAGAACGGCACGTCGCACTTCGTGCTGGAAACCACGGAAGGCGAATACGCGAGTCGCACCGTCATCATCTGCGCCGGTATTGGAGCGTTCGAGCCCAGGAAGCTCGGAATTGAGGGCGAGGACCGCTTCGAGGAAAAGGGCCTCTACTTCAAGGTCATCGATCCGAAGGAATTCGCCGGGAAAGACGTGTTGCTGGTCGGTGGCGGCGACTCGGCCTTCGACTGGGCCGTCAATCTCCAGGGAATTGCGAAGTCGGTTCGGTTGATCCACCGCCGAGACCATTTTCGGGCGCACGGTGCGACAGTGAAGCAGGTCCACGAGCTGGCTGCCGCAGGGCGTTGCGATGTCCGCACCTTCTGGGAGGTGAAGGCGCTCCACGGCGCCGATCGGCTGGAAGCGGTGACGATTTTGCAGAACAAGACCAAAGAGGAAGAGACCATCAAGGTGGATGCGGTCATTCCGCTGCTGGGCTTTCACTCCGATCTCGGCGCCATCAAAGAGTGGGGCCTCGACACCGACAAGGCCGACATCAAGGTCGATCAGGTGATGGCTACCAACGTGCCGGGCATCTATGCCGCGGGTGACGTGACCAGTTATCCTGGCAAGCTGAAGCTAATTGCGACTGGGGCGGGGGAAGCGTGCGTCGCGGTCAACAATGCCGTGCACTACATCAACCCGAAGATCAAGGTGAACCCGGGTCACTCCTCGAACATGGCAATTTTTGGTCAGAAGGACGACTGAACCGGTTCCCGCCCTCTCAAGTCATCTTCGGTCTCAGGAAAAACCGCAACGTCCCCGCTCGCGGACCGATCCGATCAGCTTCAATCGCCATCACGCCGCTCTTGGGAAAATCCACCGCCAGTCCGTGAGCGGCGCCGGTGAGCAGCAGTCCGACCAGCTCCTCCATCCAGGGCGAGTGCCCCACCAGAGCCACCACTGCCTTCTCGCCGCGGGGAGGACCGAGTGCCGCGTCGAGCGCACCGAGCTCGGGATCCGCGGCCAGAGCCAGGCACGGGGCCGGAGGGGTCGGCAGGGAGAGTCCCTGCTGAATGATCTCCGCCGTCTGGGCGGCCCGTAGCCAAGGGCTCGTAAGCACCAGCTCGGGGACCAGGCCGAGGTCGCCTAGAACCTTGACCACCTTCGCCTGTACCTTGCGGCCCTTGTCGGTGATCGGGCGGAGGGTGTCGTCCGGCCATTTGCTCGGATCCCGGTCGCCGGCATGGGCGTGACGAACCAGCAACAAAAGCATGCGTCCTCCGGACCGTTGCTAGGGTCGCGCGCCCAGCCCGCGCGCGATATCGACGACCAGGCTGTCGATTGTGGAGACCATCACCGCGGGTGGCAGCGTATGGTGGTTGACCAGTATCGCAAAAGTAACCCGCCGCCCGTTGTCGAGATCAAGATACCCCGCAAGGCCGTTGACGCCTCGGATACTCCCCGGCTTGGCTCGCACGCGCCCCTCTGCTGGCGTTCCGGTCAGACGGGTCCTGAGTGAGCCGCGATCGCCGGCGTGCGGCAACGCATCCAGGAATGCGTCCATGTGGGGGTGCCGACGAACGAACTGGAGAATCTGGACCAGGGCATCGGGGGTGACCGCGTTCGCGGTCGCGAGCCCCGAGCCGTCCACCAGGGCGAACTGGGTCGAGTCGACCCGGATCGAGTCGATCAGAAAGCGGCGCTCGACGGCCAGTCCTTCGGTCCACGATCCCGCCCTCCCGAACCGCCGGCCGAGTTGTTTGAGCAGCATCTCGGCGAACCAGTTTTGACTGGTGTTGAGGATGGGGAAGATCCAGTCACCGAATGGACGTGACTCGACCTCCGCCAGCGGACTTCGGGTCCGGCCGGCCTGGTAGGCCGTCGAGTCGGTCGTCGATCGCACCCCGCCCTGCACGGCGATGCCCGAGTCCCGTAGTGCTGTGGCGAAGGCCCATGCTGCGAAAAGGTTCGGGTCCGGCAACGCGAAATGCTCGGTCTTGCCGCTCCCGCCCTGCGGAACCTGGCCGACCGCGCGGATCCGAAGGGTGCCGGGATCACGAAAGAAATCGATCGTCGCGCCGGTGTCGCCGCGAATGGTGACCGTGTGATTTTCCAGGCTGACATCGCCCAGCGCAGGGCTGAAGGAGATAGCCGCTGGACCGCCGATGTCCGGCCCCGTGCCCCAGGTGAGGTCCACGCTGTTGTCGTTGAAGCCAAGCCCGGATACCGGCGCCGCGTACCACCAATTGAGATCGTAGGTCTCCCACGCGGGGTGAACCAGAGTGGGGTCGAACCAGCTCCCATCTCCGATTAGATCCCCCGTTACGCTGCGCACTCCTTGGGCTCGAAGCTGGCCGGCGAGTCGGCGGAGTGGAGCAAACACGTCCGATTCGCACGCCGAAGCTCGCGTCGTATCCACCGCGAAGCAGCGGCGGCTCATGGTCGGGTCGCCGCGACCGTAAAGGACGAGATCGCCCTGCACGACGCCGTTCACCACCCGCCCGGTGGCATAGAGGCTGGTGTGCACGACCCCGTCGCGCGGAAGGAGCGCGGCCGCGACGGTACTGACCACGATCTTTGCCGTACTCGCAGGCACGAACAGACGATTCGCATTCCGACTGTAGAGCTGGCGGCCTCGGTCGTCCACTATCGAGACGCCCCAGAGAAAGCGGCTGAGCGGCGGCTTGTCGAGCCGCTGATTCAGTCTTCGGGCAAGGGCTTGCGAAGGAGCGGGCGGGAAAGAGTAGGAGCGGGTGGGAGCGTGAACCTGGCCGAGCAGCGGTGAAGAGGCCAGCATCGTAATTACGACAATGCCCGCACGGAATCGGAAGATTGTTGCTCGCTCCCGTCTCCTCCTGTCCGCTCCCGACGGCTCACTCATACGCCACCTGCGAATTGGCCGTCGTGGAGCGCAGGTGCGGCACGAGATTGACCGGCACGAACGCCAGGTTCGGGAACACAATGTTGGTTATGGATTCGCATGGGGCGGAGCCGGCGAGCCCACCGATGCCGGCTGGCTGCCGACCAACGTTGACACGTCAACGTAAGGCCGTCAAACTACACACCTTAGAGGGCGACGTCAATCGCCGGCCGGGGGTGTGGAGGCCGGTCCTTCCTCCTCCGGAGCGCTGCATTTCGACCCACCGATTTTGCCGCGCCCGACCCGGGCTCGGAGTATTCAGAGCCAGTGTATACGGCATGCTGATCGGGCTCGCGATGGTGGGATCCATCGCCGCGCAGCAGCCCGACCGGATCGTGCGGCAGCTGGATTTCGAAGGCAACAAGGCCATCCCCAAGACGACGCTCGAAGCTGCCATCGGAACGACCAACTCCAGTTGGTTCGCGACGTTCGCGCCTGTCCGCTGGATTGGGCTCGGGGCCAAGCGATACTTCAACGAGACCGAATTCCGGCGTGACGTGCTCCGCCTCGTGGTGCTCTACAAGCGCAGCGGGTTTCCCGATGTAGAGGTCGACACGGCCGTTCGGCGTACCGATCGGGACGCGTTCATCACGTTCATGATCAAAGAAGGACGGCCGATCCGGATCACCAAGATCTCGATTCAGGGCGTGGATTCGCTGCGGGAGCGGGCGCAAGGTAGGCTGCTGCTCGACTTACCGCTCCGCGAAGGTGACGTGTTCAATCGGTACGTCATGCAGACCACGGCCGACACCCTGACCGCACGACTCAAGGATCACGGGTATCCCGAGGCAGCCGTCTTTACCAGCTTCGAGAGCAACCGAACCGAGTATACGGCCAACGTCACCTTCGACGTCGACCCTGGGCCGCGGGCTCGCTTCGGAAATGTTCGAGTCGAGGGAACGCAGCGACTCGACTCGACCATCGTGCCCGATCTCCTGGTCGCGCGAACCGGGAGGGTGTATTCCCGGGACCTGATGTACCAGAGCCAGCGCAATCTCTACAAGACGGATCTGGTGCGGAGCGCCACCGTCGAGATTGATTCGGCGCACTATACACCGGGCGATTCAGTTCCCATCCTGGTTCGGTTGACCGAAAGTCCGCCGTTCCGGCTTCGGACCGGACTGGGCTACGCCACCACCGAGTGCTTTCGGGCGCAGGGCGCCTTTGCCGTGCGTGACTTCTTCGGGCATGGCCGCGTGTTCGAGCTGACCGGCAACGTCTCACGAATCGGCGTGGGAGATCCCTTCGACTTCGGGCTTGGCGACAACATCTGCAGCGTTGCCGCGCAGGATTCCATCGGCTCGGCCCGGTTCAATTATCAGCTC
Source organism: Gemmatimonadales bacterium (assembly GCA_035495075.1). GTDB lineage: Bacteria > Gemmatimonadota > Gemmatimonadetes > Gemmatimonadales > GWC2-71-9 > DASQPE01. The sequence continues at coordinate 11,039 of DATJGL010000199.1, forward strand.
GCCGCCACCATCCGCCGGCCGGCCTTCGTGACCCCCAACAACACGCTGAGCGTCACCGCATTTGCCGAGCGACGATCCGAGTATAAGGTGTACGTCCGGAGCCAGATCGGTACGACAGTGGAAATCCTGCACGAGACACCGAGGCGGCGCTTCCCGGTCTCATTGGGCTACACGATCACCTACGGCAGCACGGAGGCAACGCCTGCCAGCTTCTGCGCCTTCTTCAACGCCTGTACGCCCGACGTCATCAACCAGCTCGAGCAGCGCCGGCTGCTCGCCGCGACGACGGCACGTCTCAGCATCCCGCGAGCCAACAGCCCCATCGATCCAACCCGCGGATCGAACACGACCTTCGAGCTGGTCTGGGCGTCGAAGCTCCTCGGCTCGTCGGAGTTCCAGCAATTCACCCGGTTTCTGGCCGATGCGTCGTGGTACCGACTCCTTGCCCGCGGCGTGGTGCTAACCTGGCACGTCCGAGGAGGCATCATCTTCGCTCCGGAAGTGAACCTTCTCGGAACGCAGACGAATGCCTTCGTCCCGCCGGAACAGCGATTCTACGCCGGCGGTCCCAACGATGTGCGCGGGTTCCGGCGCAACGAGCTCGGACCGGTGGTCTACGTCGTGACTGAAACCGCGCTGGCCAGCGTCCACGACTCGGCCTCGCTGTTGCCACCCGACTCGGTGCAGGTGGCGCCGACCGGGGGCAACACACTGGTCGGCGGGAACGTCGAGCTGCGCTTCCCGTCACCGGTGCTTGGGACGCGCATGCGGCTCGCGGCGTTCGTGGACGCGGGGATGCTCTGGGAACGTGGTCGACCCGATCTCGCTCCGGCCGCTCTCCGCATCACGCCGGGCGTAGGGCTGCGGGTGGGGACCCCGCTCGGACCAGCCCGACTTGACGTGGCGTGGAACCCGTACTCGGCGCTACGGGGCACGCTCTTCAAGACCGATTCGGCGGGCGCGCTTACCAAGGTGCAGGATGACTTTGCTGTGGACCGTCGTTCGCGGTTCCTGGGGATCCCGCTTACCGTGCAGTTCTCCGTGGGTCAGCCGTTCTGATGCGTCGCCGGATCGCGCGGTTCGTCTTCGTTGTCGTCCTCGGATCGATTGCTGCGGTTCTTGGCGTGGCCACGGCCCTCCTGCTCACGCCACCGGGCCGCGACCTCCTCGCGCGCCTGGTCTCGAGCGAGCTGAGCCGAGTCCTCCTGGGATCCGTGGAGGTCGGCTCCGTCTCGGGATCGTTCCTCTACGATCTCACCATTGACGGCCTCGTCATTCGCGATACCAGCGGCGTGCTTCTCGCTGACCTGCCACGGGTGCGGGTTGGATACAGAGTTCCCAATTTCTTTGCCCGCCGATTCGTGCTGGCGCGGCTCCAAGTGGATCGCCCCACCATCCAGCTGCTCAAGCACCGTTCCGGCCGCATGAACTACGAAGAGGTATTGCGGCTGGGGGGCGGGAAAGCAGGGGGCCCGCCGCCGCTGATCGAATTCCGCAACGTGCGAGTCCGCGACGGAACTCTCCGAATCATGCTGCCCTGGTCGCCGGCATCCCAGCTTCGCACGGAGGAGCAACGCGATTCAGCCCTGGCGGCGGAGCGGTCCCGGCCCGGCCGAGTGATTGAATCCGGCCCCGAAGGCCTGCGAAGGGTCATCGACGCCACCGACGTCAACGCTGCACTGGAGCGCCTGCGGATCAGCACGCCCGATCACCGGCCGTTCACGGTCGACATCGACTCGCTCGCCGCTCGAGTAAGCGACCCACAGGTCACCATCCGCGACGCTGCCGGTCGGGTCCGCCTCCGAGGCGACAGTGTTGTCTTCAGCCTCAGCCGGGCCGCGCTGCCGCATTCCCGCTTTGCCGGCGGTGGCGCAGTTACCTGGCCGCACGACACGACGCTCTACGACCTTCAGCTGGTAGCGAGCGAGGCGAGCCTGGCCGACCTGCGCTGGATCTCTCCCAACTTCCCGGATCTCACGGGCCGTGCGGTCGTCGCGGCCCGCTCCGAGAACGGCACCCGCACGGCCTACGTGGTGACCAACCTGCATCTGGTGCGCGGCCCGACCCGGGTCGATGGGCAGCTCACGCTTCTGGATGATCGGCGCCGCGGGCTCGGAGTCCGCGACTTGCGCCTCACCCATACAGCCCTCGACCTGGATGAGGTCCGGCCCTTCATGCCGGGCCTTCCGTTTTACGGCAAGCTGACCGGCACGACGTCGGCGGCAGGGTATCTGGACGGCCTCGATGTGCGGATGGATTGGCAGTTCACCGACGAAGAGGTCACGGGTCGGCCGGTAACCCACATCGTCGGGAACGGGCAGATCAGCGCGCGGCCGGGGCAGGGGCTCGCGTTTAGCGGCCTCGACATCACCCAGTCGGACATCGATCTTGGCACCGTTCGACGGCTGGCTCCGGCCGTGATACTCCAGGGACGGTTGGCCGCCGTAGGCACCCTGCAAGGGCCGTTACGCAACGTCACCTTCGACGGCAGCGCACGACATCAGGACGGCACCGGAGCGGTCAGCGAGCTCGAGGGAACTGTCCACCTCGACACCCGCCGCGACACGCTCGTGCTCGGGACCGATGTCGCCCTCCAGCCGCTCGTCTTCGACGGCATTCGCCGTTCGTTCCCGGCCATCACCAGTCGCGGCTCGGTCACGGGCCGCATGCGACTGCAGGGAACGTTGGCCAACCTTACCGTGGACGCGTCACTGAGCGGCGAGATCGGCACCCTGGATGCCAAGGGTGGTATGACCGTGCAGCCCCCACACTGGGGCGCGCGCGATCTAGCCGTCGACTTCCAGCGGCTCGACCTGGCAGCGCTACGCGGCACCGGCCCCGGCACCAGCTTGAACGGATCGCTCCGGGTTACTGGCGAGACCGACACTGCTCGCGCCCCGGAAGCTGATCTCGACCTGGTCCTCGGCCCTGGCCGCGTGCGCGACTTGCGGCTCGACACCCTGGTGGCGCGCGGATCAATCCATGACAGCCTGATTACCATCGACACGCTCGAGGGGCGCTTGGCCCGCGTCACTGCCCGTGGCCGCGGGACCCTCGGATGGAGCCGCCCTCACGACGGGCGCATGTCGTT
>DATJGL010000200.1:0-11684 GCA_035495075.1 Gemmatimonadales bacterium
AAGAGGCGGGAGTCGCCGCGGGGCGACGCCAAGTCGAGAGGGAACTCGAGCCCGGTCGCAACGGTCTCGAGAGCCAACGGGAGATCGCCCGGCGCGGTCGAGTCGGAGCAGGCGAGAAGAGTGGTGAGAAGCAGTGGTAGCCAGCGCATGAGGCGAAGAGGGGTTAGGGTTGGTCCATGCGAGCTGTCACCTACACCACCGCCGGCGGCCCCGAGGTCATCGCCATCAATGAAGTACCGGCCCCAACGGCCGGCCAGAGCCAGGTTCGTGTACGAGTCCGAGCTGCAGGCCTCAACCGGGCTGATATCTATCAACGCAAGGGCGGATACTCCGCGCCACCGGGTTGGCCGGCCGACATCCCGGGTCTGGAATACGCCGGAGAGATCGAATCTCTCGGACCCGGCGTCACACGGTGGCAATTGGGCGACCGTGTCATGGGACTGGTCGGCGGCGGGGCGCAGGCCGAGCTGCTTGCGGTGCGGGACGTGGAAGTGCTGCCGATGCCCCGGAGTCTGTCATTCACCGACGCGGCAGCTATTCCCGAGGTTTTCTATACCGCGTACGACGCGCTGGTGACCCGCGGCCGGCTCGAGGCCGGTGAGCGGGTGCTCATCCATGCGGTTGGAAGCGGTGTGGGGACTGCCGCCGCTCAGATCGCCAAGCACTTCGGCGCTACGGTGATCGGCACGTCCCGGAGCGCCGCGAAGCTGGCTCGAGCCGCCGCCTATGGTGTTGACGTCGGCATCGACACCAGCCGCACCGGCCTGCGAGACGGCGTGGGCGGGCCGGTCGACCTGATAGTGGACGTGATTGGCGGCCCGGTGCTGGCCGAGCACCTCGGAATTCTCGCTCCGAGGGGACGTCTCGTCATTCTCGGGCTGATGGGTGGACGAAAGGGCGAGATCGAGCTGGACCAATTGCTCCATCGGAGACTGGAGATCATCGGCAGCGTGATGCGGTCTCGCGGCGCCGATGAACGGGCTGCCCTGGTGGGTGAGCTGAATGCGCGCCTGCTGCCGCTGTTCGAGCCGAACGGCGGCTCGCCGGTCCTGCGTCCCGTGGTGGACAAGGTCTATCCGATGGAGCGGATCGCAGAGGCGCAGGGCGTGATGGAGCGCAACGAGAACTTCGGCAAGCTGGTCCTGGAAATTCCTTAGGCCGGACAATCAGCCGTTGAAGAGTTGCCCTTGTCCGTCGGGTGACTGGTCGGGCTCGGCCAGCGGACGGAAGCGGTCGTCGGCCAGGCCATACTTGCGGCGGAGGGCCCGGAGGCGCCGGGTAAGGGCCTCCTGATAGGTGCGTGTGACCGAGGTGCGGCCCGCATAGTGCTGCTCGTATCGCTCGACCAGGTTGGGAAACTCGCGGGCGAGGTGTGGAAGGAAGCGGTGCTGCGCCGCGGGGCCGAGACGGAGCGCCGCCCCAACCACGAAGTGGGCACCGGCCTCCTTCGCTGCCCGGAAGAGCGAATCGAGTGCGGCCCGGCCGTCGGTGACGCAAGGAACGATCGGTGCGATCAGCAAGCCGGCGCGGATTCCGGCGCGCGTCAACCGGGCTAACGCTCGGAGCCGTGCGCCCGGCACCGGGGAGCGAAGCTCGAGCCGGCGCGCGAGCCGCCGATCCAGCGTGGCGAGTGAGATGTTGACGGTGACTTCGTGTCGCTCGCTGAGCCGACGCAACACATCGAGGTCGCGGGTGACGAGCGGTGACTTGGTGATCAGACCGATCCGCAGTCCTCGGTATGGCACGAGGGCTTCGAGGACTTGGCGGGTGAGTCGGAACTGCCGCTCTGCGGGCTGGTAGGGGTCGGTGGCGGTGCCGATGACCAGCGGTGTTCCTCCAAGCTTGGCTGGATCGAGCGTCCTCGTCAGTACAACTGCAGCGTCCGGCTTCACGATGATCCGCTGCTCGAATGCTTGCCACGCCGGCAGTTCTTCTACGTTGCCGCCCATCCGTTCCACCAGATATCGGTGGGTGTCGCGGGCGTAGCAGTAGGTGCAGCCGAATTCGCATCCGACGTAGGGATTGAGCGACCAGAAAGGCATATGGGTGGCGGCCGGCGTATTCAGGACGGACCGCACCGGAGCGGAGAGAAATTCGGTTCCCCGAGCTCGCCGCTCGAGCGGGACCAGCCCGCCGGGCTCCACCGGCGGAGACGACGGAAGCAGGTCGAGCTGGCGCTTGATGCCAGGCTCGGCTTCTAGGGTTCGGACAGCCACTGGCGTCATCCGCAGGACCCCCAACCGCAGCGGGGACAGCCGGCGCAACCCGAAGCCCGCACGACCGGCCCGCCGCATTCGGGGCAGACACGGGTGAGGAGGGCATTAAGCGACGCAGGGGAAGGGATCGGCTGGCTGGGGGCGCAGACGGTGGGGGAGAGTGGGCCATGGTCGCTTCGGGTTATGTTCGGCATCTCGAACCGAATATAGGCCGAAACAAGCTCGGTCGTCAACCAGAGCGGGAGCGCGCCTAGCTCTCAGGCCGCTCCGTCTTCACCATCGGGCCGTAACCCAGGAGCATACCCGGGGCTTGCGCCTCCGCAGAATTATATGCATATACACATAACGGCGCGATCACACCGACCGCGCTATCGCGCCGAGGGAAGCAACGCGTCTAGAGTGCGAAGGTCTTAGCTGGAGAAGGAGCGTTCCCGTGTCCCCCGTCATCCCCTGGTACATCACCGTCATCGTCGCCGCGACCAATGTCGCGATCGCAATCGCCGTCTGGTCCATTTTTTCCCGCTCAGCCCGGCGGAGCGGCTTGCCGGTCGCCGCGCAGGGGCGGGTCTCGATCGGCATCGCCACATATCTGGCAGTCTGGCTTCTCGTGGCCTTCTTCGTGGCGCCCAGACTCGGTTCGCTGGTCGGCCAGAACACCGGTGCCGTTCCTCCTGTGTTGCTACTGGCCGGCGCCGCCCCAGCCGTGGTCCTCGTTGCGCTCGCCCTATCATCGAGTTCCCGCCGCACGCTTGCCGCTGCGGCACTTCCGGCCGTCATCGGAGTGCAGGTATATCGCGCCATCGGGGCGGTCTTCGCCATCCTGCTGAGCCTGGGTCAGCTGCCGGCGCATTTTGCGCGTCCCGCTGGCTGGGGTGACGTCGGCGTTGGCCTCACGGCGCCGCTGGTAGCTCTCGCGCTTCTCCGCGGAGCGCCGGGCAGCCGAACGCTCGCTCTGGCGTGGAATGTGTTCGGGTTACTTGATCTGGTGGTCGCGGTGGGAATGGGGTCGGGACTGCTGGTGCCCCTGCTTGCACCCGGTCAGCCTGCTGCCCCCGCGGTCGCCCTGCAGCAATTTCCGCTGGTCCTGATCCCTGTCTTTGCAGTGCCGGTGTCGATCCTGCTCCACCTCCTCGCGCTCAACGGACTGCGGCACCGGGTGCGGGTCCGCGCTGGAGTGATGGCTCCCGCGAGGTAGGGAAAGCTTGGGCGCAGCCTGATGGCCTAAGGCTCGTCGTATACTCCGAATGGGTCACCCGGCGGCGCCGGCAGCGCGTTCGCAGCAGGTACTGTGCGATCGCGCTGCCAAGCCGCGATCCCGGCCGCAATGGCCCGCCAATGGGCTCGTGCCTCGAGCGGCGCGCCGACGGCCTCGCCTCGGCGACTCGCGTCGGACCGCAACGTCCCCAGCATGAGCTCCGCCGCAGCCCGCACGTCGCCGGCGGCTCCGCTGTCTGCCGCCAATCCGATCAGTCGCTCGGCGTAGCCGAGCTGGACCACGCGACGGAGAGCGGCATCGCGGGGTGAACGCTCGGGCGGTGCGTCCCAGATCTTTGCTTTCATGGTCGCGAGCAACTCACCCAGGCTCAGCTGGGAGCGGTCGTGAGCCGCCTGCTGAATCAGACGGGCGAGGCGATCGCGCTGAAGCAGCGGGTCGAGGACCAGCCACGCCATGGCGCCGGCGGCGCCGAACTCGTCGAAGATCGGTTGGGCCCGGGAACGAAAAAGCTCGACGGAGTCCGGGTAGCCGAACGGCCGGGGACCCAGGAGTATCAGAATGGTATCCGGGATGCTCAACTCGCGCGGGGCGAGGCTGCCGAGCAGCTGAAGGAGCGCGGCCCGCTGACGTGGACCGGGGATGACGCGGGTTTCCTGCTGGCCGTCTCCGGCAACAGCGTTTTGATACTCGACGCCGCCGATCACCTTCGCGACGCTGCGAACGGCGAACCGGTGAAAGAAGTAGAGCGGGGCAAACCGCTCCTGCAGCGTGGCGACCGGCTCTCCGTTCCGGATATTGCGCAGTCCGAACTGCGCCATCGCCCGGCGACGAACGGCAAGTTGGTCGCGAAGAAAGGCCTCGGGCGTGGCCTGATCATCCCAGAGATTGGTCCGCGGATCGCTGGCGAAATCCGGGCGGGCGTCGGCATCGCTCAGGAACAGAAGTCCGTCGCGCAGCGCCTCGGAGACGATGGCGCGCAGGGAATCGGCTTCGTGGTCCGGCGGGAAGATGCCGTAGCCCCAGCGCACCGAGAGCACGTCGTACTTGCCCGGACCCGTCGCATAGGCGTCGCTCAGGTCGATCTCGCTGTCGGGGCCGAGCCTCACGCGCGGCGCCGGGTAGTCCATAACTGAGCCGCGGCCGTAACTTGACGCGATGTAGTTGTGCGCCATCCCCAGCGTGTGGCCGATCTCGTGCGCGGTAACCTGACGGACTCGGCCGAGAACGAAGTGCGTATCGGCCGCGGTCTCGGCGCCGGCCAGGGCGGCCACCAGGTTATACGCCGTGCGCCCGCGATGCGAGTCCATGTTGGCGAGCCCTTTCACGATCTCGCCGGTTCGCGGATCGACCAGCGCTTCGCCGAAGCTCCACCCCCGCTCGTTGCGATTCTCCCACTGGACGACGTTGTATCGGATGTCCATCGGATCGGCGCCCTCGGGAAGCAACTCCACCCTGAAGCCACCCTTCAATCCGGCACGGTCGAACGCTTCGACCCAGAACCGTGCGCCTTCCAGCGTAGCAGTACGAATCGGCTCGGGGATGCCGCGGTCGACGTAGTAAACAATGGGATTCCGAATGGGGCTCCTCGGATCGGAGGGATTCTCGCGCTCGAGGCGGTGCCGGGCGATCCAATGTCGCTCGAGCGGCGCCTCGACTGGTTGTGCGTAGTCCTTGAAATGGACCGAGAAGAAATTCATGCGTGGATCGAGGTCGCGGGGCCGATAGCCGTCATCCGGCAGCGGGGCCAGCGTCAGGTGCTGGCGAACCGTAAAGGCGCGTCCGTCCGGTGCGATGGTCGCGACGATGGCGCCGGGCCGGGCCTTGGCCTCGAAGCTGAGCGCCATCTCGAGCTCGGTGTTCTGAGGGTACGCTCGAGTTGCAGGCTCGTAGACGAACGACCGCTCGCGGCCGACGGCGTAGCCCCCTTGCCCCGTCTGTTCGAGGGTGCCCGCAACATCGAGCCAGTCGCGTCTCAGCAGCTCCGCTGCGTCCACTAGGACGCGGCCGCTGTCCTGAGCAACTACCGGCAAGCTGGCCACCGTGCTGGGTGCGAACGCCTCCTCCACCGATTTCGCGTGCGCCGGGTTGCCGGGGAGCGTGCTGCGAAACCGCCAGTTCTCCAGGACGAGAATCTGGGTCGAGCCGACCGGCTGAAACCGCGCGACATAACAGCCGCCTACCTTGCCGCGATCCAGCCCGACAGGATTGGATCCCAGGCCGGTCGCAAGCGTCGCGCAGAGGAGGAGCCGTGTCCCCCCAGCGGGAAGCTGGAGCCATGCGCTTCCTGTGCGGCGATCGAGCACGACGGGAACAAAGCCATCCCGGCGCTCGAGGCCGACGGTTCTTGCCGCGATGGTGGGCATCGCGGAAGTGTCGGGGCGCGGCTGCTGGGCTGCGAGCATGGCGGGAACGGCGACACAAACGCAAAGCGGGGCGCGGAGCCTGAAGTTGGCCATCGGAGTTCCGTGGAGGACGAGCCATTGATTAGGTGACGTGCAGACAGGCCTCCAATTTGATCGAGGTCCCTTCTCGATCAAACCGGGCAATCAGGCGAGACCGCGGCGGCCCGCCGGTAGCCTCGGCGAACCGCCGCGTTTTTTCGAGAGGCCTGCCTCGCTCAGTGACTCGAGTCAGGCTGGCTCAGGACCTCGGGTGTTGAGTCCCGGGCCATGCTGCTGGTGGTGAGCGTATCGCTCTCGGATTCAGGCTCGCTTGGCGAGACGTTGGCAAACTGATCCCGCCACTGCTCCACCGAGAGCTGGAAATCACGGGCGAGACTCGCGACGTCAACCTCGGTCGCCGTCGAATCCTGATTACGATGGGCCACGCGCTCGAGGCCGATCGACGCCTTGGCATAGGTGCTGTCAGCTGCGAGGGCCGCCTCGTATGCGGCCTGAGCCGCAACGGGATATCCACTCCGCTCCAGGGCCTGCCCCAGATTGTTCTGGAAGACCGGCGCGTTGGGCTTGAGCTGAGTTGCGCGGGCCAGCGGCGGCAAGGCCTCGGCGTACTGACCCCGCTCGATGTAGATCAGGCCGAGGTTGTTCATTGCCCAGACGTCGCGCTCGTCCAGCGCAATGGCGTGGCGGTTGGCTTCCACCGCCTCGTCGATTTTGCCCAGGTCGACTTGCGCACGGGCGAGTACGCGCCAGGCCTCGCCAGACGCCGAATCGTGTTCGATGGCCGTCTGCGCCCGTTCGAGCGCCTCGTCGGCGCGTCCTTGCTCGAGCAGCACTCGGGCCGAATTGAGCCAGCTCTTCTGGTGCTTAGGGTCTAGCTTGAGCGCCTGGTCGAAGGCGACCTCCGCCTGGGTGAGGTTACCTGCCTTCCACGAAGCCAGGCCGAGCATGTAGAAGCCCCACGGGTTCTCGGGCTTCTGCTCCGTATAGCGGGAGAACAACTCGGTCGCCTCGGGATATCTCTGTGCCGAGTACGCGGCCTCGGCGCTCTCGTAGCTCACCGGCGTGGGCGTGCCGGGCGTGCCTGTGCTCGCCGATGTCGTGACCGTGGGTCGGGTATCCGAGGCGATGCTGGTGGCGACGGTCGGGGGGTTGGCGCTATCGCCGGAGCCGCATCCGATGACCAATGCCATCAGAGGCGACACGGTGACGAGCGTCAGGCGGGTGAGCGGGCTGGCGAACGACATGGTTGCTCCTCGGTGCGGCGCCGGCGGGCGCGTGGTGGTGAACGGGACGCCGGGGAGAAAAGCAACCGGAGGGCCGCGTCCGGATTGGACTGCGGATGTCTGCTAACTTGTGCTGGCGAATGCGCTTGGCACAGCGCAGGAAATCAGAGAGGCCAGGTGTACGTGTTCGGCGGAACACGTCGGCCGGGAGTCGCCGTGTCCTGCCGGACACGACTAGGAAGAAGGCCGCTGGAGACCGAGCCGGCGCATGATCTTGAGCAGGCTGGCGTGATCCGCCAGGCCCAGCTCTTCGGCCGTGCGGGTGACGTGCCAGCCGTTCCGCTCCAGCGCGGCAATCACGATCTGGCGCTCCGCCTCGGTGCGGAGCGCCTGGTATGACCGGCCATCGCGTCCCGGGGCCTTCGGTGGCAAAGCCTCCACGATCTCCGACGGGACGTGCTCCGGCCCGATCACATCTCCGTCGGCCGAGATCACCATCCGTTCAACCGCGTTGCGAAGCTCTCGCACGTTGTTGCGGGCCCAGTCGTAAGCCATGAGGCTATCGAGCGCGTCACCGGAAATCCTCTTCTTGCGAATCCCGAATCGCTCGCAGATCCCGGTCAGAAACGCATCCGCCAGTGCGGGAACGTCTGAGCGTCGATCACGCAGCGGAGGCACCCGGATGACATGGACATTGAGGCGGAACAGGAGGTCCTGTCGAAAGCGGCCGACACCCACCTCGTCCTCGAGGTCGCGATTGGTCGCGGCCACGATGTGGGCCTCTACCGGGAGAGACCGGTTGCCGCCGAGGCGGGTGACGCGCCGCTCCTCGAGCACGCGAAGGAGCTTGGCTTGGGCCGGCAGCGGCAGCTCGCCGATCTCATCCAGGAACAGGGTACCGTGCTCGGCGGCCTCAAACGCCCCGCGACGCGTTGCGGTCGCCCCGGTGAAAGCGCCACGCTCATGCCCGAACAGCTCGCTCTCGACCAGTGACTCCGGCAGCGCGGCGCTGTTCAGAGCCACGAAAGGGGCTTTGGGATCGGCGCCCAGCCGATGTAGGTCGCGAGCGACCAGCTCCTTGCCCGAGCCGCTTTCTCCCATGATCAGGATGGGGCTCGGGATCGGCGCCAGCTTCGCGATCGTCTCGCGGAGTTTCCGAATGGCCTCGCTGTCGCCCAGGAGCGAGCTTTCGACGTCGAGGCGGCGACGGAGGGACTTGACCTCTGCCTCGAGTCTGCGACGCTCGAGCACGGTCTGGATGTCGCGCACCACTCGCTCCATCGGCTCGTTCTTGTCGATGAACCCGGCCGCCCCCGCCCGGACGGCCTGAATGCAGCGATCGAAGTTCCCGGTACCGGTGTACACGATCACCGGGACATCGGCGCCGCGACGCTCGAGCGCTCGAAGTACATCGAAGCCGTCCACCCCGGGCATCTCGAGGTCGAGGACGACGCAGTCGGGGGCCTCGCGCGCAATTGCGTCGACGGCCTGCTCTCCGCCGATCGCGACCATGGTCTGATAGTCACCCAGCCGCTTCAGGTCGTAGGCGTACTGTTCGGCCAGGGCCGCCACGTCGTCCACCACAAGCACCAACGTCACGCGCGGTATCTCCTCTAGTGTTGCCGTTACGCCTGGGCCACCGGCAGCTCGATGATCACCCGCGTGCCGAGACCCGGCTCGGTTTCCATTCGCAGACGGCCTCCCAGGTCCTGGATCAACCGGCGCACGATCGTCAATCCCAGCCCGGTGCCACGTTCCTTGGTCGTATAGAAGTCGTCGAATGCGCGGTCGAGCTCGGCTTGCGTCATCCCGCGACCTTCGTCCGTTACCACGAGGCGGACCAGCGGCGCGCCATGCTCGCCGGCGCGCTCCGTCGTGATGGTGACTGACGCGCCGGGCTTCCCGTCCAGGCTGTCGGCTGCGTTGCCGACCACATTCTCGAGGACCCGACGAATGGCTAGCTCATCGCCCCGCACCGGCGGAAGGTCAACGGCGAGGCTTAGACGGAGCGGCGCTCGCCCCTCGCACAGCCGCGCAACCTCCCGTACGACCTCGTTAAGCGCGCAGGGACGCTGCGCCATCGCGGGGGTAAGGCGGGCGTAGTTCCCAGCCAGGGTGTCGAGGTATCCGACACTGGACTCGAGCGTGCCCCGGCGCTCCTCGAACACCTGCGGGAGCTTGGCCGGTTCCTCAGCTGCGACCTGGGTGAGGTGTCGGAGCACATGGCGAATCGGCGCCAGACCGTTCTTGATATCGTGGTTCACCTGCCGCGCCACATCGCCCAGGGTGGCTCGACGCTCCGCCTCCCGAAGCCGGCCGGTGCTCTGCCTGAGCCGGGCGGTCATGGCACCGAGGAGGCGCGATAGAGCGCCGATCTCATCGGTGCGTTCGGTGGCAAAGTCCCCGTCCAACCGGTCCAGATCGATCGTCTCGGTCTTGCGAGCCAACTCGGCGAGGGGCAGGGAAACCCGTCGCGCGAGCCAGGCGGCCGCGAGCAGTGCGGCCGCCGTCGTCAAGCCGAGCGCGGCGAGCAGCCATCCGTTCACGCTTCGGCGAAGAGCGTCGAGCTGGCTCAACGACTGGGTGACGAGCACGCGCGCGGTGTCGAGTCGACGACGGTCGGCGCCGGTGAGATCGAGAAACGGGACGCTGAGGACTGCGACGACGCCGGCCGACGCAGGGGTCGTGTCGGCCCCGGGTCGGAGCAGCTCTACCGCAAGCCCACCGGCCGAATCGACCTGGCCCAGGTGACGCGGATCGAGTGCCACGCCTCCGACGAGCGTGTATCGTCTGCCGGCTACGCGAAGTGAATCGAGACGTGCCAACGCAAGGAAGTCCCCTTCCGCAGTCCGCGCTCTGACGATCGTCAGCGTATCGCTTGCCTGCGCAAGCAAAGTGGGCAGATCGGGGTCCAGCCGGTCGAACTCGTTGCGGAAGTGCCCGGAGCTCAGGATTCGCCCGCTGCTGTCCTGGATCTGGAGCAGAGCCAGGCCGGCGAGTTGCATCGCACCGCCGGCGTAGTCCAGCAGCCAGCCCCGAGCGGCGGGGTCGGCCTGCACCGCCGCCAGGCGGAACCGATTGTCCGAGCCGACATCGTCGCGCAGCGCGGCGAGCCGGGCGGCGACCTCGCCACTCCGGCGCCGCAGATCGTCCTGGACCACATCGGCCAAGGCATGGACCCGGCGATCGTATTCCGCGGTCAGGCGCTGGTCCATTTCACGACGCACGCCGAACGCGAGCACGCCGAGCGGGATCAGGAGGACGACCATGAAGGCGAGGAGCAGGCGAGTCCGGAAGCTCACGGCGCCTCCGGCGCAAGGCGGAGCGCGCCGTCCCAGTCAACGGTTACCGGTGGCGCGCCCCGGCGGACGACGACATGAGCACGCGTCTCTACCAAGGGGATGATCGTGATGTCTGCGGGCCAGAGGGTCGGCCCCTCGCAGGGAATGAGCGGTCGCTTGGGAACGGCGAGGACGTACGCCGGCTCCCGGGCGGCACGGATTGATTCGCGAAGCGCGGCCGAGTCGAGACCGACGATGGAGCGGGCCGGGGCCGCGCCGATCGCCACGATTCTCGCCGCCAGGTCACGCGCCGTCCTGTCGTCGGCGAGATAGCCGAGCCGCGCGCTTGGAGCGGCGGCTCGAGGGCCGCCGGTCGGGAGCGGGCCGGCGCAGCTGCCCCAGGGGAACGGCGGCTGGGCAGGCCGAGCGTCAACCCGGACCACATCTTGAGCCAGAGTTTCCGGCAGTCTGCCGCTCGACGCGCTGTCGAGCGCGAGGCCGGCGCGATTGGGGAACACCAGGACGTAAGTACGGCTCCACGGGAGCGGCATAACAGACAGCTCGGGCCGAGCCGCGGCATAGTCCAGAGTGGCTGGGTCGTCGGTCACGACGAGATCGGCTCCGGCGTCGAGTGCGTCGCGGAGGTCCCGGGTCGCCAACACCCGCACCACTCCGTGAGCGCTGCCATCCGCCGGGAGCAGTGTCAGCGGGCTGGTTCCCGCCGGGGCCGGCCGATAATGGCCGGTCCCTAGCCGCTTCTCATCAGGCGCCTGCCGAGTCAGGGCGAGGGCACGATCGGCGAGCCCGGGAGGCAGTGAATCGTGCGGCTGCGCCAACGTCAAGCGAAGGTCACGCTCACCGGCGGTAGCGACGGCAAGAATGCCGGCCGCCTGCACCGCAGGGCCAGCGGCGGAATCGGCCGCCCAACTCGCAGCGATTGCTTGGGGAGTCACCGCGACGCCATCCCAGTACCGGGCGTCCGGCCGAAGGGTCAGGATCCAGACCCGCCCGCCATCCTCAGAACGCCAGGTCTGCGCAAGTCCCGGCCTAACGCGGCCGGTGCAATCGTAACGGACAAGAGTTTCGTACAGCTGGCGGTCCACAAATTCTGCTGGGGCTGCGACCGGAACCGTGTCGCGGCCCGCCGGGGTGTACCGGTTGATTGCGCACTCGTCGGGCGCGGGCGGTTGCGGGGGAGGCTCGGGCTTGGCCGGCTGCGCCGCGGGCTCCTGAGGTTGAGATGGAGCCGGTGAGGGCTGGCCTGCATTGCCGGGGCGTTGGGACGATGCGCAGGCCGTGACAACCCACGCCAACGCGAGCGGCCCAAGCCAAGCCGCGGCGATGCC